>NZ_JBEFTX010000020.1:0-154007 GCF_040195635.1 Actinopolymorpha sp. B11F2 | reverse complement strand
CAGAAGCCAGATCAGCCCGCAACGTCTTCACCGCAACCGTCCGACCAAGACGCCGATCAATACCGATACGCACCTCGGCCATACCCCCGTGACCGAGCACCTCGCCAAGGTCATACCGACCGCCGAGTCGGGGTAAGCCGGTCTGCTCGGCAACCGGGTCGCGGTAGTTCTCAGCCCGGTGACTGGGGGACATGGTTACCGTCCGATCGTCTGCCGCCACTGTGTGTGGCCTGGGCGCCGCCGTTGTCGCTGTGCATCCCCGCCAATAGCGGTGCAAGCATACGCAGCCTGTGCCCGTCCGCAGAGACGGGCAGAAGCTCGTCGGGGTGTTCGCTCAGGAACTGGTTGCGCACGCACCGGCTCACCGCTGGTCCGCATGCCCGGATCGTGGTCGGTGGCTGACAGTACCGTCCGCGGCATGACTGAAGCGTCCTATCTCCGGGCCACCCGGGCCGCCTACGACACCGTTGCCGTCGACTACGCCGAGCTGCTCAAGGTCGAACTTGGCGAGAAGCCGCTGGATCGGGCGTTCCTGGCCGCGTTCGCCGAACTCGTGCTGGCCGGCGGCGCCGGTGCGGCCGGCGTGTCGGGCGCGGCGGGCGTGTCGGGCCCAGCGGCCGCGGGCGCGGCGGCCGCGGGCGCGGCTCCGGTCGCCGATCTCGGGTGCGGACCCGACCGGGTGACGGCGCATCTGGACGGTCTCGGCCTGCACGTGTTCGGCGTGGACCTGTCGCCGGCGATGATCGAGGTGGCCCGGCAGGCGCACCCCCACCTGCGCTTCGACGAAGGCTCGCTGACCGATCTGGACGTGGCCGACGGCGTGCTCGGCGGCATCGTCGCGTGGTACTCCATCATCCACACGCCACCGGAGGACCTGCCGCGGATCTTCGCGGAGTTCCACCGGGTCCTC
The DNA here is from genome assembly GCF_040195635.1 of Actinopolymorpha sp. B11F2. NCBI lineage: Bacteria > Bacillati > Actinomycetota > Actinomycetes > Propionibacteriales > Actinopolymorphaceae > Actinopolymorpha > Actinopolymorpha sp. B11F2. The sequence goes on along the minus strand of NZ_JBEFTX010000020.1, from coordinate 153,097 downwards.
CGTGCGGACGGCCAGTTGTTACTGGCCTTCCAGGCGGGTGACGAGCGGGTACGCCTCGAGCATGCCTATGGCCACGCGATCGAGCTCGACGCCTACCGGTTGGCGCCCGACCGGATCGCCGCGTTGTTGGCCGCGGCCGGGTTCGTCGTGTACGCACGAACGCTCCGCGAGCCTTCCGGGCCTGAGAAGACCCAGCAGGCCTACCTCATGGCCCGCAAGCAAGGGACGACGGCGTGACGCTCCGCCGCCGGGCGCGCCAGGACTCGCACTCGGTCGCTCTGCGGTAGGCCCGCGCCTGCAGCTCGAACAGCTCCGCGTACCGGCCGCCGGCCTTCGCCAGCTCCTCGTGCGTGCCGGCTTCCAGGATCCGGCCGCGGTACGGGCGACCCGGTAGGCGTAACCGATCAGTGTGAGCATCGGCGGCACGATACGGAGAAAACCGGCCACCCCTGCGTCCTGTTTCCTCGCTATCTTGTGCTTCCATGCGTGCCGACCGCCTGGTGGCCATCGTCCTGCTCCTCCAGGCTCACGGACAGCTGACCGCCCCTGCGTTGGCCAGCCGGCTCGAGGTGTCCGAACGAACGATCCGCCGTGACCTCGACGCTCTGCTCCTCTCCGGGCTGCCGTTGTACTCACAGCGCGGCCGGGGTGGCGGGTGGGCACTGACAGACGGCTACCAGGTCAACCTCTCGGGCCTCACCGCCGACGAGGCCCAGGCGCTCTTCCTCGCGACCGGTCCCGAACTCCTCGCGGGTCTCGGGATCGAACAGGGCGTGTCCTCGGCCCTGCGCAAGCTGCTCGCCGCTCTGCCCAAGGAGACAAGGAGCCACGCCACGAAGGCGCACCGAGCTGTCCACGTCGACCCGACCCGGTGGGGTCAGCTCGCCGAGGAGACGCCGAGAATGCTGGCCAGCCTTCGCGCCGCCGTCGTCGCCGGCCTCCAGGTGGACCTGACCTATGCCAAACCAGGGCGCGAGGCGTCCGTACGCCGGGTCCATCCGTACGGGCTGGTCTCGAAGAGCGGTGTCTGGTATCTCCTCGCGGGCACCGAAGCCGGCCCGAGGACGTTCCGGGCCTCCCGGGTGGCCGACGTCGCCGCCACTGCCGAGCCGGTCGAACGCCCGGACGACTTCGACCTGGCTCGCGCCTGGGAAGAGGTCAACCACGAGTTGCCCCACTGGCCCGACCAGATCAGTGTGGAGTTCTCCGTCGAAGCGGACGCCGTACCCGAGGTGACCGGGGTCCTGGGCCCCTGGAACAACGTTCAGGCACTCGACCCCGGCGAGAACGGGTCAGCTGGGCCGCGGCGGTTCCGTGCCCGCTTCCCGTCCGTCGGCGATGCCGCCTTCGAGCTGATCTACTTCGGCGAGGCGGTCCGGGTCCTCGCTCCAGCGTCCGTACGACACGAGCTGGCGCGGATCGGGCGCAACCTCGTGAGCGCCTACGCACTACCCCCAGTTCGGGATCGTTCCGTCGGGGTCAGCAAGTGCGCCCAGGAGTCGGCGTAGCCGTCCCTGACGTGTGACTGCTTGGTGCGGCGCCTGCGGTGCATCGCTGGCCGATGCGTGGGAGAGGGGAGAGGAGTCGCAGGGCCGTTGCCGACGCTGGTCGTGGTGAGTGGGCCGCCGGGTGGATTCGGGAAGACCACGCTGGCGACACCCGTGCTCCACGTCGACACCACCGACGGATACCGGCCCGCCCTGCCCGAGATCGTCGCCTTCGCTGGTGCCCGACACCACGTGCCAGGATGATCGGACGTATGCGGAGATCTCGAGGAGGCCCCGACCCCGTGGAGAGTGGCGTGACGGACGTACGACCGCAGCCAGCCGTTGTTCCCGGCCTTGTGTCGGTGACGTTCCGCCACCTCGCGCCGGCCAGTGTCGTCGAGCTAGCTGCCGACGCCGGGCTGCGGGCGGTCGAGTGGGGTGGCGATGTCCACGTACCCGTGGGAAACCTGCGGACCGCTGAGCACGTACGAGGACTGTGCGCCGGCCACGACCTGGCTGTGGCAAGTTACGGCTCGTACTTCCGGCCGGGTTCCGACGCTGCCACCGACTTCGTGCCCGTCGTCGAGACCGCCGTCGCACTCGGCGCACCCTCGGTAAGGGTGTGGGCCGGGCGGCTCGGTTCGGGGGAGGCAACCGAACGCCAGCGTGCGGACGTCGTCGACGGGCTGGCGAAAGCAGTCGTGCGGGCGGCCGAGCATGACCTGAAGGTCGCGCTGGAGTTCCATCCGGGCACCCTGACCGACACGGTCGACTCGACGCTCGCGTTGCTCGACGAGGTGCGTGTGCTGCTGGGTACGTCTGGCCCGGCGGTGTGGACCTACTGGCAGCCGGGACGCGGTACGCCGACGCCGGCCCAGGCACGCGACGAAGTGCGCGCGCTCGGCCGCCATCTCACGACGGCCCACGTCTTCTCCTGGAGCGCCGACGGTGCCCGGCTGCCACTCGCGGACCGCGCGGACCTGTGGCAGGGCGTACTCGCCGATCTGCGAGGCGAGCAGGGGGCCGAGCCGCGGGCTGACGCCGATGCGGTGACCCGCTTCGCCCTGCTGGAGTTCGTACGCGATGACGACCCAGGAGCGTTCCAGCAGGATGCGGCGACCCTGCTCGCCTGGCTTGACGGTTAGTCGGAGGCCAAGCGGCCCATCCCTGCCATGCTGGTCCCCCCGTGCTCGTTCCCGTCATGCTCATCACCGCAGGTGTGAGAGCAGCTCCGTGAGCGCGGCGATCGAGTCCTGCAGGATCGCGCCGTCCTCGCCCCGCATCCAGGCCTGTTGCGCGGACGGGAACCGGCCACGGTAGAGCTGCGCGAAGGCGAGAACGTTGTCCCGGGCGTTCTGCGCCGGCGTGATCTCCTCGCCGACCAGGCGGCGCGCGGAGTACGACAGTGCGATCCGGTCCTGGAGCCACTCTGGTACGGCGTCGACCACGGCGGAGACGCACTGAGGGTGCGCGTGCGCTGCCGTCATGAGGCGAGCGGCAAGCTCGGGATCACCGTGCCGTCGCGCCCGCGCTTCGAAGAGCGTCCAGTACCGTCCGAGCGAACCGGCCCGTTGACCCCAGCGTTCGGTGGCGACCTCGGCGAGAGCGCCCCCGGCCTTTCGGAGACTGATCCAGGCGCCCGTGGCGTCGCCGCTGTGCACCAACCGCTCGGTGTCCAGGAGCAGTTGCTCGGCCTGGTCACACCAGGACTCCCGGCGCCTCGCGACCACGCCGGTGTCGAAGCGGTGCCGAGACGACCAGTCCAGGAAGACAGCCGCCACGTCGTGCGGGTCGTGGATCGCGACACCGCCGTAGATCTTGTCGATGCCGTGCAGCCAGCGCGGGTCGTCCATGCGTTCCACCGTGGCGGGGAGACCACCCGAAGCCGTCTGCCGTACCTCGGCCTCGTCGAAGGTCAGTCGCCCGGCGTCGACCGCGGTGTAGATCCCGCTGCTGCCCCACATCGCACTCAGCTCGTACGCCGTCCGGTCGACGTCGGCGGCTGTCTCCCGCACGTCGCGTCCGGAGCACAGGGCCATGAGGTCGATGTCGGACATGGGCCAGTGCTGGCCGCGGCCGACGCTTCCGCCCAGGACGAGTCCGGTGACACCGGGAACCGCGGCCAGTGCCTCGACCGCCTCCGTGCAGCGACTGGCCAGCCGCTCCTTCCACCCGAGCAGGCGGGGATCGACATGCTGCGCTGGTTCGGAAATCTGCGGCACGAGGCAAGCCTCCTACACGGGCACGAGCAGGAACGACCAGCAGCAGGATACGTGTCAGTGTGTGGCTCGCCGGAGCTTGAACACCGGGTGGTGGCTTGCCTCTGCCTCCCAGTCTGTGAGGGGAGCATCGGGCGAGGTGGAGAAGTACGGCGCGAACGCCTTGCGCAGCATGGGGCTCGCGTTGGCCACGGCGTCGCGGAGGAGGGGTGCTCCCTCCGTCGGCGTCAGCTCGTGGGCGGTCACGTCGAACGTGCTCCCTCGCCAGGTGAGGGTGGCAGAGCCTGCGGCGCGGAGGTTCTTCACCCAGTCCACGACCCCGTAGGGCGCCATCAACCGCCAACCCTCGCCCTCGCCGTCGTTGTCGGGGAGCAGAGCGATGGGAGTGGTACGAGGCAGTCCGCTCTTGCGGCCCGGGACCGTGAGCAGGGCCGTGGGAACACCGGACCCGCGGACGGGTAGGCCGAGCTTGATGAGGATCGTCATGACTCGGTTGGCGATTCGCAGACCCGTCGAGTGGTGGTAGGTACGCACGGTCTCCTCCGAACGATGATCGCACAGTGGTTCGCAGTCCAGATAATACGAGATGCATAGTACTGCTCTCGCGGATGTTCCTGAGCAGGCGGGGGCGCCCACCGAGAGATCAGGACGACGCCCGCATGTCGATCCGGGCGGGCGCCGATCGTGTAGACGATGAGAGCCGGCCCGAACAACGCCGGCAGGAACCACACCCATGGAGGCGTACGACATGAAGCACTATCTGCTCAGCATCCAACAGCCCGACGCTGCCGGCCCGCCGCCGCCGGAGTTCCTCGAACCGATCATGCGCGATGTCGACGCCTTCAACGCAGAGCTCAGGGCCGCCGGTGCCTGGGTCTTCGCGGGCGGGCTACACGAACCGAGCACCGCCACCGTCGTACGGGTGAAGGATGGGGACGTGCTGACCTCCGACGGGCCGTACGTCGAAGGCAAGGAGCACGTCGGCGGGCTCTCCATCGTGAAGGCGGCCGATCTCGACGCCGCCCTCGAGTGGGGTCGGGGGCTTGCCGCGGCGACCACGCTCCCGGTGGAGGTACGCCCCTTCCAGGGCGAGACCGGCGACCACCTGGCCTAGGCAATCGGGTCGCGTCGGACCCCGGCGTTCTGGGAGCCTGGCAGCATGACGAACGTCGTGATCACGACCTTGACCGAGCGGCCCGACTTCGCCGACCGCGTCTTCGACTTTGAGAGTCCGTGGCCTGAGTTCATGCGCCAGGACAAGGTCGCCGACGCTCTGCTCGGTCAGGTTCGGGCGGCCTTTCCGGCGTACTGTGTCGTCGCCACGGACGGCGACGGCGCAGTCGTCGCGCGCGGGCTGAGCATCCCCTTCTGCGCCGAGGGTCCGGGCCGGGATCCGTACCCCGACGGTGGCTGGGACGCCGTGCTCACGTGGGGGTTCGCCGATGTCCGCGCCGGTCGTACGCCGACCGCCGTCAGCGCGCTCGAGATCGCCATCGACCAGGCGTACCAAGGCCAGGGCCTGTCGCACCGCATGCTCACGGCGCTGCGGGATGCCGCCAGCGCGCAGGGCCACGACACCCTGGTCGCGCCGGTACGCCCGAACGGCAAACAGCGCCAGCAACGCGTGTCCATGCGTACCTATCTCACCCAGTGCCGTGATGACGGGCTCCCCGCCGATCCGTGGCTCCGCGTGCACGTCCGCGCCGGCGGCCGCATCGTCAAGGTCGCACCCGCGTCGATGCTCATCGGCGGCTCCCTCGACCAGTGGCGCGGATGGACGGGACTGCCGTTCGATCACGACGGTGAGGTGGAGGTACCCGAGGCGCTCGTGCCCGTGCGGTGCGACATCACCCATGACTTCGCCGTCTACGTCGAACCGAACGTCTGGATCCACCACGACCTCGGTGAAGCGTGATCGTTGGTTCGGGCCGAGCCTTGACCGTCGGGCGTCGCCGGTTAAAGTGGCGCCAGCGCGCTGGGGTCGCGCCGAGACTCGCCGGAAGGCTCGAAGCCACCTCGCTGCGCTTGGGTTTGAGCGGCAGACACCTGAAGCTCTGAATCGTCCGTGCGGGTCCGGGCGAAGAGCGAGGTGATTTTCATGAGGACGCTCCCCGACAACCCCAGCCTCTACCACCTTCGTCGACAGGCCAAGGACCTTCTCGGCGGGCTGCGGGAGTCTGAGCCAGGAACATCCCTGTCGGATGCACAGTCGGCGTTGGCCAAGCAGTACGGGTTCCGCACCTGGACCGACCTCAAAGCAGAGGTCGATCGGAACAGGGGCAAGGCAGACGTCGCCGACAAGACCCTGGCCGAAGCCGTGGCCGCGCGCTACGGGCTCGGCAAGGTGACCGGTCCGATGCGCTCTGTGGCCCGGCCCGACAACATCGGGCAGCGATGGTCGCTGGAGACCGAGCAGGGCCGCTGGACCGTTCGTACGATGGACAACTGGACCCCGATCACCGATGCGGAGACCGACGTCGCCCTGCAGGAGGCGGCGGCCGCGGAGGGGATTCGGATCCCGGCGCCGGTACGCAGCCGGACCGGCGCGATCGTCGAGTCGGTCGGTGGGCACAGCTGGCGCGTCTACGAATGGGTCAACTCCGGTCCACCCCTGGCAGGGCCGGTGAGCTCGAAGGACGCGTACGCGGTGGGCGAGATCCTCGCCAAGGTCCACCGCCTCGCCATGCCCGTGGACCGCATCAGCCCGTGGCACGCCAGGTTCCTGTTCCGAGCGCAGTGGCCTGGACTGGTTGCGGCGGCACAGGCCAGGGGAGTCGACTGGGCGCCCCTCCTGGCCAAGGCCACACCGGCGATGGCCGAGTGGGAGACCATCGGTGCCGACTTCCCCGTGCCGGCACCGGTGATGTGCCACAACACGTTGGGCCCGGCAAAGGTGTGGCGCGGAGAGGGCGGTCGCCTCATCGTCGTCGACTGGGACTACGCCGGTGGACAGCCACCAAGCTGGGAGTTGTGCGACGCCCTGATGCATTTTGTGCACACAGCGTCCGGCCACCGCGCGATGATCGACGGCTACCGGGCACACGCGGGATCGCTCCCGCTCCTGAACCTGGCCATGTTCCGCGGAGCGCTCACCAGCCTCGCGAACTACATCGCCGAGCAGGTCGAGACGGCACTGAACGCCCACGGTGGCGAGCATCAACGCCATGCGGACCGCAGTGTCCGACATCTCCTTTCCGGACGCCTGCCCTCTCCGGACAGGCTCGAACAGCGCCTCGCCGCGGCCGTCTCGTGATCGTGGCCCGTTGGTAGTTCAAGCCGGTGGGCCGTTCGACCCGTGGCCGTGAGGTCCGTGGGTCGAACGGCCCACGGGTGATGGACCTCCGGACGGTCGGATTCCGACGTGACCAGAGATCTCCTTTTTGGTGGAGGCTGGGAACCGAGAGGAGTACGAAATGACCGAGAGCGGTGCCAAACCCACGAGCAGAGCCGAACCCGGTGCGCTCGACGTACCCACGGACCTCAGCCACGGAGGTGTCGTCGAAATCTCGGGAGAGCTCCGAAAGCTCCTCGCCGATGTCTTCGCGCTCTATGTCAAGACGAAGAACTTTCACTGGCATATGACCGGCCGGCACTTCCGTGACTATCACCTGCTGCTCGACGAGCAGGCGGAACAGATCTTCGCGATGTCGGATGACGTTGCCGAAAGGGCGCGCAAGATCGGCGGCACGACCATTCGTTCCGTCGGTGACATTGCCAGGAACCAACGTCTTGCGGACAACGACGTCGAATTCATGCCCCCGGACGAGATGATGCGGGAACTACGCGACGACAACCGGGCGCTGACGCACTACCTGCGGGCGACGCACGAGGTCTGTCAGAAGTTTGACGACGTGGCGACGGCCAGCCTGATCGAGACCTGGATCGACGAGACGGAACGACGCACCTGGTTCCTGGCCGAGGTCGTCACCGCGGTCTGAGCCTGGTTCCGGCGGCGCGGACTGTTCGTCGGCGGGTGATCATCCTGGCGGTGGTCAGCCGCTGAGGTCGACGACGACCTTCACGTCTCCGGCAGCTTTGTGAAGGGCGTCGGAGAATCCGTTCATCGGAACCCGGCGGGTGATGACGCGTTCCAACCATCCCCGGTCGGCCTTGGCGAGTGCGTCGGCGGCCTGTTCGAAGTTGCGGCGGGCGGCGTTGACGGAACCGAAGAGCACGGTGTTCTCCAGCACCATCTCCCTGTTGACCTGGTCCAGCGCCACCCTGACCTCGCGGGTCCCTGCGGAGAGCCCAGTAAGACAGATCACGGCATTGGGCGGAGCGACGTCGGGGAGATCGAACACCAGCGGACCGTGACCGGTGCACTCGATGACGACATCTGGTTCGACGTCGATGTCCATCACGCTGCCGGTGTGGAAGGTCGCACCGAGGCCGGCGACGAGTTGTGGTTTCGGTTCGGCGTCGTTGATGTCGAGCACGTGCACGTCAAGGCCGCGTTGTACCCCCAACAGAGCGGCCAGCAGTCCGATCGGGCCCGCGCCGGTGACCAGCGCAGCCTTGGGCCGCGACCAGGAGCGAGCGACGAAGCGGTCGGTCTGCTCCCAGGCCTTGGCCAGAACGGATGCCGGCTCGACGAGTACGCCAAGATCCCGCAGGTCCGGGTCCACCTTGACCGCGTACTCCGGTTCGATGCGCCACCGCTGCGAGCCGAATCCGTCGAGCTCCTTGATGCCACGCTCGGTGTACCGGCCGTTGCGGCAGAAGTCCATCTCGCCGTGCGCGCACGGCTCACAGGGCACCGGGTCGGGCCGGCGCACGATGCCGACGACAAGATCCCCTGGCTCGAAACCGCTGTCTCCGGGCGCCTCCAGAACCTCCCCGAGGGACTCATGTCCCACCAGGAGGCGGTCCGTCCCGGGTGGCGGCCATCCGTATCCCTGTTCGACGATGTCGACGTCGCTGCCGCAGACTCCCAGCAGCCGGCCGTCGACCAGGATCGATCCCTGTGTGCCCGGCGGCTCGTCGACGTCGCTGACGCGCACCTCGTCGGGTTTGCCCGGAACAACCGTAATTGCTTTCATGATCTCCCCAGGGGGCGTCAGCGGAAACGACCGTACGAACGCACGCGCCGTCCCCTTCTCTGGTATCAGGGCGAGCTTTGTGTACGACCGGGCCATTCGAATTTCTTCGACCATGACCTTCGGCGGTACGCGCGCCGACGCGGGGCTCCCGGTGACGGGCGGCATCGAGCGGACTTCATGAGACTTTTCTGGCTGAGTAACCATCAGCAATTCGGTGGACAGTGGCGGTACAGAGGAGTACGTATGAGCGACGACCACATGGGGGGAGGCCCGATGGATCCGGTTTGGATGCTGGTCGTGATCGTGATTGTTGGCTACGTGTTGTCAATACTCCTTCATCCGTATGCAAAATGTGATCGCTGCAAGGGTTTGGGCCGCCACCCGGGCTCGTTGTTCACCTACTCACTGCGGCCATGTCACCGGTGCAATGGAACCGGCCAGAAACAGCGGATCGGTGCCGTTCTGCTCGGACGCGGGAAGCGGCGGAAGTCCACGTCGCGGATTCAGCCGCCGTCGCGCTACTCCTAGGACGCGTGCCCGCGGGTAGGTGTGCCGGTGTGCACATCCAGGGGCCAGTTCAGCCGATGCTGGCGAAGAGTGTCGATCGCTTGCCGGCGCCGCGTACGGGAGGGTGGGTTTATGAGCCGAAGCTGGACGGATATCGCGCCCAAGCCCACATTGACGACGACGGTGTCGTGCACATTTATACGCGGCGAGGCGTACTCCTTGATCAGGTATTTCCCGAGTTGACGGGTGCGGTCGTCGCGGGTCTTCCACCGGGCACCGTCGTCGACGGAGAGATCGTGCGCTGGGTGGGTGGTCGGCTGGATTTCGACGCGCTGCAACGGCGTTACGCCCAACGCGCCAGGTCCGGGGTTCTCGCGGTGACCGATCCGGTGCATCTCGTCGTGTTCGACGTCCTGGAGACCGCGGCGGACGGGGACCTTCGACGCCGGCCGTTGACGGTGCGCCGGAAGGTGCTGGAGCGGCTGCTCGCGCGGGTGCCTTCCGGTTCCCATCTGTCACTGGGCATGCAGACCGACGATCCGGAGTTGGCGCAGCTCTGGTACGACGAACTACCCGCCTCCGGAGTCGAGGGGTTGATCATCAAGCCCGCGGACAGCCGCTACTCCGGGCGCCGCGAGTGGTTGAAGTACAAGGCGCATACGACCACCGAGGCGATCGTCGGCGGGGTGACCGGCAGTCTCGAACGCCCAGAGGCGCTGCTGTTGGGTCGGTACGCCACGGAGGCCGGCGAGTTGCGCTACGTCGGGCGGACGACCCCACTCAGCCCCTCCGCCGCCGCGACCCTGGCGTCGCTCCTCACCTTGGCGGGCCCTGATCACCCCTGGCCGGAGGCCATGACGGTGACGTGGCGGGCTGGCCCGGTGCGTTACGTTCGCGTAGAACCCACCGAGGTGGTGGAGATCCTGGTCGACGTCGCCACGGATCAGGGCAGCCGGTGGCGGCACGCGGTGCGTTTCCTGCGGATACGCCCAGACCTGCGGCCGGAGGATCTGACACCCATCGACGCCGAGGTTTGATCCGCCGTCACTCGAAGGACCCCCCGACTGGTCGAACGCGACCGTCGTGAGCGGCGACGCCGTCGACGTCGTAGCCCCGCCCGTCGACGTCGTAGCCTCCACGACGGCTCGATCACCTCACCGGTGGAGAGCCGGCGGAGCAACCGGCGGTCGAGCAGGTACGCCTCCCCACGCTCGCGCGCCGCCGTCACCGCCGGCGAGCCTCCGGCGGCCCGCTCGTACTCCAGCAGCCCTTCGAGCACACAGATCGTGCTGTGGAACGACCCACGCGTCGACCCGTTCTCCTGTTCGCAGTTCCAACCGCCGTCGGCCACCTGCTCGTCGACCAGCCGGTCGACGATGGCCCCGACGTCCTCACCGAAGTAGGTACCGATGGCCACGGTCCTGCCGTTGATGCACGGCTCCACCTCGCCTGAGAAGAACGGCTGACCGTCATGCTCCCAGCGGCTGTTCTCGCGGACCAGGGCCACAGCGTGGCGGGCCTGGGTGCTGGCCGGGTCGAGGCCGAAGTGGTAAAGGAGCATCAAGGTCCAGGCGGTGGAGGTCCAGACGGGAAAGAGCGTTCCTCCGCCCCACTGACCGTTCGGTGCCTGCAAGGCGAGCAGTCGAGCGCCCCAGCCCTCGCTCGCCACCCGAGCGCGCTCGGCACCCACGTCGGCCTCGGACGCACCGGTCAGGTCGCGCATGACCTGCCACCGGAGTGCCGGGTCGGAGTCGAGCAGCCAGTCCTCCACAGTCATGTTCGCCCTCCTCCAGCGACCGCGACCCTCGACGGTCTTCGGCTGCGTACGCTACGACCTGTTCCGGACGCTCCACTTCCGGATTCGACCACCGTGGAAGGGCGCGTCGACAAGCCCACCGAGTGCTTGTGCAGACCACCCTGGTGGGTCCAGCCGCACTGTGACCAGGTTGGTCAAGGCCCAGGTCAGAGGCGGTTTCGCGGGTCCGTACGCCCACGTCGGACCATCGCGGAGTCGGCCTTGTCCAGGTATGCTCATCGCGCCTCAGCCAGGGGCACAACGGGACGGGAGGCCGCTGTGCGGACTGTGACGGTGGACCAGGTGTCTGTCAGCTACGGCAGCCGGCCGCCGGTCCTGCAGGACGTCACACTGACCGCGGAGCCCGGACGCGTGGTCGCGATCAGTGGCCGCTCCGGCGCCGGCAAGACGACGTTGCTCTCGACCATGGCGGGACTCCTGCAACCGGCGACGGGCACGGTCGCGGTCGACGGCGAGTCCCTGCGTGACCGCGACCACGCGGTGGCGCTGCGCCTCGTCCTCGTCCCGCAGGGCAACGGCCTTGCCACGTTCCTCACCGCGGGCGAGAACCTCGAAGTGGCGTTGCTCGCCAACGGGATCGAGCCCTCCGAGGCCCGCCGGCTCACTGCCGAGTCGCTGGAACGGCTGGGCCTCGCGGGCCAACGTGACCAGCTGGTCGAGGAACTCTCCGGCGGCCAGCAGCAGCGCACCGCGATCGCCCGCGGTCTGGCGCTGCGCGGCGACGTCCTCCTGGCCGACGAGGTGACCAGCGAGCTGGACGCGGTTTCCCGCCAGACCGTTCTGGATCTGCTGCGCGCAGAGGCCGAACGTGGGGCGGCGGTCGTGTTCGCCACGCACGACCCGGAGGCCGCCGCCGTCTGCGACGCCGAACTCCACCTGGTCGACGGAAGGGCCGAGTTGGTCAGGGCCGAGCTCGACCCGGCAGCCCTGTCGGTCGTACGCGAGAGGCAACCCGTCAACCAGCCTGCGGCCAGGTAGGGCACCTGCATGTGGGTGGTGTTGGGCAATGTCCTCGCGGCTCGCCGCAGGCAGGCTGTCATCGTCGCGTTGGTGGCGTTGCTGGCCTGCGCCGCCCTGGCGGCCGCTCCGTCGTACGCCGTCAGGGCCACCCAGCAGGCCGGGGTGTCGGCGGTGAACGGCGCCACCGTCGAGGAGCGGCTGATCTCGGTCACCTGGCTCGCCGGGTGGCGCGGCAGCGGCGACACCACGTCCGCGGTGGCGATCGACGGGGCGCGTGAACAGTTCAGACCGTCCGGCTTCACGTCGGTCGTCGGTGGCTCCGTCTCCGGTGAGCTGCTCCACGGTGCGTCGGAGAAGGAGCCCGCCGAGGTGCACGTCGCTGTGCGCGAGGACGTCTGCGAGCACCTCGTGGTGGCCGGGGACTGCCCGACCAGGAAGGGCGACGTGGCCCTTCCGTCGACCCTCGCGGGCGAGCTCGCGCTCGAGGTGGGCGACCGGCTGCAGATCGAGGCGACGAACGACAAGCCATTCTCCGCACGGGTCTCGGGTATCTACCGGGTGATCGACCCGGGCGAGCCGTACTGGGGCGACGGCGACCTCATCAGCGCGGGCTCGGACACCTCGAGCGACCGGGCGACCGTCTTCACCGTACGTACGACCCTGCAGGGGCAGGAGCGGGTCACCTACACCTACGACCTGCTCGCCTCTCCCCGTGCGTTCGCCACCATGGACATGGAGAAGCTGGCGACCAGGCTCGACACCGGGCTATCGCAGCTGCGCGAGGAGGGCTACTCCGCGAGCACGATGGAGCTGGACGGGTTGATCGACCGGATCGCCCGGGACCGGCGCAACGTCACCGCGGGGGTCGGCGTCGGCATCATCGTGCTGCTGTTGCTGACCTGGTTCGCCCTCGCCGTCGTGGTTCGCGAGGGGGGTGTCCAGATCCGCGGCGACGTCGGCTGGTGGCGACTTCGGGGAGCGCCGTCCGGTCGCGGTTGGATGCTGGTGCTGGGCCAGAGTGTGGTTCCCCTGCTGGCCGGCGCGGTGGTCGGTGCCGCCGTCGGGCTCGGCGTCGGCCAGGTCATGGCCGGGACGCTGGAGGGTGGCGCCGGGGGCACAGCGTTCCTCCTCTCGCTCCTTCTCGTCGGTCTCACGCTCGCCGGTGGCCTCGTGGCGGTGGTCGCGGCGCAGGTCGGCACCCTCTTCACGCCGGTGCGGGACCTGTTGCGGCGGATTCCGATGCGCCGGCCGCGGTGGCGCCGCTCCGTGGTCGACCTGGTGCTGATCGGGCTCGCCGCGTACGGCGTCGTCCAGGCCCTGGTGATCCAGCGCGACGTCGAAGGGCTACCGCTGCTGGCACCCGCACTCGCCGCCCTCGGTATCGCTCTCATCACCGCCTGGGCGGTGCCGCCCCTGGCCACCTGGCTGGCCGTCCGCGCCCGCCAGTCGGGCCGGCTGGCGGGAACACTGATCGCGGCGTTGATGGCGCGCCGGCCGGAGACCCACCGGCTCTTCGCGCTTGTCGTGGTCGCGGTCGCGCTGGTGACGACGGCCTTCGTGGGTTGGGATACGAGCGCACGTACGCAGTGGCAGCGGGCCGCCCTCGAGGTCGGCGCCGACCGGGTGGTCACCGTCGCCGCCGATGACGTGGTGGAGCTGATGGAGGGTGTCCGGGCGGTGGACCCGGACGGCACCCAGGCGATGGCGGTGGTCGACCAGCCGGGCATCAGCTACGACCCGTCGATCCTCGCGGTGGACAGCAGCCGGTTGGGGGTGGTCGCCGGCTGGCGCGATGGGTACGGCGGCGATGTCGACCAGGTCGCCGCCGCCCTGCGCCCGGTCGAGCCGAAGCCGGTCGTGATCAGGGCGGACCAGTTCGGGCTCAAGGCGGCGGCCACCCACCCTGGCGGGTCCACCGTCGTACATCTGCGGATCCGGCTGCGGGCGTTGAAGACCGGTGAGCCGGTCGACGCGGTTGTGGGCCCGTTGAGGGACAAGCCCGAGACCTACGCCACAAAGGTCCCCGCGTGTGCCTCAGGATGCCGGCTGGTCGGTGTCCAGATCCTCGGGCCGGAGCGACCTGACGCCATCAGCGCGCGATCCGACGATGCCGCCGCGGTCGGTCATGGACCGCCGCGCGGCGGTACGCAGGTCGAGCTGTATCCGACGCCCGCGGGCTCGACCGGCGCGGAGTCGGCGACGACGTTGGCGCGCCTGCTGTCCGAACCGACCAAGTGGCGGCCCGCGGTGGGTCCCCGGGACCTCGGACCGGCCATTGCCGCGGGCGAGGACGCCCTGCGCCTCACCGTGTCGCAGCCCCCCAAGGGCGTGCCGGTCGACCGCTCCGACTGGGCGTACGTCGCGGACACTCCCGCCCCCCTGCCGGTGGTCGTCGCGGGCTGGCGGCCCGATTCGACCGCGGAGGTACGCCTTCCTCCGCTGCCCGGGGCGTCCGTGCCGACCGAGGTCGTCCGTACGGCGTCTCTCGTGCCGCGACACGGCAAGGTCGGCGCGCTGGTCGACCTCACCTACGCGGATCGGCTGGTGCCATTCCCGCTCGTCGGCGGCAGTACCTCGCAGGTGTGGCTGTCCTCGACCGCACCGGCCTCGATCGTGGACGACCTGCGCGAGGTGGGACTGACGCCCCTGCGCGAGGAGTCGTTGTCCGATCGGCTGAGCCAGCTGCATGCCCAGGGCAACGCGGTCGGCGGCCGGTTCCAGGCCGCGGTGGCGGTGGTCGGGCTGTTACTCGCCGCCGGCGTGGTGCTGGTCGACGCGTCCCGGGACCGTCCGGTGCGGGCGGCGGAACTCGCCGCGCTGCGGGCACAGGGTGTCAACCTTCGCATCGTCCGCGCCGTGGGTTATGGCGGCCTCGCGGCGGTGGTGGCCACGGCGATCGTGGTCGGCGTCCTCGCCGGGCTCGCCGGTGCCGCGATCGGCCGGATCCTGTCGCCCGGTTTCGTCGACGGATGGGACATCCTTCCCACCGTCTCCCTCCATCCGTATCCGGTCGCGGCTGCCGCGGGCGCTACGGCCGCGGTGCTCGGTGCGGTCGTGTTCGCCGCTGGCGCCGCACTGGTCCGCCGGACCCGGGAGCGTTCGTGATCGGCCTCGTGTTCACGCAGCTCGCCGCCCGATGGGGCCAGGCGCTGACGCTGTTCGTCCTGTCGATGGCGGCCACTGTCGCGGCCGTGAGCGTCCCGGCCTTCGCGGTGGCGATCGACCGGGCCGCGGTCGACAACGAACTCGCCACCGCCGAGAACATCGAGCTCGTCGTGTCGCTGACGCCGGTGTCGGTGGACTCCTCGGATTCCGACGACGGGGCCGCGACGGCCGCCTCGGAGGACCTCGCCGCCTACGCGGACGCGCGGTCGAAGCTGGCCGGGTTCACCCCCGTCACGACCGGCCAGATCCAGGTGCAGGGGCTCGAACCGGGCCAGCCGACCAATGAGGCGTACAGCCTGCTCGCCAGGGACGGGTTCTGTCCGTACGTCACGTTCGCCGAAGGCCGCTGTCCGGTGGGCAACCGGGAGGCCGCCCTTCCGGCCGACCTCGCCCGCGAGTTCAAGCTCCACGCCGGCGACGAGGTCGTGCTCACACCGGTTCGGCGTACCCAGGACGGCCTGCAGCCGGACGGACCACCCGCCTCGATCACTCTCGTCGGGGTGTTCGAGCCGAAGGACGCCGCGGCACCGTACTGGGTCCTCCAGGACCCGCTGGGCAAGCTGGACACCCCCAAGCTCTTCACCAACCGGACCACGCTCCAGACACTCGTCCACGGACACGAGACGATCTGGGTCGACTCGATCCTGCCAGCCGACCGGCTCACCCCGGAACGCGTCCCGCAGATCCGCCGCCAGCTCGATGCCGTCGAGGAGCGGCTCATGCAGGAGGACCCGTTCAGCGCCGGGCCGCTCACCACCCTGCCGCGCCTGCTGGATCGCATCGAGGGTCACGGCGAGAACGCCCGGGCGCTGCTCCCCATCGCCGCGGCGCCGCTGATCGCCCTGTGCTGGTTCGTCATTCACCTCGCCGTCGGCCACGGCATCTGGGGCCGGCGACTGGAGATCGGCGCGGTGGTGCTGCGCGGGGCGAAGTGGCCGACGCGGGCCGCCACCGTCTCCGCGGAGAGCCTGCTTCCGCTGCTCGCCGGTGTACCCGCGGGTCTGGCGCTCACGCCGGCGCTTGTCTGGCTGATCGCGCCGGGTGGAGGCGAACCCGTCCCGATCGACCGCGCCCAGCTGCTGGCCGCCGGACTGGCCGCCGCCGGGACGCTCGCGGCCGGCCTGCTCGCCCTGCGGCGGGAACTGGCCGGCCCGATCGGATGGCTGCTGCGACAGGTCCCGCCACGCTCCCGGCGACTCGCGGTGGCGGCGGTGGAGGTTCTCGTCATCGCTCTCGGCATCGTGGTCGTGGTCGAGCTCCGCTCGCTCGAAGGCGACCTGGTTGGCGTCATGGTCGCCGCACCCGTCCTGATCATCCTCGCGGTGGCGATGCTGGCCTCGCTGGCGGTCAAGCCACTCCTCGACCTCGCTGGCCGATGGTCGCTGCGGCGAGGCCGGATCGGCCCCGCGGTCGCGGCGTTCTATCTCGCCAGGCGGCCGGCGGGATCCGTACGGCTGCTCGTCGTTCTCGTCCTCGTGTTCGGGACGCTCGGGTTCGCCGCCACCGCGACCGACGTGGCCGCGCAGGGCCGGCTCGCCGAGGCCCAGCAACTCCTCGGCGCGGCGCGAGTGCTCGAGCTGCAGCAGGTCGGCCGGCAGGACTTCCTGCGGGCGGTCCGCGCGGCCGACCCGGAGGGTACCCACGCGATGGCCGTGGTGCCGGCGCGCAGCACCACCGACGACGACCCGCCCGTGGTGGCCGTCGACTCCACCCGGCTCGCTCGCGTGGCGCTGTGGTCCGAGCACTACGGCGCGGTGGATCCCGCGAAGATCGCGGCGTCGCTGCGCCCTCCCGCGCCGGATCCCACCATGGTCGGCGACGGCGACCTCACCGCCGACCTGCGGCCGGACCCGTTCACGAAGGACGAGTCCCTGACCGTCACGGTCCGTCTCCTGTCGCCGTCAGGTGACCGGGAAGTCGCCACGTTCGGGCCGGTGACCGCGGACCAACGGGAGTACACCGACGAGATCGCCGGCTGCGAGGACGGTTGCCGGCTCACCGGTGTCACCGCCACCACCAACGACGAGGACGTACGACGGTTCGGCGTCACGCTCGGGTCCCTACGACAGGACGGCCGTGATGTCCTGACGGCCCCGCAGCTCGCCGACGACAGCCGGTGGCGTGCCCCGGAGGGAGCGCTCGTCACCGAGCAGCTCTGGGCCAACGGCGCGGCCGACGGTCTCCTCCTGTCACAGCCCGACCCCTGGCCCGACACGGAGTACGAGCTGCTGGCCGTCGACGTGCCGTACCCGCTGCCCGCCGTCACCGCCGGCCAGCTGCCCGGCAAGCTCCTGACGAATGTCGACAACCAGCCGGTCAGGTTCGACGCCAAGGCGAACCTCGACGGTCTCCCCGGCGTCGGCACGACCGGTGCCCTCGTCGACCTGGAGTACGCCGAGCGCCTCGCGCGGGATCCCGGGATGGCCGGGTACCCCCAGGTGTGGTTGACCGCGGACGCTCCTGCCTCGGTCGTCGACCGGCTCCGCGAGGAGGGCCTGGTCATCACCGGTGACCGGACGGTCGCCAGCATCCAGGCATCCATCGACAGGTCCGGGGCGGCGCTGGCATTGCAGTCCTACCAGCTCGGTGCCGGCGTGACGGTGCTGGTCGGGCTCGGCGCGCTGGCCCTGATCGTCGTGGTGGACCGGCGTACGTGGAGCCCGGGGATGCGCGCCCTGCGGGCGCAGGGGACGGCAGAACGGACGACGACCGGGGCGGCGCTGTGGTCGTACGGTGGCATCGTGGTGACCAGCGCGGTGACGGGCATGCTCGCCGCCGCCGGGGCATGGTTCGCCGCGGGGGAGCGGCTGCCCCTCGGTGTGGACGAGGCGCTGCTCACGGACTGGCCGCGATGGGCGCCGGTTGCGGTGGCGGAGCTGCTGGTCGTGGCCGTCCTCTTCGCCGGGGTCGCCGCCGGCGGCTGGTGGCAGCGGCACGTGATCAGACGACAGCAGGAGGTGGGCTGATGGGCCTGACGGTGGTGTGCCGGAGAGTGGTGCACATTTACCGGGTCGAGGGCTCGGACGTGGTGGCACTCTCCGGTGTCGACCTGTCGATCAGTTCGGGCGAGATGGTCGCGCTGGTCGGCCCGTCCGGGTCGGGCAAGTCCACCCTGATCTCGCTGCTGGCCGGGTTGATGCGCCCGGCGGCGGGCCGGATCGGTGTCGGCGGTTACGACATCGGCAAGCTGAGCGACGCGGAGCTGAACCGGCTGCGTGGTACCGAGATCGGCGTGGTGCTGCAGGGGGTCGGCCGCAATTTGCTGCCGTACGCAAGCCTGCACCGCAACATCTGGCTGGCGCAGCGACGGGCGGCTGGCACCCGCGGGATCGAGCTCGCGGAGGCCGACGAGATCCTCGACCTGGTGGGGCTCGCCGGTCTGGGCAAGGCGAAGCCGGCCGAGCTGACGGCCGGCCAGCAGCAGCGTGCGGCGTTGGCGGTGGGCATCGCCGCCGGGCCGGGACTGCTGCTCGTCGACGAGCCGACCAGCCAACTCGACACGGCCGGCCGCGACGAGGTGCTGGCCGCGCTGAAGGCGGTCAACGCCAAGCGGGACACGACCATCGTCGTCGTCACCCACGACCCGGAGGTCGGGTCCCAGCTCGGCCGGGTGGTGACCATCCGCGACGGCCGGGTCGGTGCGGAAGGACGCGACGGGCAGGACTTCGCGGTGGTCGCGGGCGACGGTACGGTCCAGTTGCCACCCGAGGTGCTCGGCGAGTTCCCGCCCGGCACGCTGTTCGTCGTGGACCATGACGACGACGGGTCGGTACGCCTGCAGTCCGAGCCCCAGTAGCCGTCCGCGTTCCAGCGTCCATCCGTTCGCTGGTTCCCGCCGGTGGGCCGGCTAATCCGGTGGCCTCTCGCGGCCTGCGTACGCGAGGATCTTCGGGATGAAGCTGGTGGTCACCTTCCTGCCTGGGCTGGCTTCCTTCGTACGTTCGGAGTTGGAGGAGCTCGGCAGTGTGACCCGGCTGCGTTTGGAGGATGGCCGGTCCGAGATCTCGTTCACCTACGGCGGATCGCTGCGACGGCTGTTCGATCTTCGGACGGTTCTGGCCGCGTACCTCGTGCTCTGCTTTCCGGTCCCGCGGCCGCGGTCGCTGCTGAGTTCGGAGTACCTTCCAACGATCGCCGATGGCATCGCGCGGGTCCGGTCACTGAATCGGTCGCTGCCCCCGCGCGGCATCCGGATCGGTGCCGCCGGAGCCGACTCGGCGGTGTTCGCAAGGATCGCGCGCGAGCTGGAGTCGCTGACCGGACTGCCGCGCGACCAGGACGAGGGAAACTGCCATCTGAGGTTCCGTCCGTCGCGGGCGAGGGGCGGATGGGAGGTCCTGGTCCGCCTCAGCACCCGGCCACTCTCCCTGCGCGAATGGCGCACGGCGCCCTACCCCGGTGGCCTGAACGCGACGATCGCGGCGGCGATGGTGCGGTGGACGCGGCCGGATCCGCGGGACCGCTTCCTCAACCTGATGTGCGGATCCGGGACCCTGCTTGTCGAGAGGTTGCTGATGGCTCCGGTGCGACGCGCTGTTGGCGTCGACCACAGCGATGAGGCGATCGCCGCGTCTGCCGAGAACCTGCGTTCTGCCGGCCTGGCGGGGCGCGCGGAACTGATCTCCAGCGACATTCGGGTCGGTGGGTCCCTTGACGGTGTCGGGACGTTCGACCTGCTGGTCGCCGACCCGCCCTGGGGCGACAAGCATGGATCACATCGGGAGAATCGCGAACTCTACAACGCGTTGCTGCGTCGCTCTGCGGAGCTGGCGACGGAGCGCGCGACGATGATCGTGGCCACGCAGGAGTTGCGGCTGATGGATGCGCTCGTGTCGGCGAGCCCGGACTGGCGTGGGGACGAACGCATCCAGGTGTTCGCCAAAGGCCACCGTCCGTGCCTCTATCTGCTGAGGCGCACCCCCTGATGACGTCGGGCCGCGAGTGGGCTGATCGCTTCGTTGCGGGGCTGCACGAGTTGGTCGTGCTCGGGCACGGTGGTGCCGCCCTTGGTCGGTGCTACGCGCCGTCGGTGGAGTTCGGTGCGTACGTGCCAGGGGAGGTCGTTCGCGCCCATTCGCGCGACAGTGCGCTTGCCGTCCTCGAACGCTGGCATGGGCAGCCCGGAGAGCTGCTGCACGGGTCGTCCCACGTCTTCTCAGACCAGGTGGGCTCGGTCGTCGGCGTGGTGGCGGACCTGGAATGGCGCGTTCCCTCCGCTGCGGATCAGCGCGCTCAGCAGACCGTGCATCGACGTACGCACTATCTCCATGTGGGGGAGGAAGGCGTCCATCGCCACCTGGTGGTCTCGGACCATCCGCGGTCTGAGCAGCGTCCTCCCGAGGCCGAGCCCGGCCCGGTGTTGCGTGGGTTGTATGCGTCAGCCGTCAAACGCGACGCTGCCGAGCCGGGCGCCAGCAGAACGCCGATCGAGCGAGTGGAGACCTCGGGCGGGGAGACGTTCTTCGTCAAGTGGTGCGTACCTGGTCAGGACTGGCAGGGCCGACTGACCGGGGACACCGGCCGCGAGGCAGCGCTGTGGACACAGGGGTGGCTCGATCGACTACCAGACGGCCTCTCGCATCCGATCGTTGCCGCCGAACCGTTCGGGGCCGGCATGTGGGTCACCATCTCGCGTGACCTGACGCCGTACCTGCTGCGCGGTCGGCGCCTTTCGCTGGCGGAGATGCGCGGCTATGTCTCTGCCCTCGATGCGATGTACGCCGCGTTCAAGGGCAGCGGAGTTCCCAACTGCCTTGCCAGCCTCGAGCAGCGGTGGGGGCTCCTGTGGCCGTCGGCAGTGGAGCGGGAGTACAACCAACCCGACAAGTTCGTCAAGGAAGTCGCCCGAGGATGGGACCTGCTGGACCAGGTGGTCCCCTCCGATCTCGTCGACGTCGTACGCGGAATCGTCGCCGATCCGGTTCGTGTCACCGGTGGGCTGGAGCCAGCATTCCTGCACGGGGACGCGATTCCCGCCAACGCCGCGATTGTCGGGTCGGAGCAGGTGTTGTTCGACTGGAGTCTGGCCACGGCCGGCCCGCCCGAGGCCGAGACGGCATGGCTTGCCAACTTCGCACAGTTCTATGCATTCGGTATCGACGAACTCCTTGGGTTGTGGCGTTCCCTTCGGGATGGCCGGCACGACGAGCGGGCGCTCGGGCTGTGCCTTCTCGGTCAGGCGTCCGGTCTGGTACCGGCGCTGGCCTGTTCGGCGGTCGATTTCCCTGATCCGGCTCACCGCCGACTTTCCCGGGGCAAGCTCGACTGGTGGTGTGAAACGGTCCGCCGCTACGCCCACCTGCTCTGACGGTGTGCGCGCTGCACTGTCGTGTCCTGCGGCCAGTCGTCGATGTGGTCGTCGTGTCGACCGGTCATCGAGCGGAGTGCCGCCACCGATGCCCGGTTCCTGGTCCGGCAATGTCGGATATTCATTACCGCCAAGCCTTGAGATTGAAAAAATTAAGATCTAGTATGCACATAACTTAAAAAATCTGAGATCACGATTAACCCGACTCATCGGCGGAGGCGAGGCGAGAGTGGACTGGCAGGATCTGACCAACCTGACGCGCGGCCAGGCGTTCGTGGTCGAGCGGGTACGCCTGGCGAGCGGAGTCGCGATCGAGGGCGAGTTCGAGCTGCCACAGCTCGCCGCGCTGGGCGCCGAGGACCAGGTGTTCGTCACCGCGTTCGTCCGGTGCCACGGCTCGATCAAGGAGATGGAGCGGATCTTCGGGGTCAGCTACCCGACGATCAAGTCCCGGCTGAACCGGATCGCCAGCGGTCTTGACTTCGTTGACACCGACCCGGCTCCGTCCAAAGCCGACGTCCTCGACCGGCTGCGGCGTGGCGAGATCAGCGCCCAGGACGCGGTGGAAGAGCTGGAGGCATCACGATGATGCCGCAGCTGGTGACCGTGAGATTCCGTCGCCGACAGGGCGGTTGGGTGCGGTTCTGGGTACCGATCCTGCCCGTGGCCCTGGTGTTCTCGCCGGTGCTGCTCCTCGCCGCCGTGGGGGGGACCGTCGCCTGCCTGGTCTACCGGATCAGCCCGACCCGGGCGTTCGGCGTCGGCTGGCGGCTGCTGTATGCCCTCGGCGGAACTCGGATCGAGATCGAGCAGGCCCGTATGGGACTGCTCCTCCACTTCAGATAGCCCACTGACGACACACCTCACGACGTTGACCCTCACCACATCAAGACAGCCCCACCCATACCAAAACGCGGAGGAAAGGCGACCATGAACGACCGCAAGCAGATCCTGCAGATGCTGGCCGAAGGGCAGATCACCGCTGACGAGGCCGAGCAGCTGATCGCCGCGCTGGAGTCGGACCGGCCCGTCCAGCGATCAACGGCAGTGGAGCCGGGCGCGAAACGTCGGCCGAAGTTCCTGCGGGTCCTGGTGGAGAACACGCCGGAGCACGGCAACGGGCCCGGCCGGGTCAACGTGCGCATCCCGCTGCAACTGCTGCGGGCAGGGGTCCAGCTCACCACCCTGATTCCGCCGCAGGCACTCGGTCAGGTCAACGAGGAGATGCACAACTCAGGGATGCCGATCGACCTGAGCCGGCTGAAGCCGGAACACATCGAAGACCTGATCGAGCAGCTCGACGAGGTGACGGTCGACGTGGACCAGCCCGATGCCAAGGTCCGGGTGTTCTGCGAATAGAAAAGCGACTCGGCCGAACCTCTGCACCACCTCAGTTCCATGATCTGTGGCGTAGCGGGCCACGAGAACGCTCCTGTGACGTGGCCGGCGCCGGTCAGTGGCGGCGGCCACGCTGGGCAGTAGAGTGCGGCGGGCTGTTACGTCGACGGGAGCAGGCATGCCGCGATACCAACGCGTCCTCATCAAGCTCAGCGGTCAGGCCGTTGCCGGGCCCCATCAGTCTGGCTTCGACGCGGGCGCACTCGATCACCTTGCCCGCGAGGTCCTGCAGGCCCGCGACATCGGTATCCAGGTCGGGATCGTCGTCGGCGGCGGCAACGTCTTCCGCGGAAGCTCGGCTGAGGAGTGGGGTATCGACCGCGTGGAGGCGGACAATATCGGCATGCTCGCCACAGTGATCAACGCGATCCTGTTGCGCGGCAAGTTGACGGCCCTGGGCGAGCACGACATTCGTGTCATGACGGCGATTCCGATCAGCTCGGTCGCCGAACCGTTCATCAGACTTCGGGCGATGAGCCACCTCGACAAGGGCAAGATCGTCATCATCGCCGGGGGAATCGGTCAGCCGTTCGTCACCACCGACTACCCCGCGGTGCAGCGGGCAGCCGAGATCGGCGCGGAGGCGATCCTGGTGGCGAAGCACGGGGCGGACGGTGTCTTCGACAGTGACCCGGCGGGGAACCCCTCGGCGCGGCGCTACCGGTCCATCACCTATGACGACGTGCTTCGGCAGGGGCTGCGCGTGATGGACCAGGCCGCGTTCATCCTGGCCCGGGACCAGAAGCTGCCGCTGCATGTGTTCGACATCGACCGCACCGGCGTGATGGCGGGAATCTGCCGCGGCGAAGCGCACGGCACTCACATCGCCAGCGACGTCTCCACCAGCTGGTCCTGAGGTGCCGAATCGCCGTCGTTGCCGAGGTCACGGGTCGCATGTGGAGGACGGTCCTCAGGCGGCCGCCGCGGTTCGGTCGTACGTATGCGGATCGAACACGGTCGCACCGCAAGCCGGGTAGCCGAGGTCGAGCACGGGGTAGGGGACTGTCGATGGGGCCTGCGATCGGATCGAGAACCCGGTTCGGATCGACAGGGCCGGCTCACGGCGTATGACCATGCGGCGGACGAAGCACGACCTTGCCCTGCATCGGATCACTCGCGGCTGAGCCGGTCGGCTTCTAGGAGGCCGGCGCGACAGGCGAGAGCGCGCCAGACCTCCAGGGGGTGGCCCCGGTGAGTGGATCAACCAGGGGAGGGACTCGCCGACGATGACCGCCCGCAGGAAGGTACGTCACACAGGTACGCACGGGACTCCACGGCGCAAGGCCTGGATCGCCACCGCCGCTCTTCTTTCGACAGTTGTCATCGGGTTCGCGCTCGCCGACTGGTTCGGGTTCGCCGTGCCTTCGGGCCAGGTCGTCGCTCCGAACGCCGACCTTTCCGACCGGCCCACCGCCCAGTCGGCCCAGAGGGGTACGAACGACCAGAAGGCAACGGAGAACGGGACGAACCCGCGCGCCAAGGACCGAGGTCCGTTCCCGGTCGAGGCCACCGGCAGCGCCACGCCATCGGCGACCGCGACACCGCAGCACCCACAGACGACGAGGCCGAGGCCGCCGGTCAGGATTGTCGAGAAGGGCTCGGGCAACTTCGCCGTCGCCCTGGGACGTTCCGGACGCAACGGCATCGGCAAGCTGATCCGCTACCAGGTCGATGTCGAGCGGGACCTGCCGTTTCCTCCGGTCAAGGTCGGTCCGGCGATACACGACACGTTGAGTGATCAGCGTGGCTGGGCCTACGGCGGCTGGGCCTCATTCGAGCGGGTCGACAGTGGACCGGTCGATCTGCACATCCTGCTCGCGACACCGATGACGGCTGATCGGTTGTGCAGGGAGGCCGAAAGTGACGACGACCTGACCTGTCGCGTGAAGGATCGCATCGTGATCGATGCGCGAGCATGGGCAGCCCCGGCCGAGACGTTCGGCGCGGATCTCGACAACTTCCACGACTACGTCCTCAACCACGCGATCGGTCACCTGCTTGGCAAAAGTCATGGGGCCTGCGCGGGCGGCGGAGTGCCCGCGCCGGTGATGATGCCGCAGAGCGAGGCCATCGGCGAGTGCCGACCCAACGCGTGGCCCCTGGCATCAGAACTCGAGCGGCCCGCGAGCCCCGCACCGGTCGTGGAGTAACGTCCCTCGCTGTTGCACAGGATGGCGGAAAGCTCAGCGGCAGGGATGTTCGAGGGGCCAGTGATTCAGGGAGCTGTTCCCTGAAAGCGCTCCGGTCGGCGCCAGTCGTCCAGGCGGGTGCGCAGATCGCGCTTGACCTCCGGTGGTGCCGCTGACCCTTCGATACTGTGACCCGCCAGGGTGGCGAGCTGGTCGTCGGACAGGCCGAGCAGGTCACGACAGATGGCGTACTGCCCGGCCAGTCCGACCCCGAACAGCAGGGGATCGTCGCTGCCGAGTGCCACCGGCACGTCGGCGGCGAGCAACCGTTGGACCGGCACCTCGTCGAGCGCGTGGACGCCGAACGGCGGGTACGACGTGGGGCAGACCTCCAGCGTCACGCGCCGTTCGGCCAACAAGGCGAGGGTTTGGGGGTCGCCCACCGCGGACGTGCCGTGGCCGATCCGCGCCGCGTCGAGCAGGTGGACGCAGTCGCGGACATGAGGAGCGGCGGTGTAGAACCCCGAGTGCGGGCTGGCGAGGAGCCCCGCCTCGGCGACCAGGCGGAAGGCGGGTACGAAAGCGGCCACCTCACCGTGCCGCTCGTCGTTGGACAGTCCGAACGCCACGACGCCCGCATCGGCGTACGCAGCTGTCAACCGGGCAAGGCGTTCGGCATGGTCGGGTGGCCGGGCCCAGCTCGACGCCACCATGACTCCGACCGGGATCGGCGCCGAGGCGGCTGCGGCGAGCACCGCTTCGAGGGCTGCGCGGACCCCTCCCATCGTCTCCGCGTAGGACGTCGGGTCGACCTGGAGCTCCAGCCAGCCGCACCCGTCCGCGGCGTCGTCGGCGGCGGCCTCGGCGACCACGCGACCGATGTCGTCGGGAGTACGGATCACGGCCCGCGCGGTGTCGTACAGCTGCTGGAACTCCGCCCAGCCCTTGACGCCGCGCCCGTCGTGCGCCGGTGCCGGGACGCCGTAGCGGGCGGCGAGCTCCCGCAGTGTCGCCGGTCGCATCGCTCCGGCCAGGTGCAGGTGCAGGTGTGCCTTCGGCAGCGAGGTGAGGTCACGACCGGCTCCATCTGGTCGAGGTACTGGCGCTCGATGCGATCGAGCCGACGTGTCCCCCACCCCGACAGTCTCTCATCGCGTGGGGCGAGGAACGGACCGCACGTTCAGAGGCGTCGGGTCGGCTGGCCACGTGGCTGTTGCTGGAGTACGGGAATCAGGAAGCGGATGCGGGTGTCGAGCTCGGCCGCCGTCCGGCGAAAGGCCGGGTATCCCGTACCGCCGGGGTCGGAAGCCGTTGCGGCGTTGGGATCGGGGATGCTCCAGTGCACGAACCTGGGATGGTAGGCAAAGTCGGGGCACACCTCCCGTGCCCGGTCGCACAGGCTGATCACGTAGTCGAACCGTTCACTGGTGAAGGCGTCCACGTGCCGTGGCCGATGGTCGGACAGGTCGACGTCGTGCTCCCGTAACGCGCGTACGGCATGGGGGCTCAGGGGCTTGGGATGGCTGCCGGCGCTCGTGGTCTCGACCTTGCCGTGCGTCCGGTGACGAAGGAGCGCCGCGGCCATGGGGGACCGGGCCGTGTTTCCGGTGCAGAGGAACAACACCCTTACCCGGCGGCTTGACGCGCGCCGCGGCGGGGCGGGAGGGGGAGCGTGAGCGAGCCCCGGGTGCAGGGCCGCGCCGGTCCCCGCGAGGAGCTCGGCGCACCTGGCCAGGTCGAGGTGGTAGTAGATGTCGCGACCGTCGGCGCTGCTGCGGCGCGTGGTGACCAGCCCGGCGGAACGCAGCTTGCCCAGATGGTAGGAGACGAGGTTCTGCGGCTCGTCGATCTCGGCCACGAGCTCTCGGACCCGCCGATCACTCTGTGCCAGCTCGCGCAGCAGCCGCCACCTCAGCTCGTGACCGGCCAGTTGGACGAACGGCGGCGGCGCCACATCCGGGTCGAACACCATGGACCGATGATACATCAATGTGGTTTGATAGAAGCTCTCCGTCGCGAATGGGAGGAGGGTCATGACCGAGACCGCCACCGTGCGCTACATCGTCCATGACGTCTCGGCCGCCGTCGACTTCTACGTGAACAAGCTCGGGTTCACCATCGAGGCCCATCCGGCACCCGGCTTCGCGATTCTCGCGCACGGTG
This sequence comes from Actinopolymorpha sp. B11F2, assembly GCF_040195635.1. Taxonomy (NCBI): domain Bacteria; kingdom Bacillati; phylum Actinomycetota; class Actinomycetes; order Propionibacteriales; family Actinopolymorphaceae; genus Actinopolymorpha; species Actinopolymorpha sp. B11F2. The sequence continues at coordinate 125,907 of NZ_JBEFTX010000020.1, read as the reverse complement.
CTCTGCGGCTGGCCCTGTCCCAACCGGGCGGGGAGGGCGGCGGTGGTCAGGCCATGCCCGACGGGCGCGTACCGGAACCCGGCGGCTGGAACCGCATCACCGTCCAGGTCCCAGATCTCGAAGCCGAGGTCGAGCGCCTCACCGCTGCCGGTACGTCGTTCCGCAACACCATCGTCACCGGGCGCGGAGGCAAGCAGATTCTCCTCGACGATCCCTCTGGCAACCCGGTCGAGATCTTCGAGTCCTTCCGCTGATGACGCAGCTGCGGCGACGGCTCGGCGTCGGCGACGCCGTGGTGATCGGTCTCGGGTCGATGATCGGCGCCGGCATCTTCGCCGCGCTCGCACCGGCGGCCCATGCGGCGGGTTCCGGGTTGCTGGTCGGCCTGGCGGTCGCCGCGGTGGTCGCGTACTGCAACGCCACGTCATCGGCGCGCCTGGCCGCCCGCTATCCGGCCTCCGGTGGTACGTACGTCTACGGCCGCGAACGGCTCGGCGACTTCTGGGGTTACCTCGCCGGCTGGAGTTTCGTGGTCGGCAAGACGGCCTCGTGTGCGGCGATGGCGCTGACCGTCGGGCTGTACGCATGGCCGTCGCAGGCGCACGCGGTCGCGGTCGCGGCGGTGGTGGCGTTGACGGCCGTGAACTACGTCGGCGTGGAGAAGTCCGCCTGGTTGGCAAGGGCGATCGTCGCCGTGGTCCTCGCCGTACTCACCGCCGTCGTCGTTTCCTGCTTCACGTCCGGCGCGGCCGAACCGGCGAGGTTGGACGTCGGAGCGGACGCTTCGGTGAGCGGGGTGTTGCAGGCGGCGGGCCTGCTGTTCTTCGCGTTCGCGGGATACGCGCGCATCGCCACCCTGGGGGAAGAGGTCCGCGATCCTGAACGCACGATTCCCCGGGCGATCCCGCTCGCGCTCGGCATCACGTTGGTGGTCTATGCGGCGGTCGCCGTTGGCGTGTTGAGCGTGCTCGGAAGTAGAGGCCTGGGCGAGGCGGTGTCACCGCTGGCGGACGCGGTACGTGCGGCCGGCCTTCCGGAATTGGCCCCCGTGGTGCGGGTAGGTGCCGGGGTGGCGGCTCTGGGGTCACTGCTCGCCCTGCTGCTGGGCGTGTCGCGGACGACGCTGGCAATGGCGCGCGACCGGCACCTGCCACCTGCGCTGGCCGCGGTCCATCCTCGATTCAGGGTTCCGCACCGTGCGGAGCTGGTCGTGGGGGCGGTCGTTGCGATCCTGGCGGCGACGGTGGACGTGCGGGCTGCCATCGGGTTCTCGTCGTTCGGCGTCCTTGTCTACTACGCGATCGCCAACGCCAGCGCGTGGACTCTGGGGCCCGACGAGGGCCGACCGTCGCGCCCCATTCCTGTGCTCGGCGCCATCGGCTGCGTGGTCCTGGCGTTCGCGCTGCCACTGTCGTCGGTGATCACGGGGGCGGCGGTACTGGTTGTCGGCGGCGCGGTCTACACCCTGCGCCGTGCTGTGTGATCACGCGTCACGAGTTCCTGCTCCGCGGCCGAGGAGCCGGCGATGGTGACGCATGAACCATGGAGGGAGGCTTCGACCCCACCGAGCTGGACCTCAGCGGGTCGCGTTGCCGTAGCGGACGACGGTGGTGGGGACGACGATGCGCCGCGGTTGGACCTCAGGTTCGGTGTCCGTACGGCTCATGCGTTCCATCAACAACTCCGCCGCCCGCCGGCCGAGCTCGCGCGGGTCGTACGCCACGATCAGTGGCACGCCCAAAACGTCGGCAAGCTCGAAGTCGTCGAAGCCTGCCAGTTCGACGTCAACGCCGAGTCGGGTGGCCGCGCGATACGCGCCGAGCGTGTTGCGGCTGTTGGCGCAGAACAACGCGGTCGGCGGGCGTCGCACGCGGAGCAGCTCGCGGGCCGCCTCCTCGGCGGCCGGGATGGTGCGCTGCTGCAGCCGGACGTACCGCTCGTCGAGGCTGACGCCCGCCTCCTCCAGTGCGACGCAGAAACCCCGGAACCGTTCCGAGCTGGTCCACACCGACGGAGGCAGGCCGAGGAAGCCGACCCGGGTGTGGCCGGCCGCCAGCAGGCCGGCGGTCGCTTCGCGGGCGCCGCCGAAGTCGTCGACGAGTACGCAGTCCAGCGCGAGGTTGGTGGGTGGGCGCGCGCCGAGGACGACGGGGACCGATCCGGGCGTCTGCGGGTCGAGGTGGGAGTGGTCACTGCCCGCGGGGACGACGATCATGCCGTCGACCCGGCGCGCGGTGAGCTCCTCGACCAGCCGGCGTTCGCGCCCGACGTCCTCGTCGGTGTTGGTGAGGACGACCTTGAGGCCGTTCTGCCCCGCGACCGACTCCACCCCGAGGGCGAGCTGTGAATAGAAGGGGTTGGCGAGGTTGGTGACGACGAGGCCGATGAGGCCGCTGGTGTGTCCCAGCCGCAGGTTGCGGGCCACTTCGTTGCGGCGATAGCCGAGCGCATCCACGGAGGCGAGGACGCGTTCCCTCGTCTGGCCGGACACGCGGGGATCGTCGTGCAGCACCCTGGACACGGTCATCGGGCTGACCGACGCGTGGTCGGCCACATCGCGCATCGTCGGTGCCCGTCGCGGGGTCGGTGCGTCGGTCACGGTCGCCGGCCCTGCCGGATCGTGTGGATTCCCGCCCCGATGAGGGTGGCGTCGTCGCCGTGCCGGGCATGGACGACCGCGGGACCGTACGTTCCACCCAGGCCAGTACGCAGCGGTCGGACGATCAGGTCCCACGACCCGGCCATCGAGCCACCCACCACCACCACGGTGGCACCGAACCGGTTGACCCACGGCCGTAGCGCCTCGCCCAGAGCGCGGAACGTCCCGCTCAGCACCGTTTCCGCGAGGATGTCGCCGTCCCGGGCCCGTTGTGCCACGTCGTGGACATCCAACCGCGGGTCGTCGCGTCTGGTCATGGCTGAGTATCTCGCCAGAACGGCTCGCCGCGAGACGGTCTCCTCCAGCGGCTGGCCATTGAAGGTGAGCAGGTCGGCACGACCCTCGGGTGGTACGGCAGGCCCTTCCTCGATGATCCGGCCACGGTCGAGAAAGGCCGACCCGACGCCGGTGCCGAGGGTGAGGGCGAGCGCCCTGTCATGCCCGGCCGCCGCGCCCGACACCCATTCCCCGACGGCGAACGCGTTGGCGTCGTTGAGGAAATGGACCTCCGCCGGCGCCGGTCGCACAGCGTCGAGAAACGCCTGGCGAAGGTCGACACCCTTCAGCGCATCGAACTTCCCCACGCCTTCGTACAATCCGATGCCGCCCTCGTAGTCGAACGGTCCCGGCAACGCGACACCCCAGGCCGCGTCCGGTGGTGCGGCGACGTCGTTGGCGCATCGCACGAGGCGCTGCACGATATCGGTCGCGGAGGCCGATGCGTCGAGCGGGCGACGGTGGCGGCGCTGACGCGCGCTGTCAAGGACAGCTTGCGCGGCCGGATCGAAGAGCGCGGCCGTCACATGCGTACCGCCGATGTCCATCACGGGAACCAGAGTGCGGACGGGCACGCGGAGGGAGGCGGGGACGGTCATGACGTCACGAGCGACTTGACGATCCGGGCCCGGTCAGGGCCGAGGGCGCGGACGAGATAGGGACCCACCGAGGCGGGGACGACTATCGTCTCCGCGTAGGCGAGGTCGTGGCGGTGCCCGCTCGCGGTTTCGACCGCGACGCCGTTTCCCTCGACGACGTTGAGCACATGGAAGCGTCCGTCGGTGTCGTCCTGGGCGGCTCTGCCCGCCTCGACGACCAGGCGGCGTACCTCGAAGAACATCTCCGGCGACGACCCGAGCAGCTCCTCGTGCCAGCCGGGTCCGGAGCGAAGGACCCGCGGCTGCTGCACCAGCTCGCGAACCGCCGGACCCCTCCGCCGGCGGTCCAGGTTCGCGAACGCATGTCGCACGTGCACAGGTCGCTGTCGCTCCTTCTCGTCGCGCCGCAACCAGTCGTAGAACCGCAGGCTGTAGAGGTACGGCGTCGCGCTGACCTCGAGGACGACGTTCCCCTCGCCGCTGCCGTGCGGGGTGCCGGCGGGGATCAGGAACAGCTGGTGTGGAGTCGCCGGAAACGTCTGGACGTACTCCTCGATGTCGAACGGCACGCCGTGGTCGTCGGCGGTCCGCGCCCGGTGGTGGAAGACCTCCAGATCCGTGCCGTCGTTCAGTCCGAGGAAGACCTGCCGGTCCTCACCGCCGAGGAGGATGTAGTAGGTCTCGTGCTGGGTGTAGGGCCAGCCGAAGACGCGTCGCATGTAGTCGGACTGGGGATGGCAGTGGACCGAGAGGTTGCCGCCGCCCACGGTGTCGAGGTAGTCGAATCTGATCGGGAACGACGTGCCGAACTGTGCGTGGACCCGCTCGCCCAGGATCTCGACCGGACGCTGGCTGACAACAAGCTGGAACGGCAGCTCGACCTGCGCGCCGGTCGCCTGGCCGATGAGTACTCCGCTCTCCGGCGCGATGAGCTCGTAGCCGAGTGCCGTGTTGCGGGCCTCCGGGTTGTGGCCGAGTTCCTGCTGCGCCCAGTGGCCACCCCACGAGGACGTGTTGAACGTCGGGCGGGTACGAAAGGGCCTCGTCGCGAGAGCGGCCGCCGTACGCCGAAGCGTTTCGCCGTCGAGGGAGCTCGGGTTGGCTGAGTCCCGGGTGTCTATCCACCGGTCGATCCGGCCGGCGATCGCGTCCCGGTGCCGGTCGAGAATCGGCCAGTCGATGTAGAAGAGCCGCTTCGTCGTGCCCGCGCCCGCGTCGTCGGGCTGGCCGAGGTTCCGGGCCGTCCCGTCGGCGACGGCGGCCTCGGCGTGCCGCTTGGGCAGGTCGGCGTACCACAGGACGTCGTGGTGGACGAGTGCCGCGCCCGGCCCGAAGACGACGAGGGCACCACGCCCGGCCGTCGGATCGGGCTCCGGCAGCTCCTCGAAGAGGTCGCCGAGTTCGTGCGTGGCGAGGGTGGCGAAGTCTGGATCCTCCGGGAGCGCGGCCGACTCCGTGGCGGCGACGATCTTCTCCCACGGTGCGAAGTGCGACCGCAGGTCGAGCCACACTGCGGAAGTGCCGGCGGCTGACAGCGCCTTGGTGACGCCCGTGACCAGCGCTGACCAGTCGAGGATGGCCGGGCCGTCGATTGCCAGGACGAAGGGTGCGGAGGGCAGCGTCGCGACCGCGTGGGGCCAGCCGCTGACGACGCTGGCGCAGGGGGCGTCGCCGAGCGGCGGATAGGCCGGGTTGGCCTCGTACGCAACTGTCCCCGTCACCGCTTGTCCTCCTCGGCTGCGATCCCGCCTGTGGTATCGACACCATGCCGGTAGCCGGGCCGCCCGCGCAAGGGGACCTGGCCGCCCCGGGTCGGGCAGATCGGCGAGGCGCCTGCTGCAAAAGGCCGATTCCGGTCGAAGTCGTGGCGCGACGTGCCGTGAGACGGTGGCTGTCTTGTACGGTCATCGACCACACAGGCATGTTATCGATACCTCACTTGCGAGGTCGACGCCCGTTGCGGTCGACCCCGGCCCTCGTACCGCTCCACTCCCGTACCGCTCCACTCTCGAACCCTTCACCGGCGATGGAGAGGCAACTCATGAAGCATCGAAGGTTCCTGACCGCGTTGGTCGCGGCTGGCGCCGTGCTGCTCGGCGCATGTGCCCAGGGCACGGAAACTCGCGGGGACGACGGTTCAGGCGCCGGCGCTGGCTCGGGTGCGACGCTGACCCTCAACGGCGACCGCGCCGACTTCGTACCGGCGTACGAAGCAGCAGGCGCGAAGCTCGCCGAGATCACCGGTTCCGGGATCAGGGCGCGCAACGTCCCGAGCACGGAGAACTACCAGCAGGTCATCCGTTCGTCGCTGCAGACCAGTAGCACGACTGACCTGATCAAGTGGTGGAGCGGCTACCGCCTGCAGGACCTCGCCCAGACCGGAGGCATCGAGGACCTCAGTGCCGAATGGGACGCGGCCGTCGAGAAGGGCTGGGTCAACCCTGAGACCGAGGCCAGCTTCTCCTACGACGGCAAGGTCTACGCCATGCCGATGTACAAGTCCTACTGGGTCATCTACTACAACAAGCAGGTCTACGCGGACCTTGGCCTGTCGGTGCCCACGACCTGGGACGAGTTCCTCGGCAATGCCGAGAAGATCAAGAAGGCCGGCATCACTCCGCTGTTCGCGACGCAGGAGGCGGGGTGGACGTCGTTCATCTGGTTCGGCGAGATCCTGAGTAAGCTCGACCCGGACTTCTACGTACGGCTGATGAACGGCGAGGCGAGCTATACCGATCCCACCGCCCGCGAGGCGATGGAGATCTGGGCCGATCTCTACGCCCGTGGCTACTTCACCGCACCTGACACCGCCTGGGACAACGAACCCGCGCTCTTCGCGGAGGGGAAGGTCGCCATGGTGCCGATGGGCACCTGGCGCAACGCCATCTTCGTGGAGAACGGACTGACCGAAGACGACTACGGCGCCTTCATCCTGCCGATGGTCAAGGAGGGAACGGAGCCGTCCGTCATCGTCGAGAGTGGCATCTTCGCGGTCCCGAAGAACGCGCCGAACAAGGACGCCGCCAAGAAGGCGTTAGGTGAGTGGCTCAACCCAGAAGTGCAGAAGGCCTGGGTGGAGAAGATCAACGACATCTCCGCGAACCCCTCGGTCGGTATCGAGAACCCGTTGCTGACCTCGGTCACCGAGCAGGTGGGAGAGGCGAAGCCGACCGAGCTCGAACGCTACTGGGAGGCGAGCCCGCCGGCTCTCATCGAAGGCAACGTGCAGGATCTCGCGGCCTTCATGGTCGATCCGACGCCCGCGAACATCGACGGCACCCTGCAGAGGATGCAGGACCGCGCCGACACCGAGTGGGCGAAGTGGAAGGGCCGGGAGTAGATCCCATGTCCACAACGGCCCTGCGGGAGACGCAGACGACACCATGGGTGCGGGCGAACGACAACCTCCCGCCGCGTCCGCGGAAACCACACCGGCGCTGGGCAACGCAGGCAAGCGGTGCGTTCTTTCTCTCGCCTGCGGTCGCCCTGGTCTGCGTGCTCCTGCTGGTGCCGTTCGCGATCACCGTCTATCAGAGCCTCACCCGCTATGACGGCCTCGGACCGGCGACCTTCATCGGTCCGGGCAACTACGCCGCTCTGCTGCGGGACCCGGCGTTTTTCGCCTCGGTGCTCAACACCGTGCTGTGGACGGTCGGGACCCTGTTGCTGCCGGTGGCGTTGGGACTGCTCATCGCGGTCCTGACGAACACGACCGGCTGGGCGGCGTGGCTGCGGTACGCCTTCGTCCTTCCGTACGCCATCTCCGGAACGGCGACCGCGGTGATCTGGGGCTTCATCCTGCGGAGCGACGGTGCGCTCAACCAGGCGCTGGGATTCGTCCAGCTCGACGCGCTCCAGACGCCGTGGCTGCTGGAGTGGCCCACGAACACGCTCATGATGATCCTCGCCAACACCTGGCAGGCCGTCGGTGTCGCGGTCATCCTCTTCGTGGTGGGGCTCCAGACCGTGCCGCCGGAGACTGTGGAGGCCGGCACGCTGGACGGTGCGAGTGGGTTCCGGCTCTTCCGGAGCATCGTCTTCCCGCAGCTGCGGGCCGTGACCGTGGTCGTCGTCGGCATCTCCATCGCCAACAGCCTGCGGGTCTTCGACCTGATCTGGCTGCTCACCGGCGGCGGTCCTGGCCGGGTGTCGGAGACACTCGCCGTCACGATGTACCGCCAGACGTTCGTCGTGAGCGACTACGGATTCGGCGCCGCTGTGGCGGTCGTCCTCGCCGGCATCGTGGTCACGGCCTCGTGGATCTACCTGCGCCGGCAGATGCCCCGAGCCGGATGAGGAGGCGCTTCATGACAAGGTTCATCCGCCATGCTGTGCTGGTCGTCCTCGCGGCGATCTGGCTCGTTCCGACCTACCTCCTCGTGGTCAACGCGTTCGTGCCCGCTGATCGCTACGCCGGGAGTCCGGTCTGGTTTCCGCAGGCGTTCGGGTTCTTCGACAACCTTGCCCGCGCGTGGACGGCCGCCGACCTCGGGCTCGGTATCGCCAACAGCCTTCTGTACGCATCGTTGTCCGCGGGGGCCGCCGTGCTCACCGCTGCGATGGCGTCGTTCGCGGTCATCGTCATGCCGACCCGCCGGCGCGGCCTGTGGTTCTGGATCATCTACGCCGGCACGCTTCTGCCGCTGCAGATCTTTCTCGCTCCACTGTTCAAGGCGTACGTCGGGGTGAAGGTCTACGACACCCAGATCGGCATGATCGCCATCTACGCGGCGCTGTGTGTGCCCTTCGCGTTCTTCGTCGTACGGAACTACCTGACAACGGTGGCGGTCGAGATCAGTGAGGCCGCCCAACTCGACGGCGCCGGATGGATCCGGCTGTTCCTGCAGATCCATCTCCCGATCGCGCGGTCGTCCCTGCTTGCCGCGTTCATCTTCCAGTTCACGTGGGTGTGGAACGACCTGCTGTTCGGAATCACCCTGTCGACAAGTCCCAACATCCGCCCGGTGATGGCTGCGCTCGCGGAGCTCAACGGCGGATACTCCAGCCTTGGACCGCCGATCGTGCTCGCGGCCGCACTCGCCGTTTCCCTCCCCACGGTCGTCCTTTTCCTGGCTTTCCAGCGTTTCTTCGTCTCGAGTCTCAAGCCCGTCGGCTGAGAGGAGCGTGGCAGGCGTCATGACCAGTGCGAGAGTGGTGCGACGGGTGGTGGCGATGGCGGGCGTCGTCGCCCTGTTGTGCGGTGTCGCCGTGTTGGGCGGACTCCGGGACAGCGCTGCGGAGGCGGCCGCCCCGGCGGGTCCCGATGGGCGCGACTACGTGAGTCTGGTCAATCCCTGGGTGGAGGCCGACATCGCGCGCTACTTCTTCTTCCAGTCGGCGAGCAACCCGTTCGGCTTCGTGAAACTGCGCCCCGACACGTCTACGCATTCCAGCGGGGGCACGGGCTACCGGACGACCGAGAACAACGTCAAAGGGTTCAGCCACATTCACGAATGGCAGTTCTCGGGCATCCAGGTGATGCCGACCTCCGGAGCGAGCGTCCCCAAGACCGAGGGCGACACCGGGTGGCAGTCGCACGTGGAGCACGACGACAGCGAGGTCGCCGAACCCGGCTACCACAGGGTCCACCTCGACCGCTATGACATCACCGCGGAACTGACCGTCACCGACCGCGTCGGGCTCCATCGCTACACCTACGGCCGCGCCGGACAGAGCGAGATCATCCTCAACCTCGGCGGGACCCTTGGCGAGGCGGTGATGAAGGACGCCAAGGTGACCAAGGTCAGCGGCACCGAGATCGAGGGGTACGTCAACCAGCGCGGCGGCGCCTACGCCGACCACGACACGAGGCTCTTCTTCGTGATGCGGTTCGACAAGCCCTTCAGTTCCTTGCACGGCTGGGCTGACGGCAGCCTGGCGCGCGGCGGCGCGGCGATCGACGGCCTCGACGGCGACAACATGGGCGTCTACGTCCGCTACAACCACCTCGACGCCGGCGAAGTGGTGCAGACGAAGGTGGGCCTGTCGCTGACCGGTACCCAGGGTGCGCGGAAGAACCTCGACGCCGAGCTGCCTGGTTGGTCGTTCGACGAGGTGAAGGAGGCCTCGCAACGCCACTGGAACGACATGCTCGGACGCATCGACGTGCGCGGAGGGACGCACCAGCAGCAGGTCAAGTTCTACACCGACCTGTTCCACGTGTTGTGCGGTCGCAGTGTCGTCAGTGACGTCGACGGCAAGTACATCGACGACACGTGGAACCACAACCAGGTCAAGCAGATCCCGCTGGACAGGCAGGGCAAGCCGAAGTTCGCGATGTACAACTACGACGCGCTCTGGCTCACCCAGTGGAACGTCAACTCCGTACTCGGCCTCGCGTACCCGGAGATCTACAGCAGTTTCGTCCAGTCGCAGCTGCAGATGTACGAAGACGGCGGCCTGCTCCCGCGCGGACCGATCGCCGGAAACGACTCGCTGATCATGACCGGATCGCCGGTCACGTCGTTCATCACCGGCGCGTGGAACAAGGGAATCCGCGACTTCGATCCCGATCTCGCCTACGACGCGATGCTCGACGCCCACTCGGTGGGCGGCCTGTTCGACAAGGGAGCCCTGGAGTACAAGGGGTGGACCGGAGCCGGCGGCATCCGCAGCTATCTCGACAACGGCTACGTGGCCTACCGGCCGGGTGGCGGGCTCAACGGTGCCGCCGGCCAGACCCTGGAGTACGCCTTCCAGGACTGGACGCTCGCCCAGCTCGCCAGGGAGCTGGACAAGGAAGGCATGAACGTCTCGCAGTTCGCCCGCGTCGAGGCGTCGTCCCAGGCGAGCGGCTCGCAGTGGGCGGCGGAGCGTGCCGTCGACGGCCGGCCGGTCCGGTCCGGCGGCGTTGCCGGTGAGGACGTCGAGTGGGCCTCCGCGGGTGAGCAGAAGCCGTGGATCACGCTCAGCTGGGACGAGCAGAAGACGATCAGGAAGATCGTGCTGAGCGACCGGGCCGACCCGACGTCCAACGTCAACTCCGGCCGGCTGACCTTCAGCGACGGCTCCTCGGTCAACGTCAGTGGTATCCCCGCCGACGGCACGAACAGAGTCGTCAATGTCGGCAGCAAGGACGTCTCCTGGGTCAGGTTCGAGGCGACCGGAGGCGCCGGGGCCAATGTCGGGCTCAACGAGATCGAGGTCTGGGATGACACCAACACCGCGAGGTACCTCCGCGACCGATCCCGCAACTGGCGGAACCTCTACGACCCGGCGACCGGGTTCATCCGGCCGAGGCATGCGGACGGGACGTTCCTGGAGGACTTCGACCCGTTGAGCCCGAGCGACTTCGTCGAGGCCAACTCCTGGCAGGCCACGTGGTTCACCTCCCACGACGTCATGGGACTGGCCAACCTGATGGGCGGGGAGGCCGCGTACGCCGACCGGCTCAACTACGCGTTCGAACGTGCGAAAGACTCGAACTTCATCGGCGTCTACGGTCAGGGCTATGTGAGCTACGGCAATCAGCCCGGCCTGCAGGTCGCTCACCTGTTCAACTACGTGGGCAAGCCGTGGTTGACGCAGTACTGGGTACGCCAGGTCAAGGAGAAGACGTACGGATCGATCTCGACCACCGACGGATACGGCCACCACGACGAGGACCAGGGCCAGATGGGGGCGACCAGTGCCCTGATGGCCATGGGACTCTTCGAGGTCACCGGCGGCGGTCACGAGCGTCCCGTCTGGGATATCACGTCACCGATATTCGACGAGATCACCATCACGTTGAACCAGGACTACTACCCGGGCAAGCAGTTCCGGATCGTGACGCACAACAACTCCGTGCAGAACATGTACATTCAGCGGGCGAACCTCGACGGCAAGGCCCTGGACCGGTCGTGGTTCCGGCACGACCAGCTGTCCGATGGTGGCACGCTGGAGCTGTGGATGGGCGACAAGCCCAACCGGAGTTGGGGAGTCGGCGAGTTGCCACCCTCTGAGTCGGCATCGGAGGGCGAGCAGCCGGTCTACGCGACCGACATCGCCATCAACGGTCCCGACCAGGTGGAAGAGCCCTATGGTTCCGTGCGGTTCGAGGCGGAGTTCGCGCCGGAGAACACCACCTGGCAGCGGGCGTTCTGGTCGGTGACGGAGCCGGACGGATCGCCGACCGACAAGGCGGTCATCGACGACGATGGCGTTTTGAAGGTCAACCGCCGCGACGGTGACGTGGTGGTGACGGCGACGAACTCCGACAGCGGCCCCACGGTGCGCGCGAGCAAGACTGTGACGCTCGACCTCGACGTCGCGCTGTTGCGGGGGAATGCCGCCCGCTGGCCGGGGGTGACGGCAACGGCGTCGTCGGAGTACAGCGACGGCTACCGCGCCGCCAAGGTGCACGACGGGGTGATCGGGTCGAAGGACGGCGGCGACTGGGCCTCCCGTGGCGAGCGGGCGCCGTGGGTCCAGCTGGACTTCGAAAAGCCGATCAAAGCCGACCGGATCGCGTTGTACGACCGGCCCGGCGATGATGACTCGAACGGTGGCACGCTGAGCTTCAGCGACGGCAGCACCGTCGATGTGACCGACCTTCCCCGCAACGGTTCGGCGAAGACGTTGACCTTCCCGATGAAGACCTTCGACCGGGTGCGGTTCCAGGTCGAGGGGGGCACCGGGCTCAACCCGGGCCTGTCGGAGTTCGAGGTCTACGCCGTGCCATCCGCACCGGATGCCCCGACGGACGTCTCCGTCCTCCGGGAGGGTACCGAGGCTCTCGTGTCCTGGGAGCCGCCGGCGTTCGACGGGGGTGCGCCGCTGACCGGTTACGTCGTGACGGCCTATCGCGACGGCGCGGCCGAGACGACGGTCGAGGTCGACGAGAACACCACGGAGGCGGTGGTCAGGGACCTGTCCGGGGCCGAGGCGTACGACTTCACGGTGGCCGCGCGGAACCTCATCGGGACCGGTCCGGAACGCGGGGAGCCCATCCTGGCGACCGATATCACCATCGTCGGGCCAACGGAAGTCGTGGAACCCTACGGCTCCGTGCGGTTCGACGCGGAGTTCACGCCGGCCGACACGACGCTGAAGAAGGCTACGTGGTCGGTGACCGAACCTGACGGTGAGCCGACGGACAAGGCGAGGATCAACGACGACGGCGTGCTCACGGTCAACCATCGCGACGGTCCGGTGCTCGTCACGGCGACCGCCGCCGACGCCGGGAAGGTGAGTGCGAGCACAACGGTGACCCTCGCGCTCGACCCGAGCCTGTTCCGGTCCAATGCCTCCCGCTGGCCGGGCGTGAGCGCGACCGCCTCGTCGCAGTTCAACGACGACTATCGTCCGGCGAAGGTGCATGACGGGTTCGGCGCATCGTCCGGTGAGTGGGCATCCGCGGGAGAGCAGAACCCGTGGGTACGCCTGGAGTGGAACGAGCCCATCCGGGCGGACAAGATCATGCTGTACGACCGGCCGGGAGTCGACGACGCGACGGGCGGCACATTGAGCTTCAGTGACGGCAGCAGTGTGGTAGTCGACGGGATACCTTCCGGCGGTGCTGCGAAGACGGTGACGTTCGAGGAGAGGGCGTTCACCTGGGTGCGATTCCAGGTCGAGGGCGGATCGGGGCCGAACGTGGGCCTCGCGGAGTTCGAGGTCCACGCCGTGCCGTCCGCGCCACAGGCGCCGAGCGACGTGGCGGCCGATCCTGAGGAGGGCGGAGCCGTGGTGACGTGGAGCCCGCCGGCATTCGATGGCGGCGCGCCGGTGACCGGTTACGTCGTCACGCCTTACCGGGAAGGCGTCGCGATGGACCCCGTTGCCGTCGATGCGGGCGGCGTCACCAGCGTGATGGTGCCAGGACTCACGCCCGGTCAGGCGTACGAGTTCAGCGTCGCTGCCACGAACATCATCGGATCGGGACCGGAGTCCGCGCGAACTGACCCGGTGGTTCCGTCATGACCGGCACGGAGGTCGAGATGAAGCGCGTGAGGCGATTCAGGGTTGGTCCCTTCGTGGCGGGCATCGCACTCCTGCTCGCTGGCCACAGCGCGGGCGGTGCCTCGCCCACCGCCGCGGCCGTGGCCATGTCGACGCCCCAGGAAGCTGGGACCGGGAGAGTTCTCACGTTCGGGCACTCCTATGTCGCAGGACTCGGCGCATCCAAGGCCAGCAAGGCCTGGCCATCGATCGTCGCTGCCAGAACGTGCCGGCCGCTCGTCAACAAGGCAAGGTCCGGGGATCTCTCCGCCGAGACCGAGAACCAGCTGTTGATGACGGCGAGCACACTCCTCCGCCCCAGCGATGTCGTTGTCATCGAGACCGGCATCAACGACGTCCGGTTGTTCGGCCCGGACGCGGATCTGCTGCGTCGGTACGGCCAACACCTCACCGAGATGGTGTCGTTCGTCCGTGCCATGGAAACGGGTAGCCGAGTCCCCGTGGTATTGGTGGCCGATCCGGGTATCGCGGACGCCGCGTGGGCGAAGTATCCGCCGTACGACAAAGGAAGCCAGGAGACCGCCGACGCCTACGCCCAGAAGCTGGAGAGCATCGCGGCGGAGTTCACGAACGTCACCGTGGTGGACGTCCGCTCCGAGTGGTCCGAGGCGCATATCGCCGTGGACGGCGTCCACCCCAACGATGCCGGGCACGCCCTCGTCGCTGGTGCGGTCGAGGATGTCCTGCGCGCCGGCGGTCTCGGCAGGTGCCAGCAGGTGGAAACGATCGATATCGACGGCCCGGATCTCGTCGACGAGCCCTACGCGTCGGTACCGTTCACGGCATCGTTCACGCCGGAGAGGTCCCTCCACCAGGCCGTGTGGTCTGTCACCGAACCCGACGGCACACCGACCGACAGGGCGACGATCCACGAGGACGGGATCCTGACCGTCAACCATCGCGACGGTGACGTGCTGGTCACCGCCACTGCGGCCGACGGCGCCGGAGCACAGGCCAGCGTGCTGGTGCAGATCGCCCTCGACACCGCGCTGCTTCGTGGCAACGCCGCGCGGTGGCCAGGCTCGAGCGTGACCGCGTCGTCGGCGTACAACAGCAGTTATGGACCGGAGAACGTCAGGGACGGCGTCATCGGGCAACCCGACAACGGCGACTGGGCCTCGGCGGGCGAGCAGAACCCCTGGATCCAGCTGGAGTGGGAGACGCCGATTGAGGCCGACCGGATCGTGATCTACGACCGTGCCGGCATCGACGACATCAGGGGTGGCACGCTGAGCTTCAGCGATGGCAGCACGGTCGGGGTGACCGACGTTCCGCCAGCGGGTGGGGCGAAGACGGTGACGTTCGGCACGAAGACGTTCACGTCGGTGAGGTTCCAGGTCGAAGGCGGGACCGGACCTAACACCGGGCTTTCCGAACTCGAGGTCTACGCTCTGCCGTCGCCGCCGGACATGCCCACCGCAGTCGCCGCGCGCGCGGGGAAGGAAAGCGCCACGGTGTCGTGGGATCCGCCCGCATTCGACGGGGGAGCGCCGATCACCGGATACGTCGTGACGCCGTACGAGGACGGCACGCCGCTCGACGCGGTCAACGTCGGCGTCGACACCACCGAGATCGTTGTCCCTGGGCTCACGTCTGGTCAGGCGTACACATTCACGGTTGCGGCGACGAGCCTGGCCGGCCACGGACGAAAGTCCTCGCCCACCGACCCCGTGATCCCTACCTAGCAACGTACGACGATCTACCTCGCCTGGCGAAGGTCGCTCGGAGTCATCCCGAAGTACGCACGGACCTGCCGGCTGAACAATGCGACGTCGACATAGCCGAGCGCCCGCGCGATCTCACTGACCGACATCGCCGACTCGCACAGCATCGAGCGTGCCTGCTCCATCCGCGACCGCAGGACGTACGAACGAAAGCTCATGCCGACTTCCCGGGCGAACAGGCGGCGAAGGTGGGTGGGGGACACTCGCGCCACCGCCGCGGCCGCCTGGATGGTCGGTCGCTCGGCGGGCCGTTCCCGGACGAACCGCATCACCGTCTGCACCCGCGGATCGACGATCTCCGGCGCGAGCCCGGCCGCAACCGCGTCTTGACAGACGATGGTGAGCAGCAGGTGGGCGAAGACGAGCCGCGCCTCGAGCAAGGCGAGCGGCCCGGCGCGTTCCATCAGGCGTACGACGCTCAACAGGGGTTCGTGGACGGCTCGGAAGTCGGTGAGCCGCAGGTGCCGGGAGGGCAGCCTGTCGGCGGGGAGATCGACGGGGACGCCGGTGGCCGGCGCGACCAGGGCGAAGTGGGCGAAGGTCACCGTCAGCCGATCGTCGGGATCCTGCACCATCCAACCCGTGTCGCCCGGCCGCAGGACGAGCAGCGTCCCGGGCGAGACCGTGACCGGCTGGTCGCCGATGGCACCTCTTCCGCGGCCCTTGCAGACCAGCCAGAGATCGAAGTCCTGCAAGGAGAAACGCCACGACCACTCCGGCCCACACCTGACGTGGCCGCAGTGCCGACTGGGTTCGGGAACGTACGTCCGACCAAGGGAGGCGGCGAGTTCGGTCCAGACGTCCCGGCCGCGGTAGTCCAGCCGATCGCCCATAGCCGGAGAGTGTAGGGGCGCTGGCGGCGATCCGGCCGGTCCTGGCCGGTGGCGGGCGCCTCGTCGCGGTGAGACCCCGGATCAGCCTTCGATGTAGTACTGCTCGGGGTTGGTCGGACCGGGCGTGTTGTACAGATGCGACTCCGGCATGGACTTCGGGACGTTGTGCATGCGATCCGACACGATGCCGTACCCCTCCTCCTCGAGGATCGTGCCGATGACGTAGAACTCCTCGCGCGCCATCGTGAGGATCTGCGTCATCAGCTCGGCGCGGCCACCTTCGTCGGGCGTCTGGCGCAGTTCGCGGTGCAGCTCCATCTGCCGGCGGGTCGTGGCCGGTGGTCGCAGGCCACTCTCGCCGTTGCTGGTGAACCAGGTGGCCCACGGAATCGCGAAGTTGGACTCGCCGCTGAACGGGAAGTACCACCGCGGGTCGAGCATGACGTCGAACTCCCGGCCACCCGCACCTGTCCAGACGGTGGCGTGGGGCTTGTTCGCCTCCTTGCGTTCGTAGAAGAGCGCGCGGTCCTCTGCCTTGACCCGCATCTCGACACCGACCTTCGCCCAGTAGTTGCGGACGAGTTGCATGGCATCGGTCCAGTACGGCACCAGCGCGGGTGAGGCCACCTCGACGTCGAAGGAGATCCGCCTCCCGCCTGGCAGGAGTCGGAACCCCTGCGCGTCGCGCCGGCGGTAGCCCGCCTCGTCCAGGAGTTCGTCGGCTTCGCTCTCGTCGTACTCGAGATACTGCGTGGCGAACGCCTCGTCATAGAAGGGTGACTCGCGCCGTGGTGCCGCCTGCCACGGCAGGCCCTGACGCTGGAAAACCGACGTGATGAGCTCCTGCCGGTCGATCGCATGCGACAGCGCGACCCGGACGTCCCTGTTCTGGAACAGCCGGCGCAGCTCGGGATCGTCGTGGGTGAGGTTCAGCGCGATGACCATCTGGTTCTCAAAGCATGGCTCGATCGTGAAGAAGTCGAAATGTCCCTTCTCGCGGTTCCCCGCCAGGACCGGCTTGTTGGTCAGCACGTTGATGTGCCGGGCCTGCATGTCGAGTTCACCGTTGCCGGCCTTGAGCAGGATCACCTGGTCGTTCTGGACGACGTCGTAGACCACGGAGTCGAGGTAGGGCAACTGCCGACCATCGGGATCGGTCTTCCAGTAGTACGGATTGCGTTCGACCACGACCCGGTTGGACTCGCCCACCGGAGTCGTCACCCGCCACGCACACAGGGTGGGCAGGTCGTTGTTCGCCCACGCGTTGGACTTGGCCGTGAAGAGCTCCACCCAGTCGGGAAAGCCCTCGTCCTTGGCCAGGGTTTCGGCATCCGGGTTGTACTTCCGGTGGAACTTCTCCAGGTGGTGGCGCGGAAGGCCGGTGAGCCCCGCTCCACCGCCGGTGGCGAGATTGTTGAGGAAGAGCCCTGACGGATCGGCGAACTCGAACGACACTGTCAGGTCGTCCACCTTCGTCACGCGGGCAGGGCCCTTCGCCGTCGTCAGGTAGAACGGAGGGCCTGCCGGATAGAGGGACTCGTCGCCGAACACGTCCGCACAGGCGAAGACGAGATCGTCGGCGCCGAAGGGTTCGCCGTCGGACCATCGCATCCCTTCGCGCAGGGTGAATTCGTAGGTCCGGGCGTCGGCGGATACCTCATAGCCTTCGGCGATGTTGGGGACCAACGTCGTCCACGCGGTATCCCAGCGCAACAGGCATTCGTACCCGACCGTACGCCCGAGCCACGGCGTGTCTGCCGGACCCAGCAGTGCCGACCGCCAGGTACCGCCGTAGACACCGACGCTGTCGACCGGCTCGACGACAAGGGGGTTCACCGGGAGGCGCTCGGCGAGCGAGGGGAGCTTCCCGGCCTTGACCTGTGCGGCCAGGTCGGGTGCCTCCTTGTCCTTCGTACGCCCCGATCCGCGGCCGTCCCCGCCGGATCCCTCGGGATCGGTGGCGAGCAGGTCGCAGCCGCTCAGCGAGGCGGTCACGAGCAAGGCAGATCCGGCCGTACGCAAGAGGTCGCGGCGACTCATGCGCTCGTCCCGCCCAGCCGTTGGGCCCATCCGCCTCATTCGCCGCTCCTCTCGCTGCGCCCCGTGGCTGTGGTTGTGCTTGTGGCGTTGGCAGAACGGGCAGCCGGATTCAGCACTCGGCTCCGTCGACCCACCCGAACGTCGCACGGTGCTCGTCGTCCGACGTCGACACCGCGGAGTCCACGGTGTAGTGGAACTGCAGCGCCCGGCGTCTCGTACGCGTGAAGTTGGTCGGGGTTCCATGCTGGAGCAGCCCGTCGAAGAGCAGGAGACCGCCAGGCGGGAGCGGTACGGCCACGCCCCTGTCGATGGACACCTCACCGTCGCAGATCTGCAGATCGCGCAGGAACGCATGCCGCACGGGCCCTTCGCGGTGCGAACCCGGGATCACCCGCATGCACCCGTTGTCGAGCGTGGCCTCGTCGAGCGCGATCCACACCCCGACGATGGGCGTGCCGGGCACCAGATGGAAGTACGCGTTGTCCTGGTGCCACGGTTTCTCCCGCCCGCCACCCGGCGGTTTGATCAGCGCCATCTCCTGGAACAGCCGCGGTTCGCCGCCGAGCAGCATGGTGACGACCCTCATGATCCCCGGGTCGTGCGCGACCGCCTCCAGCCGGGCGTCATGCCGGGCGAAGGACATGTACTTCCGGGTCGCATCGAGCCGCTCGTCCGGCGAGAGTTGGTCGAAGCGATCCTCCGCCCACTTTTCGTACTGGATGTCGGCAGGTGAGTCAGGACGGGCCAAGGAGGCCAGGCCGGCCATCAGGTCGGCGACGGCGCTTGGCGTGACGCCGCTTCGGATGGCGAGGAAGCCCTCGGCCCGGTAGTGCTCGATGGCCGTGCTGCTCACCGCCTGGAGATCGTCGAGTGGCTCAGCCACTCCTGGCGTACGGTACAGAACGTCGGTGTCGCCCACGATTCCCTTGTCGAAGCTCGCTGCCGCCGTCGTCATCCTGGCCTCCCGCATCGCCACGTCGGCTTCCACCCTAGGAACATCCCGGCCGGCCATCGAGAACGCGAACGATGCGTCCCTTGCACTGAATGCAGCATGGAGGGACGAGGCCGTCCGGATCCGGCCGGGCGGCAGGCGACGTGCGGTATCCGGCGCTTCAGCAGGTCAGGTCTGGAAGACGATCAGCCATTCGCCAGCACAGGGCACGTAGCCGAACCGGGCCGACATGACCTGGACGACAGGAATCATGTGCTGCGCGCCGTAGACCACCGCAACCGTGATCGGCTCGGTCCCGCGGTCCTCGTGGATCTTCGCAAGTGCGTCGATCAGGAGCCGGTCCCGTGCGTCGCCAAGGATCGCGTCGATGTCCTCGTCGCCTTCCGAGCCGCCCAGGCCATGATCGTCTTCCAGGGCGAGTTGCTGAGCGAGCCTGGCACGGGAGCCGAAGGCGAAGACGTACAGGATGAAGACCGGGAGCGTGAGCATGAGTAGCAGCCGGGTCAGGAGTGGAACCGTCCGCCAGCCCGCGTCGAACTCCTGGCCGGTCATGTCCGGTCGGAGCACCGGACGTCCGAGCGACCCGAGGTCGAGATGCTGCTTCATCAGTCCGAGCCTGCCTCGGCGCACGAGGCGGTAGGACAATGTCAGCAGGGAACCGCTGCGGGATCTGCCTCGGAGCCCTTCCGCGACGATCAGATCGCAGTCGCGTAGGCGGTCCATGACTGACGTGTAGAACGATGGCTCACCGAGGTGGACCATGGGAAACAGGACGAACCGAAGAGGGGTTCCCGGCCTGCGTAACTCGATGACCGCTGACCGCAGTCCCATCCCCGCCTCGAGCAGTTGCATGATCAAAGGGCAGCACAGGCGCGTTCCGCGCGTGGTCGATCCGTTGTACTGGCCGGATGAGGCCGGAGTCGGGTGGCGGGGAGTCGCCCGTACGACGCCGAGGCAACCGGCGCCCTTACCTGGTCGGAGGCGGAGGAGGTAGCGAGATGCGGGTCGAACTGCTGGACGGCGACATCACCGAGCAGTCCGTGGACGTGATCGTCAATGCCGCGAACCCGTCGCTCCTCGGCGGAGCGGGCGTCGACGGGGCCATCCACCGGCGTGGCGGACCGGCGATCATCGCCGAGTGCAAGGCGCTTCGTACGTCCCAGTACCCCCGTGGACTCCCCATCGGCGAGGCCGTTGCGACCACGGCTGGCGAGCTTCCCGCGCGGTGGGTCGTGCATACGGCCGGACCGGTCTGGAGCGCATCAACAGATCGGAGTGATCTGCTCCGCGCGTGCTACCGGAGCGCGCTGCTCGTCGCGGACGGGTTGCACGCGGCGACTATCGCGTTTCCGCTGATCTCCGCTGGAGTCTACGGTTGGCCGGTCGAAGATGCGGCGCGCCAGGCGCTGAGTGTGCTCGTACCCGCGGAGCCGGATGATCTCGTCGCGGCGCGGCTGGTCCTCTTCGGCGGCAGGGCGTACGAGACGGCATTGGCGGTCCACGAAGAGCTGGATGTGTAGCGCCCTGGCCCACGTGGCTTTTGCTCATGGTGTAAGGGGAAACTCGGTTCCGGCGGCAGGTGGTTTCGGGTGGCGTCCGGTTGCGGTCATGATCGGTTGGGTCACGAGGCGAGGGTGTCAACGGACACTTGCCAGAGCCGCGCCGCGGCCTCGGGGTCGAGTGCGTACGCCGCGACGCCCGTCATCGTGCCTGGCTGGTGAGGTCCGGCTTCGTTGCAGTCCTCGAAGTATCGCCCGCCCACGCCCGCAAGCAGGGGTGAGGTCGCGAGGAGCACTGACGTCGCGGCGCCCTGTTGAGGCGACTTCCAGGCATAATCCGCGGCTCCGAGCTCGGCCCGCAGCCGATCGAGCTCCTCGTCGGTGACGTAACGCTGCAGGGCGGTGGGAATGGCTCCCGGCATCAGCGCGTTCACGGTGACTCCGTCGCCGCCCCAACGTTTCGTCGCCTCGACTGCGAAGAGCACGTTGGCGGTCTTGGACTGCCCGTACGCCAGCCACGGATCGTAGGCTCGGCTGCGAAAGTGGATGTCGTCGAAGACGACGGGCGACTGCAGGTGTGCGCTGGAGCTCACGGACACGACACGGGCATCGTCGGCAGCCGACAGCGCACGTTCGAGGCCGTTGGCGAGCGCGAAGTGGCCGAGATGGTTGGTGGCGAACTGGAGTTCCCACCCTGCAGGCGTACGCATCAGAGGCGTCGCCATGACACCGGCATTGTTCACCAGAACGTGCAGAGGACCGCTCCAGGCGGCGACGAACTCGGCGACGGACAACGGATCGGCCAGGTCCAGCGGAGCAACGACAACCTGCCTGTTGCCGGTCGCGCCGATGATGTCCTCTGCCGCGCGCTCGCCGGCTTCCTGGTTGCGGACCGCCAGAGTGACTTCGGCGCCGGCGCTCGCGAGTGCGCGCGCCGTTTCGATCCCGATGCCGGACGAGCCGCCGGTGACGATGGCGCGGCGGCCGCCCAGATCGATACCCGCCACGACCTCGGCAGCAGTCGACTGGGCGTTGCAGGGTGTGGTGAGGAGTCTTGTCGCGGTCATGCTGATGCCCCAGATGGTCCATGGCCGTCGCGACGACGACGAACACGTGGTGTCGGCGACTTAGGCCCGGCTGCGCATCAACCTCTTCACCCAATCAATCACAGCCAGGTCGCAAGAACAAGACTTGAATATCGTCCGCCTGGACCCGAACACTGTGGGGGCGTCATGGTCGCAATTTCCGACTGATGCAAAGAATGGGATGGGCTGTGGGAGAAGGCGTCATTAGCAGAGAACGACAGGTCGACCGGGTCCGCGAAGTGCGCCGACAGTTGGGTCAGGACGGCCCGCCATGGACCCGCGCGCACGAAGGTGACTTCGAAACCGTCACGGTTCCCCAGCACGACTGCGACCTCGTGCGCGATCTGTTGATCGCCGAAGGCGTGGGGAGCATCGTCGAGGTCGGGCTTGCCTATGCAAGCTCGGCCCTCGCGATCGGCGAAGCACTGCTGTCCGGCGAGGCGGAAACGCCGAGCCACGTCGTGATCGATCCCTTCCAGGCCACGGAGTGGTCCTACGTGGGGTGGGAAATGATCAGGTCTGCCGGTCTGGACGGGACTACAACGCTCATTCTCGAACCTTCCTCGGTGGCACTCCCGCACCTGATCTCGGAGAAGTTCACCGCCGATGCGGCATTTGTCGACGGGAGTCATCGCTTCCATGAGGTGTTCGTCGATCTCTATTTCCTCCGCAAGATCGTGCGCCCCGGAGGAGTCATCATTCTCGACGATCACTGGTGGCCCTCGGTCCATACCGCCGAGCGCTACTACGAAACCAATATGGGATGGCAGGCGATACCACACGCGTTCGACGGCGGCTCGGTGCGCGATGGGACGGGACGCCATCGTACGCAGGCGTTCCGGTTGCCCGATCCACCGTTCGAACCTGACTTCGACCGCTTCAAGCCATTCTCGTGAGGTCCTTTCCTGCGGCGTAACAATTCTCGTGAGGCCCTTCCTTACGGCGTCACGATGAGGCCGTTTCGGCCAACCGAGCCTGCACGCGGCGACCACGACGCCATCAGACCTGTGCGGGTGTCTCCTGTGCGCTGATCGCCTTGCCGAGCATCTGTCGAGGCTGTGGTCCAGTGTTGGGAGAGGCGGTGTGGAAGATGTGCAGATGGGTGAGCACGACGTCTCCTGGCCATCCGGTGAGCTCCGTGACCTCCACCGGTATGCCGTCGATCTCGCGGGTCTGACCGACGAGTGAGCGGCCGCCGTCCGGCATCCTCTTACCCTCGAGCAACTGGGCGAGCCACGGATCGTGTTTCATGAACGGGCGCCAGTTGGTCTTGCCGCCACCGGTGCCTGGAGGAAGCTTCGTACGGTATCGGTCGACGAGGCGATGGCTGCCGGGCAGGACCATGGTGCCGCCGCCTTCGGGGCCGACCTCGCCGAAGAACGCGAACAGCTTGACGGCGAACACCGGCCAGGTCGATTTCTCAAAGCCGCAGTCCATGTGCCAGGCGTCCGGCAGCACCCACGGTCCGGGCTGCGGAAGGGTGCAGAGGACCTGGGCGCCGGGCTTCGGTGGGGTCCAGCCGCCCACTCCGAAGATCGCTTCAAGGGCGGTGAGGAGCGCGGCATTCTCGATCAGCGGAAGGAAGGCGCGATTGCGCTTGAGGCCCTTCCAGCTGACCCCCGGGTAGGCGCCCTCCGGCCAGGTGGAGGGGTCGTCGAATCGCACACCCGCCTTGTGGTGGGCATACCTCCAGATGACATCGCGCATCGCGGCGGCTTCGTCGGGTGTGAATGCCGCGTCCATCCGGATGACGCCGGTCTCCTCGAACCGATGTCGAATCTCGTCTGCATCCATCCTCGTAGTGTGCTGCGGCAAACTCGGCGGCACACCTGGATTTTTTGCGCGTACGCCTCGACTAGGAACATCTGCGACAAGGCCGTACTTGTGCCGAAAGGGGCCTGCAGAAGCCTGACACAAGGCGGACATCGTGCTGGTCCGGCCTCGCTCTACGCAGCGGCGTTTCGTACCCTGGACCCTTCGCTCAAGGAGTCGCCGCGTGCATAGTCATTCACACGCCCGAATCATCGCCATGCCTGACCGGATGCGCCTGCTGCGGGACGTCGCCGGCCATGTCGGTGAGTCGATGATCATTCCACTGGCGCTGTTCTACGGCATTCTCGTCAGCGTCGGTTTGCAGTTCGCCCTGATCGGTGCCCTTTCGTGGGCGTATCTCGCGGTTGCGGTCCGGCTGGTCCAGGGCGGTCGCCCCCCGGCACTGTTGCTGGCCACCGCCGCCTTGGCCACGCTCCAGGCGGGCCTTACTACCGCGGCGGGATCGCCCGTCGTGTTCCTCCTGCAGCCAACCGCCGCGACCTATCTGTTCGCGGTGGCGCTGCTCATCACGGTTCCGCTTGATCGTCCGCTCATCCAGCGACTGGCTCACGACTTCTGCCCGCTGCCGCCGGAGGTGGTGAGCTCGGCACCGCTACGCCGTTTCTTCCAGCGGCTTTCGCTGCTCTGGGCATCGGTCCTGCTGATCAATGCCAGCGTGACTCTCGGCCTACTGCTCACCACCCCCACCACGTGGTCCGTGCCGGTGGCGACCGCCGCCTCCCTGCCGGTGGCCGCGGTGGGCATGTTCATGTCGTACGCCTGGTTCCGCAGCACCCTTCGGGCCGGTGGCTACCGCCTCGTCTGGGGCACCCGCCCGGTCGGGTAGAGCCGACCGTCACTGCCCGCTGAACAGGATCAGGTTGCCGTCGGGGTCGCGGACGACGAACTGCTGCGCGCCCCAGGGTTGACGTTTGAGCGGCTGCTGGAAATCAGCTCCACGCGCGGAGAACTCGGCGTACAGCGCCTTGACGTCGGCGACCGTGATCGCCGCGGCGAGCAGCTGTTCCCGCTCACGCACCTCTGCGATGAAGACCGGTTCGCAGACGAAGCGGAGGTTCAGCCGCACCTGGTCGCGCATGACCTGGCCGTAGAAGGGCGGCTCTCCGTGGGTGAAGACGGTCGAGAACCCCAGCGTGTGCTCGAAGAAGGCGCAGGACGCCTTGATGTCGGCCACGAAGAGCTGAGGTTCGGCGCCGGTGAGGATCGACTGTGCGGTAAGGGATTCGGCGGTGTCGGACATGGCTGCGGCTCCTGACGTGAGTCCGGCCCAGGTCTCGAACCCGGCTTCACGGGCCAGCAGCAGTTGAGCCTCACCGAGTGCGAAGGGCCGCGCGAGAATGTCCGCGTCGCTCAGGCCGCGATAGCGCGGGAGGACGGCGCGGATCCTGGCGGCGACGGAATAGTTCCGCTCGCGATGCCAACGGACCAGCTGCTTGGCCTGCTTTTTCAGGTTCTCGACATTGGGCATGGGGCGCTCTACCGGTGTGATCGTCGGTGGGTGGGCATTGCCCTTTCGGCTATTGCCGATGCGCCCTACAGCAGCGGCTGTATTTTCGGCACGGAACAGCAGCCGTGTCAACAGGTGCGATCCCGGCTCATCGGCCGAGGTTCCGGACCTTCTGTACGCCGAGCGGGAGGAAGATCACGGTTCTTGAGGCCTTGAGGCGATGATCGACCAGAAGCCACGAAAGCCACGAAAAACCGACGAAAGCCCACCGAACGCCGCGAACGCGTCGAACGCCGCGAACGTTGTGAACGCCGCGAACGCCGCGCGGGTCGCGCAACTCGCGCACGTCCCGCGCCTGAGCGTTCAGGCCGTCCGGCTCCCTGGCGGAAGCCAGGGCTCGTTCGTTCGTACGAGCAGTGTGCGCGCTTACCCTAGGGGGGTATAGTGTGGCGTCGTACGCACCGAACGGACGGGAGAAGCCTCATGGCCGGCTACACCAACGGCAAGGATGACCACCTGAAACGCCTTCGCCGGATCGAGGGCCAGATCAGAGGACTGCAGCGGATGGTCGAGAACGACCAGTACTGCATCGACATCCTCACCCAGGTCACCGCCGCGACCAGAGCCCTGCAGTCGTTCTCGCTCGAACTCCTCGACGAGCATCTCGCGCACTGTGTCGTCGACGCCGCGCGGGCAGGTGGCGTGGAGGCGGACGAGAAGGTCCGTGAGGCGCAGCAGGCGATCGCCCGGCTGGTCCGGTCCTGACCTGCGACGCCAATCCCGAGAGGACGAAATCCCGTGCGAAAAGCACCAGTCACCCTGGCGGCGTTCGCGATCGCACTCGGCGCGACGTTCGGCGTGGCGTTCGGTGCCGGACGTCTTGTCGACCCGGGGATCGACCTGGCGGCGGATCCAGCCGGCGCCGATGCGACGCCCCAGAACGGCCACGCCGACATGGCCGCGGACAGCCCAGAAGACAGCCCAGAAGAGAGTCACGCGGGCAGCCCAGAGGGGACTGAACCGGGCAGCTCGAAGTCGGGCGAGCAGAGCGTCCCGGACGGCCTCCAGGTCTCTCAGGACGGCTACTCCCTCGAACTTCTCGACCAGCCCGCCAGGCCTCGCGCCCGCGGCGAGCTCGCGTTTCGAGTCCTCGGGCCCGACGGCAAGGCGGTGACCGAGTTCACCCGAGCCCACGAGGCCGACCTGCACCTGATCGTCGTACGCCGTGACATGTCCGGGTTCCAACATGTCCATCCGACCCTCGACGAGGACGGGAACTGGACCGTTCCGTTCACGTTCCCTGACTCTGGGTCCTACCGGATGTTCGCCGACTTCGACCCCGCCGGGGCGCAGGAGGCGTTGACGCTCGGCATCGACGTGTTCGTGCCCGGTGGCTTCACACCTCGTCCGTTGCCCGAGCCCGCGCGGTCGGCGGCGGTCGACGGCTACACCGTGACATGGAAAGGTACGCCGACGGCCGGCAAGGCCAGCCGGGTCACGTTGACGGTCAGCGCCGACGGCCGGCCGGTGACCGACCTGCAGCCCTATCTCGGTGCGTACGGCCATCTCGTGGCTCTGCGCGACGGTGACCTCGCCTATCTGCACGTCCATCCGGTCGAAGAGGCGGACGACCCTGGCGCGCGGCCGGGACCCGACATCACGTTCGTGGTGGAGGTACCGTCGCCCGGCGCCTATCGGCTCTTCCTGGACTTCCGCCACGACGACGCCGTACGCACGGCTGAGTTCACGGTGCGGGTCCCACCGGGCGGCGAGGCGCCGACCCCATCAACCAGCGAGGAGGACGACGGTCATGGCCATTGATCGCGGCGACCGGACCGAGCTGACGGTGCTCACCGACGCGCCCCCGGCGGCGTCGGCGACGTCGTCCACCCTGGTCCTGGACGGGGAGCGGGAACGGGTCGAGCTGGCAGTTGGCGGCATGACCTGCGCCTCGTGTGCCAACCGGGTGGAGAAGCGGCTCAACCAGATCGACGGCGTGACGGCCACGGTCAACATCGCGACCGAGAAGGCCACCATCGCCTATCCCGCCTCGCTGCAGGTCACGGACCTGATAGCGGCGGTCGAGGAGACCGGCTACACGGCCGAGCCGCTGCGCACCGAGCGGCCGCCGCAGGGGGAGCCGCCCGCGGAAGGCGGCTCCACACCCACCGGCACCGAAGGTGCGGACCGGGAGGCGACAACCCGCCTGCGAGACGCCCGCACCCGTGCGGTGGTCAGCGCCGTGCTCTCGGCTCCCGTCGTCCTGCTGGCGATGGTGCCCGCGCTGCAGTTCACGTACTGGCAGTGGCTGTCACTCGTGCTGGCGGCTCCGGTCGTGGTCTGGGGCGGGCTTTCGTTCCACCGGGCGGCCTGGGTCAACCTCCGGCACGGCAACGCCACGATGGACACGCTGATCTCGATGGGCACCATCGCGGCCTTCGGGTGGTCGCTCTACGCGCTCTTCCTCGGTTCGGCGGGCGAGCCGGGGCTGAGGCACCCGTTCAGCCTGACGGCGAGCAGCGGTGACGGTGCCATGACCATCTACCTCGAGGTCGCGGCGGGCGTGACGACGTTCATCCTCGCGGGGCGGTACTTCGAGGAGCGGGCCAAGCGCCGGGCGGGCGCCGCGCTCCGTGCCCTGCTCGGGTTGGGCGCCAAGGACGTCGCCGTGCTGCGCGACGGCCACGAGCAACGGGTTCCGGTGGAGCAGTTGCAGGTGGGCGACCTCTTCGTCGTACGACCGGGTGAACGGATCGCCACCGACGGCGACGTGGTGGAAGGCAGCTCGGCAGTCGACCAGAGCATGCTCACCGGTGAGTCCGTGCCCGTCGACGTCCGGGTGGGAAGTCCCGTGGTCGGCGCGACCGTCAACGCCGGTGGTCGGCTCGTCGTCAAGGCGACCAGGGTCGGTGCCGACACCCAGCTCGCCCAGATCGCCAAGCTCGTCGAGGAAGCCCAGTCGGGCAAGGCCGAGGTGCAGCGGCTGGCCGACCGGATCTCCGGGGTGTTCGTTCCGATCGTCATCGCCCTGGCGGTCGCGACGCTCGGCTTCTGGATCGGTGGCACCGGCTCGGCGGGTATCGCGTTCACGGCGGCGGTCGCGGTGCTGATCATCGCCTGCCCGTGCGCGCTCGGCCTCGCGACACCGACGGCGCTGCTGGTCGGCACCGGACGGGGAGCCCAGCTCGGCATCCTGATCAAGGGACCCGAGGTACTCGAGTCGACCCGCCGGATCGACACGATCGTGCTCGACAAGACCGGCACGCTGACCACCGGTCAGATGACGCTGACCCAAGCGGTCGCGGCCGAGGGCGAGGATGTCGACGAGGTGCTGCGGCTCGCCGGGGCGCTGGAACATGCGTCGGAACATCCTGTCGCCCGGGCCGTCGCGTCCGGTGCCGCTCAACGCGTCGGTGACCTGCCCTCCGTGTCGGACTTCGCCAACCTCGAAGGCCTCGGCGTCGAAGGTGTCGTCGACCAGCGATCGGTGGTCGCAGGTCGGGTGAGTCTGCTGGCCGAACGCGGGTTGCCGCTTCCGTCCGCTCTGGAGGACGTACGACGTGACGCCGAGGCCGCTGGCCGGACCGTGGTCGCGGTTGCGTGGGACGGCGCCACGCGCGGGCTCCTCGTCGTCGCCGACTCGGTGAAGCCGACCAGTGCCGAAGCGGTGAAGGACCTGCGTGCCCTGGGACTCTCTCCGCGGCTGCTCACCGGCGACAACGACACGGTCGCTCGGGCGGTCGCCCACGAGGTCGGCATCGACGGCGAGCACGTGATCGCGGGTGTCCTGCCCCAGGACAAGGCCGACGTCGTGGCCCGGCTGCAGGGCGAGGGCAGGGTCGTCGCGATGGTCGGCGACGGTGTCAACGACGCGGCCGCGCTCGCCAGGGCAGACCTGGGGCTGGCGATGGGAACCGGCACGGACGTGGCGATCGAGGCCAGCGACCTCACGTTGGTCCGCGGTGACCTGCGGGTCGCGGCCGACGCGATCCGCCTGGCCAGGCAGACGCTGCGGACGATCCGGTGGAACCTGTTCTGGGCGTTCGCCTACAACCTCGCGGCGCTGCCGCTCGCCGCCGCCGGGCTGCTCAACCCGATGCTCGCGGGAGCGGCCATGGCGTTCAGCTCGGTCTTCGTGGTGAGCAACAGCCTCCGGCTCCGCCGATTCACCGCCACAGCGAGGGGCGGAGGGGAGTGAAGGGGGTCCTTTCGCTGCGGGCGGGCGGCGACACGTTCACGCCGGAGCTCGTCGAGGCGTTCCTGGATGAGTACACCAAGCCAGGTGACGTCGTCTTCGATCCTTTCGCCGGCTTCGGCACCACCCTTGTCGTCGCCGAACGTATGGGCCGCCGTCCGCTCGGCATCGAGATCATGGCCGAGCGGGTGGAGGTCGTGCGGGCGAAGCTCGAGGACCCGTCGGCGATCCTGTGTGCCGACACGAGGAACCTCGATCGGCTCGACCTCCCGCCGATCGACTTCAGCATCACCTCGCCGCCGTACATGTCGAGGGAGGATCACCCGCAGAACCCGTTGACTGGATACCAGACGCTCGACGGCGACTACCAGACGCATCTCGACGAGCTGGCCGCGATCTATCGCAGGGTGGCGACCTGCCTCGCGCCCGGGGGGACGGTGGTGATCAACGCCGCCAACCTCCGGCTGCATTCGACCCGACTGGCGTGGGACATCGGTCAGGCGGTCTCGACCGTCCTGACCTACGAGCGGGAGGTCGTGATCGACTGGGACGAACCGCCGACGTGGCTCACCAACGACTACTGCCTGGTCTTCTCATCCTGAGTGGGAGAGGTCCTGATCGGGAAAGGGTCCACCCGGTCGCGGTCTGCGAGGCATCGTGGAATGGAACGCTCGTCGGAGCGAGCGCAGGGAGATCGGGGGACTCCATGGCAGGGTCGGACACACAACGCAAGCCGGGATTCCTGTCCCGACCAATGGTTCGCCGGGTCGTCGGTTTTGCCGCGATTGCCGCACTCGCGCTGATCTTCATCTTCCAGAACACCGCCACCGTGCGCATTCGGCTGCTCATCCCGGAGGTGACCATGCCCTTGTGGGGTGCCTTGTTGATCGCCTGGGTCCTGGGCCTGGTGGCGGTCACGTTCACCGTACGCCGGCGCCAGTGACGCTCACCTTCGCCACGTTCGGCCGGGCGGCGGAAGTGACATGGAAGGGCGTTGGCGATATGC
The DNA here is from genome assembly GCF_040195635.1 of Actinopolymorpha sp. B11F2. Taxonomy (NCBI): domain Bacteria; kingdom Bacillati; phylum Actinomycetota; class Actinomycetes; order Propionibacteriales; family Actinopolymorphaceae; genus Actinopolymorpha; species Actinopolymorpha sp. B11F2. Next base: position 95,817 of record NZ_JBEFTX010000020.1, on the reverse strand, counting down.
GGGAGAATGGCACCATGACCGAACGCAAACCGCCCGGCATCAGCTTCGAGTCATGGGTCGACAAGCAGATCAACGACGCCGTTGCGCGTGGCGAGTTCGACAACCTGCCTGGGGCAGGCAAGCCCATCGCCGACCTCGACAAGCCGTACGACGAGGTGTGGGTGCAGCGCCACCTGCGCAAGGAGGGCGTGTCGACCGAGGACCTGCTGCCGACACCACTGCAGTTGCGCAAGGAGATCGAGCGCCTGCCGGACACGGTCCGCGAGCTGCGTTCGGAGCAGGACGTGCGTGCGGTCGTCGACGAGCTCAACCATCGGATCACCCGCTGGCTGCGGGCCCCGTCGGGTCCGCGCGTGCCGGTCGTCCCCGTCAAGGCGGATGCCGTCGTGGGCCAGTGGCGGGCGGATCGCGAGGAGGCGGCGGCAAAGCGCGCCGCCGCCCGGGCCGTCGACCTGGCGCCAGAGGCTGATGTCCCCACGCAGCGCACCCCCTGGTGGCGTCGGCTCGCTCGCCGCCGGACCCCGAACCCCTGATCAGGCCCCAGTTTCCGCCCGGATGTCGTCAGTAGAACCGGCGGCGGTCGTCGACCCCCGAGCCTGGCGCGGGCGCAGGACCACCGCGGCCACGAGAGCGCCCACCGCGACGATGCCGGCGGCCACGCCGAATCCGAGGTGGTAACCCCCGTTCAGCGCCGCGACCGAAGAGTGCCCTTCGGCGAGCAGAAGGTCCGTACGCACGGTCGCCAGGGTCGCGAGGACGGCCAGTCCGAGAGCGCCGCCTACCTGCTGGGTCGTGTTGACGACACCGGATGCGAGCCCGGAGTCGCTGGGCGTGGCGCCGGACATGGCGAGCGTGACCAGGGCGGGAAAGCCCAGGCCGCCGCCCGCGCCGAGCAGCAGAAAGGCCGGGAGGACGTCCACCACGTACACCCCGTCCACCGGCGCACGGGCCAGCAGCGTGAGTCCGGCGACAACGGACACCAGGCTCGCGAGCAGCACGGTGCGTTCGCCGTAGCGGGAGTTGAGTCGGGGCGAGAGACCGACCGACAGCATGCCGATCATCGCCGCGACCGGGAGGTAGGCGAGCCCGATCTCGAGAGGGTCGTAGTGGAGCACGTGCTGCAGATACAGGCAGCCGAGGAAGAACTGCCCGAACATCCCGGCCAGCATGAGGGCGAGAACCACGTTGCCGCCCGTGAGCTGACGTGAGCGGAAGATGCGAAGCGACAGGAGCGGGTTCTTCGCGGTGACCTGGCGGAGGACGAACCCGGCGAGCAGGCCGAGGGTCGCCGCGCCGAGGACGACCGTCCGCGTCGAGTCCCCGCCGCCGTCCGCCGACCGGAGGATCGTGTAGACGCCGAGCATCAGGGCGACGGTGACGAGCGTCGCGCCGACGGCGTCGGCGCCCTGGCGCAGTCCGATCCCGCGGTCGGTACGAAGGAGCCGGACGCCCAGCAGGGCGACGGCGATGCCGATCGGCAGGTTGACGAGGAAGATCCAGTGCCAGGTGAGGATCTGGGTGAGGACGCCGCCGGCGAGCAGGCCGATCGAGGCGCCACCGGCACCGACGAAGCTGTAGATGCCGATCGCCTTCGCCCGCGCCCCCGGCTCGGCGAACATCGTCACGATCATGCCCAGGATCACCGAGGAGCTGATGGCCGCGCCGGCCCCTTGGACGAACCGCGCGACGATGAGCATCTCCTGGCTGGTGGAGAGACCGCACCACAGGGACGCCCCGGTGAACACGGCCAGCCCGGCGAGGAAGACGCGCTTGCGACCGATCAGGTCGCCGAGTCGTCCGGCCAGCAGGAGCAACCCGCCGAACGCGATGAGGTACGCATTGACGACCCAGGCAAGGCCCGACTGGGAGAAACCGAGGTCGGCCTGGATCGACGGCAGGGCCACGTTGACGATCGTCTGGTCGAGGATGACCATCAACGACCCGGCGCAGAGGACGAGAAGGGCGAGACGGCGCGTCCGGGCCGCGCTCGGTGAATGTCGGAGCATGAAGGGTCGCCTCCTGGTGCGAGTTCCAGGAGTGACCGTAGCAGATAGTTTTGTTCGGGACTATCTAGTTCGTTATTAACCGGCTGGCTGCGGGACCTGCGGTGCGCGCCGGCGGATCGGCTGGTCGACGTGGGACGGGGTGGCCAGTTGGCCGCTGACCAGGCGGACGAGGCTGTCGAGGAAGACCCTCCGCTTGCCGGCGGGTAGTTCGCCGAGGACATCGTCGTAGAGTTCGGCGACGATCTTCCGGGCGGCGGCCACCGTCTTCTCTCCCGCTGGAGTGACCGCGATCACCCGGGCGCGGCGGTCCGTGTGCGAGGCCTGGCGCTCGGCGAGACCGAGCCTTTCGAGCTTGTCGATCGTCACGACCATGGTCGTCTTGTCGAGGTGGGACATCTCGGCGAGCTGGCTCTGCGTCCAGCGCCCGCTGCTCGCACCCATGAGTACGCAGTAGTCCCGCGGCGAGATCCCGAGGTCGGCCAGCCCGGAGGCCATCTGGGTCGCCAGGGCGAAGCTCGCCTGGTTCAGCAGGAACAGCAGGTCGGCGGCAAGGTCAGTCGGTGTCTGGGCAGGCATGACGCAATCCTAGCAAGATTGTCTGTCGCGGGATTATTTCGTACGCAGACAAATCCTGCTGCGGCGGGCTCGAAGACGAGCCGAACCCACCGGGGCCGGGGCCGGACCTTCGGATAGCCAAGGGCCGCGGGATCGGCCACCATGTCGTCGTGCGTACGTCCTCTCGCCGGTTGGTCGTCACTGCGGTGTCGGTCGCCGCTTCGCTCGCGTTGACTCTTGCGCCGGCGGCCGCCGCGGCCGATGTCGCCGCCGATGTCATCGTCAGTCCTTCGACGGCCACCCAGGGCGACTACACCACGCTGACCTTCGTCGTCCCGAACGAGTCCGAGAGCGCCAGCACGGTGAAGGTCAAGGTGGCGTTCCCGACCAAGCCGCCGCTGGCGTCGGTACGGGTCAAGCGACAGCCGGGCTGGACCGCCGACGTGATCGAGACGAAGGTCCGCGGGCCAGGCGACACCTGCGACTGCGCGATGACGCCTGCCGTGACGTCCATCACCTGGACGGCCGACAAAAGCGCCCGCATCAGTCCGGGCGAGTTCGACGAGTTCGAGGTCTTCGTGGGGCCCCTGCCGCTGGTGGAACGCCTCACGTTCCCGACCGTCCAGACCTATGACGACGGCTCGGTGGAGCGGTCGGCGGCGCGCGCGAGCGCGGAGGGACAATCCGCGCACCCCGCCCCGGCGCTCACCCTCCGCGCGGCTCCGGCGGCAGCGGGCGAGGCCAGTACCGCCGGCGACTCGGAGAGTGGCGTGATCTCCGGTCTGACGCGGGCGGGCTGGACCGGCGCGAGTCGCTGGATCGGGGTGGCCGCCGTCGTCCTCGGCGTCGGGGTCATGGCCGCGGCCGGCGGACTCGCACTCGTGCGCCGTCGCGGCAGCTCGCTCACGGAGTAGCTCCGTCTCCCTTGCGAGGTCGGAGGTCCCCCGTTGGGCCCTCGTGACCACGGCCGCGCGGCCCGTGCCAGATCCGATCTTGCGGACCAGTCTGACCATGTGGGCCACGTAGGGGCCCGAGGCACGGGTGAGACGACCGACTGGGGAGCGGGTGGGCCATGGCGGACTTCGAATCCGGATCCAATCACGACTTCCCCTCCAGGCTCGACCTCCTCTCGGTCAACACGATCCGCGGTTTGTGCATGGACGCCGTGCAGAAAGCCGAGTCCGGGCATCCGGGTACGCCGATGGGAATCGCGCCTGTCGCCTACACGCTCTGGCAGAAGTTCCTGCGATTCGATCCGGGCGATCCGATCTGGCCCAACCGGGACCGGTTCGTCCTGTCCGAAGGGCACGCGTCCGCGCTGCTGTGGTCGCTTCTGCACCTGAGCGGCGTACGTTCGGTCGATCCCGACTACGAGGTTCTCGGAACCCCCGCGGTCACCCTGAACGATCTCAAGACCTTCCGCGAGCTCGGGTCGCATTGCCCGGGGCACCCGGAGTATCGGTTGACCAGTGGCGTGGAGGCGACGACCGGACCGCTCGGCCAGGGTGTCGCGATGTCGGTGGGGATGGCGGTCTCGAGCCAGTGGCTCGCCGCGCGGTACAACCGCGACGGTGTGTCGCGGGGGTCCGGGGGTCGTCCCCCGGGCAAGCTCAGTCCGCTCTTCGACTTCGACGTGTACGCACTTGCCGGCGACGGCTGCATGATGGAAGGCATCTCGTCGGAGGCGGCGTCATTCGCCGGCCACCAGAAGCTGTCCAACCTGTGTTGGATCTATGACTCGAACCACGTCACGATCGAGGGCCACACCGACATCACCTTCACCGAGGACGTGGCCGCCCGGTTCCTTTCCTACGGCTGGAATGTCACGACGGTCGCAGACGCGAACAACCTCGAGATGGTCGCCCGGGCGTTCCACTCGTTCAAGACCGAGCACGAGCGGCCGACGCTCATTCTCGTCCACAGCCACATCGGGTACGGCTCGCCGTGGGAGGACTCGCCGAAGGCGCACGGTTCACCGCTCGGGGTCGAGGCGGTGAAGGCCACCAAGCGGGTGCTGGGAATGCCGGACGATGTGGACTTCTACATCCCGGACGGCATCTATCACTGGTTCGAGCAGGGGATCGGCGCTCGCGGTCAGGCGGTGCGGACGGCGTGGGAGGCGAACTTCAAGGAGTACGCCAACGCCTACCCCGAGCTCGCCGACCAGGTAGAGCGGATGCAACGCCGCGAGGCTCCGCCCGAGTGGGACGCCGACCTCCCGACGTTTCCGGCAGATCCGAAGGGCGTCGCCACCCGGGCCTCGTCGGCCGAGGTGCTCAACGCCGTCGCCCGGCACGTGCCGTGGCTCCTCGGTGGGTCGGCCGACCTCGAGCCCTCGACCAAGACCTGGCTGCAGGTCGATGGTGGTACGGCGTTCGAGCCTGATGACCGGGCGGCGCGCAACTTCCACTTCGGCGTCCGCGAGCACGCCACCGCCGCGATCGCGAACGGCATGGCGCTGTCGAAGCTCCGGCCGTTCTGGTCGGGTTTCCTGATCTTCTCCGACTACGCCCGGGGCGCCATCCGGCTGTCCGCGCTGATGGAGGTGCCGGTCATCCACATCTTCACCCACGACTCGATCGGCGTCGGGCAGGACGGGCCGACCCACCAGCCGGTGGAGCAGTTGGCGTCCTTGCGGGCGATGCCCGGGCTGCTGGTCTTCCGCCCCGCAGACGCGAGCGAGGTGGTCGAGACCTGGCGGGTGGTGGGTGGGTTCCGGCGCGAGCCCGCCGTTCTCGTGTTGTCCCGGCAGGCGTTGCCGACGTTCGACCGGCAGCAGCTGCACGGTGCCGAGGGAGTCGCCCGTGGCGCGTACGTCCTCGCCGATCCTCCCGACGGCGGTCGACCGGACGTACTGCTGCTCGCCACCGGCTCGGAGGTCGCACTGGCCCTGTCGGCGCGGGACGAGCTCGCCGGCGAGGGAATCGGGGCGCAGGTGGTGAGCATGCCGTGCTGGGAGCTGTTCGACCGGCAGCCCGCCGACTACCGCGACTCCGTCCTCCCGCCGGAGGTAACCGCCCGGGTCGGGATCGAACAGGCGTCGACCCTGGGATGGGACCGCTATGTCGGCCCCGCGGGTGCCGTGATCGGGATGCACACGTTCGGCGCGTCGGCGCCGCTGAAGCAACTGCTGCACAAGTTCGGGTTCACCCCGGACAGGGTGACCGAGACCGCCCGGGCCGTGGTGAGACAGGCGCGTGCCCAGACCGGAGCTCAGGGAAAGGACAGACCGTGACCGCCACGCAGGAGTTGCACCAGCGCGGGCAGAGTCTGTGGCTGGACAACATCACCCGCAGGATGCTCGACACCGGGCAGATCCAGCACTACATCGAGGCGTACTCGATCACCGGGCTCACCTCGAACCCGTCGATCTTCGACCAGGCGATCGAGACCGGCTACTACGACGACGCGATCCGAGCCGCGGCGACGCGGGGTCGCACGGACGAGGACCTGTTCTTCGAGCTGGCGATCCAGGACCTGCGGCGCGCGGCCGACCTCTTCCTGCCGATCCATGAACGGACCGACGGCGTGGACGGCTGGGTCTCCCTCGAGGTCTCGCCCTTGCTGGCCTACGACACCGACGCGACGATCAGGGCGGCGAAGGCCTTGCACGCAAGGGCGGGTCGACCGAACCTGCTGATCAAGATCCCGGGTACGAAGGAGGGCCTGCCGGCGATCACCGAATGCATCGCATCCGGCGTCCCTGTCAACGTCACCTTGCTCTTCTCCGCCGACCACTACCGCTCGGCGGCGCGCGCCTACCGCGACGGCGTCCAGCGTCGGGTCGAGGCGGATCGCGATCCCGCGGTCGGCTCGGTCGCGTCGGTGTTCATGTCCCGTTGGGATGTGGCCGTCGCCGACCAGGTTCCGGAGCAGCTCAAGGACCAGCTGGCCCTCGCGGTGGGGCTGGACACCTACCGTGCGTACCGGCGCTTCCTGGACTCCGACGCCATGCAGCGGCTGGAGAACGCCGGTGCGCGGCCGCAACGCCTGCTGTGGGCAAGTACGCGGACGAAGGACCCGGCCGCCTCGGACACGCTCTACGTCCACGGGCTGGCGGCGCCGTTCACCGTCAACACGATGCCGGACGCCACGCTGGAGGCGTTCCACGATCACGGCGAGGTGGGCGATCCGATGCCCGCCGACGGCGGAGCATGTGACGAGATGCTGAGCCGGTTCGCCGACGCCGGCGTGGACGTCAGAGCCCTCGCGGACAAGCTCCAACGCGACGGTGCGCAGGCGTTCGTGACGTCGTGGAAGGACCTGCTGGGTCGGATCTCCGCCCAGCGCGCCGCGCTCACGACCTGACGCCACCACATCGAAGCTGATCAGGACCTGATCGGGGGGAACGACGATGCCGAGGATCCCGCTCCGCGACCGACCGGCCTGGAAGGCGCTCGAGGAGCACCGCGCGGAGATCGGGCAGCGACACCTGCGCGACCTGTTCGGCGAGGACCCGGGGCGCGGCGAACGCCTGTGCGCCGAGGCCGCTGGGACCGGCATCTACCTCGACTACTCCAAGAACCGCGTCACCGACGAGACCATGCGCCTGCTCGTGCGGCTCGCGGAGGAGTGTGAACTCGAACGCCGGCGGGACATGATGTTCTCCGGCGAGCCGATCAACACCGCCGAGCACCGTTCGGTGCTGCACGTCGCCCTGCGGATGCCGAGGAAGGCGTCGCTGGTCGTCGACGGCGTGGACGTCGTCTCGGAGGTGCACGCCGTGCTGGACAAGATGGCGGCGTTCGCCCAGAAGATCCGTTCGGGGGAGTGGAAGGGCCACACCGGCAAGCCGATCCGCACCATCGTCAACGTCGGCATCGGCGGCTCGGACCTCGGCCCGGTGATGGCCTACGAAGCGTTACGGCACTACAGCAAGCGCGAGTTGACGTTCCGGTTCGTCTCCAACGTCGACGCCACCGACTTCGTGGAGGCGACCCGGGACCTGTCGGCCGAGGAGACGCTGTTCATCATCTCCTCGAAGACCTTTGGTACGCAGGAGACGCTCACCAACGCGCATTCGGCCCGCGACTGGGTGCTCCGCGAGGTGGGCGCCGAGGAGGCGATCGCGAAGCACTTCGTCGCGGTCTCCACGAACGCGGAGAAGGTCGCGGCGTTCGGCATCGACACCGACAACATGTTCGGCTTCTGGGACTGGGTGGGTGGCCGTTACTCGATGGACTCCGCGATCGGGCTGTCGACGATGGTCGCGATCGGCCCGGAGCAGTTCGGCGAGCTGCTCGCGGGCTTCCACGCGATGGACGAGCACTTCCGCACCGCACCGCTGGCCGAGAACCTTCCCGCCCTGATGGGGTTGCTCGCCTGCTGGTACGTCAACTTCTTCGGCGTGCAGACGATCGGCGTGATGCCGTACGACCAGTACCTGAAGCGGTTCCCGGCCTACCTGCAGCAGCTCACGATGGAGTCCAACGGCAAGCACGTGACGCTCGACGGCAAGGCCGTCGACTACGACACCGGTCCCGTCTACTGGGGCGAGCCGGGCACCAACGGCCAGCACAGCTTCTACCAGCTGCTGCACCAGGGCACCCGCCTCATCCCGGTCGACCTGATCGGGTTCGGCAAGGGGCTCAACCCGCTGGGTGAGCACCACGACATCCTCACCTCCAACGTGTTCGCCCAGGCGCAGGCGTTGGCGTTCGGGAAAACCGAGGACGAGGTGCGAGCTGAGGGGACACCGGAGGACGTCGTACCCCACAAGGTGATGCCGGGCAATCGCCCGACCAACGTCCTGCTCGCCGAGGTGCTGACGCCCCGGCTGTTGGGCTCGCTGGTGGCGCTCTACGAGCACAGCGTCTTCACCCAGGGCACGGTCTGGGGCATCGACTCCTTCGACCAGTGGGGCGTCGAGCTGGGCAAGGTGCTCGCGAAGCGAATCATCCCTGATCTCACCAGCGACACCGAACCCGACCTGCGCTACGACTCGTCGACCAACGCGCTGATCCGTCGCTACCGCACGCTCAGGACGTAACGAAGCCCGACTGCTACCAGCCCGCTCGACATCCACAAGGGGGACAACGATGGCCACGGACACACCCATGCAGCTCGGCATGATCGGGCTCGGCCGGATGGGCTCCAACCTCGTCCGGAGGTTGATGCGGGACGGCCACCAGTGTGTGGCGTACGACGTCAACCAGACCGCCGTGCAGGAGCTGGCGGGCGAAGGTGCCACCGGGGCGTCGACCCTCGAGGAGTTCGTGGCCGCGCTGGACAAGCCGCGGGCGATCTGGCTGATGGTGCCAGCGGGTGTCGTCCAGTCCACTCTCGACCAGCTGGTGGGACTGCTCGACCCGGACGACGTCGTGATCGACGGTGGCAACTCCTACTACCGCGACGACATCACCCGTGCGAAGCAGCTGGCCGAGCGGCAGATCCACTATGTCGACTGCGGCACCTCCGGTGGGGTCTGGGGTCTGGAACGCGGCTACTGCCTGATGATCGGTGGCGAGGGCCGTGCGGTCAGCCGGTTGGACCCGATCTTCGCCACCATCGCGCCCGGTGCCGGGAGCGCCGCGCCCACGCCGAACCGCACCCTGAACGGCACCGCACCGCAGGGATACCTGCACTGTGGCCCCAACGGGTCCGGGCACTTCGTGAAGATGGTCCACAACGGCATCGAGTACGGGATGATGGCGTCGATCGCCGAGGGCCTGTCCATTCTGCGGCACGCCAACATCGGCAAGAAGGACCGTCCGGTCGACGCGGAGACCTCGCCGTTGCGTGACCCGGAGGCCTATCAGTACGACATCGATGTCGGTGAGGTCGCGGAGGTCTGGCGGCGCGGCTCGGTCATCGAGTCGTGGCTCGTCGACCTGATCGCCGACGCACTCGCCGCCTCGCCCCAGCTGGAGAGTTTCAAGGGCCGGGTCTCCGACTCAGGCGAAGGCCGCTGGACGGTGATCGCGGCGATCGAGGAGAGCGTGCCGGCGGCCGCCATCACCGCCGCCCTGAACGAACGTTTCGAGTCGCGCGGGCTCGGCCACTTCGCCGACGCCGCCATGTCGGCGATGCGGAGCGAGTTCGGGGGCCATGCGGAGAAGGGGAACTGACCAGCATGCACCACGATCTCGAGGTCTTCGCCGATCCCGTGGCGGTGGCGGCGGCCGCGGCCGATCAGGTCGTACGCCGTAGCCGGGAGGCGATCGCGGACCACGGACGGTTCACGTGCGCGGTGAGCGGCGGGCACACGCCGTGGGCGATGTTTGCCGAACTCGCCCGACGCGACGTCGCGTGGAACCACGTCGTGATCTTCCAGGTCGACGAGCGCATCGCGCCGGCCGGCGATCCGGACCGCAATCTCACCCACCTGCGTGGGAGTCTCGGCCCGGCCGATGCGGACGTCGTACCGATGCCGGTGAACGACGCCGAGCACACCGACGTCGCCGGCCTCGAGGCGGCCGCGGACGGCTATGCGGCGCTGCTGCCGGATCGGTTCGACCTGATCCACCTCGGTCTGGGACCGGACGGACACACCGCGTCGCTGGTCCCGGATGACCCGGTGCTGAAGGTGACCGACCACCTGGTCGCGATCACCGGTCCCTACCAGGGGCATCGGCGCATGACCCTCACCTATCCGGCGCTGGCGCGAGCGGACCAGTTGCTCTGGCTGGTCACCGGTGCGGACAAACACCTGCCCCTGGCGAAGCTCCTCGCCGGCGACGAGTCCATCCCGGCGGGCCAGGTCGAGGCGCGCGCCTCACTCGTCCTCGCCGACCGGTCGGCGGCCGGGCGATGAGTAGCCGCCAGATGAAGGCCCCGCCGATGACCGCCCTACCGATGGAAGCGGGTTCAGCGGCCCGGCGACCGCAGGTCACGTCGTTCGACGGTGCCGTCGCGCCCGACGAGGACGGTGGCCACGAGGCTGGGCGAGAAGAGGCCATGCTCCACGAGACCGGGTGTGCCCGAGAGGTCGGCCGCGAGGCGTGCGGGGTCGCCCACCTCGCCGTGGTAGTCGGCGATGACGCCACCGTCCGGACTGCGCGGCACACCCCGCACCGTCACCGACGCCAGGCGCCGCAGCGTCGCCGGCAGCCCGAACTCGAGCAGTTCGACCGGAATCGGGGCGTGCAGTGCGGCGACCAGTTTGCGCGAGTCCACGATGACGATGAACCGGTCGGCGGCCGCCGCCACGATCTTCTCCCGGGTGTGCGCGGCACCTCCGCCCTTGACCAGCCAGCCGTCGGGGGCCACCTGGTCGGCGCCGTCGATGGCGATGTCGAGACGGTCGAGAGGGTCGAACTCCTGGACCGTGAGGCCGAGCCCGAGAGCGGCGTGGTGGGTGTGGGGCGACGACGCCACGCAGCGAAGAGACAGGTTCCGCCGGGCGAGTGCCGGCAGCAGGAAGGCCACGGTGCTGCCCGTGCCGAGGCCGACGGTCATTCCGTCCTGCACGAGTGCGGCGGCGGCCTCGGCAGCGATCCGCTTCTCCCGTTCGCCCCTGTCGTCCCCGGCCTGGCTCGGCTCGGACGGATTCCGCTCGGCGCTCACGCGTTCCCGCGTGCTGTGCTCATTGGTTCCCTCGCTTCGCTCGCTCACGTGCACACAGTCTCCCCGCCGGCCGCCCGCACACACCTCGGCAGGGCCGCACCGCATGCCGCGAAGGAGGGATCGCGATGGCTCTCGGATATCGCGCGCCGCTCTACCTGATGGCCTTCGACCATCGGGGATCGTTCGAGCACGACCTGTTCGGCGGGAAGCCTCCGTCCGTGCCGCAGGCGAGAGCGGGCGACAGGCGGGCGAAGCCCGCCGGGGGTCCGAGCGATACGGTCCGCGCCGGCATCATCGACGCCAAGAACCTCATCTACGAAGGCTTCGTCCAGGCCCTCGAGCGTGGCGCGCCGCGGGACGCGGCGGGTGTCCTCGTCGACGAGGAGTTCGGTACGCAGGTGGCCCGCGCGGCGAGTGCGGCCGGGCACGTGCTCGCGATGCCGGTGGAGAAGTCCGGGCAGGAGGAGTTCGAGTTCGCCTACGGCGAGGATTTCGCGGCACACATCGAGCGATTCGGTCCGACGTTCGCGAAGGTTCTGGTCCGCTATAACCCCGACGGTGATCAGGACCTGAACGCCCGCCAGACACAGCGACTCGCCCAGCTCAGCGCGTGGCTGCACGACACCGAACGCAGGTTCCTCTTCGAGCTGCTCGTCCCGTCGACCGATGACCAGTGGACACGCTGCGGTGGGGACCAGGGACGGTACGACCGCGAGTTGCGGCCGGACCTCGTCGTCCGCGCGCTCGCGGCGCTTCAGGACGCGGATGTGGAGCCGGACATCTGGAAGATCGAGGGACTCGACACCGCGAACGCCTGCGCCCGGGTGGTGGCACAGGCCCGGGCTGGCGGCCGCGACGACGTCTGCTGTGTCGTTCTCGGGCGCGGTGCCGACGAGGCCCGGGTGGAGCAGTGGCTGCGGATCGCCGCCGGCGTCCCAGGCTTCGACGGGTTCGCGGTCGGTCGGACACTGTGGGAGGACGCGCTGCGGGCGTGGCTGGCCGGCACGGTGACGCGGGACCACGCGGCGACCGCGATCGCCGATCGCTACCTCGCGCTGATCCACACGTTCCTCACCGCGTCGGACGCGAGCGTCCTTGCCGGCTCGGAGCGGTCATGAACGCCGGCGACGTTCCACCGGTCCGGCTGTTCCTGGCCGATGTCGACGGCACGCTGGTGACGAACGACAAGGTTCTCACCAACCGCGCCGTCGAGGCCGTCCACGGGCTGCGTGACGCCGGCATCCTGTTCGCGATCACCAGCGGGCGCCCGCCGCGCGGCATGTCGATGCTCGTCGAGCCGCTCCGCCTCAGCACACCGATCGCGGCGTTCAACGGCGGTCTCTTCGTCCATCCGGACATGTCGGTGATCGAAGTGAGGACCGTCCCGGACGAGGTGGTCGGGCCAATGGTCTCCCTGCTGGGGTCGTACCGGCTGGACGTCTGGCTCTACCAGGGCACGGAGTGGTTCGTCCACGACCGGAACGGCCCGCACGTCGACCGTGAGGCGTGGACGGTGAAGTTCGCACCGACCGTGGTGGAGAGCTACTCCGGATGGGTGGCGTCGCGAAGATCGTCGGTGTCAGCGACGACCTGGTCGCGGTGGCCGCGGCGGAGTCGGCAGCCCGTGACGAGTTCGGCGACCACGTCTCGGCGGCCCGGTCCCAGCCCTACTACCTCGACGTCACGCACCCGGAGGCCAACAAGGGGAGCGTGGTGGCGTTCCTGTCGAGGACGTACGGCATCGATCCGGCACAGATCGTGACCATCGGCGACATGCCGAACGACGTTCTCATGTTCGCGCGTTCGGGCCTGTCCATCGCGATGGGCAACGCGAGCCCCGAGGTGCAGCGCGCGGCCCGCCGGGTCACGACGGCCAACACCGACGAGGGTTTCGCGAACGCCGTCGAGCGCTACGTGTTGCCCGCCCGGGCCCGTGCGGGCGCGGGTGCCACCACGTCGGGCCGCGTCGCGACGACGAACAGGAAAGGCGGGCACACAGATGGAACGTGACACAGTCGACGCGTTGGTCATCTTCGGCGCGACCGGGGACCTGGCGAAGCTGCAGACCTACCCCGCTCTGGTCAGCCTGGTCGAGCGCGGTGTACTCGACGTACCGATCATCGGCGTGGCCAACAGTGGGTGGAAACTCGAGCAGTTCCGCGACTATGCCGCGGAGTCCCTGCGGCACCACGACATCGATCCGACGAAGGGCGCGGCGGCGAGCATGCTGGGGCTGCTCGGCTATGTGGACGGCGACCTGACCGACGACGCGACCTACCAGGAGGTCTCGGATCGCCTCGGCGACCGCCGCCGGACGCTGTTCTATCTCGAGGTCCCGGCGCAGCTGTTCGGGCGGATCACGCAGGGGATCGCCAGTGTCGGCCGCGAACGCGACTCGCGCGTCATGGTCGAGAAGCCGTTCGGCACGGACCTGCGCAGCGCCCAGGAACTCAACGCCGCCATGCACAAGGTCTTCGCGGAGGACGCGATCTTCCGCGTCGACCACTGGCTCGGTCTTGATCCGGTGGAGAACATCCAGTTCGTCCGCTTCGCCAACTCCATCGTCGAACCGCTGCTCAACCGCGACCACGTGGAGAGCATCCAGATCACCATGGGGGAGTCGTTCGGGGTGGCCGACCGGGGCCGGTTCTACGACCGGACCGGCGCGATCCGCGACGTCCTGCAGAACCACCTGATGCAACTGCTCGTGACGATCATGGCCGACGAGCCGCGGCACGACATCCGGTCCTGGCGGAACGAACGCGCCGAGGCCGTGCAGGCGCTGCGGACGTTGACGCCGGGCGATGTCGTCCGCGGGCAGTACGACGGCTACCGCGACGTGCCGGGTGTCGCGCCGGACTCGACGGTGGAGACGTACTTCGCGGTGCGGCTGGCGTCGGAGTCCGCGCGATGGGCGGGCGTACCGATCTACATCCGCGCCGGCAAATGTCTCCCCGTCAGCGCGACGGAGGTCTCGGTGCGGTTCCGCCGGCCCGAACGCAACATCTGCGGCATCAAGCCGTTCGAGAGCATGAACGAACTGCGTTTCCGGGTACGCCCGGAGACCGCGGTGACGCTCAGCCTGGCCGGCAAGAAACCTGCCATCGGCCCGGAGGCGCAGGTCGAGGAGCTCACCTTCGCACAGCAGCCGGGCTCCGACCCGAGGCCGTATGACCGGCTGATCGGTGCCGCGCTGGCGGGCGACCAGTGGTTCTTCGCCCGTGAGGACTCGGTGGAGGCGTCCTGGCGGATCGTCGACCCCATCCTCGACGATGCGGTGCCGGTCCATCCGTACGCCCAGGGCTCGTGGGGACCGGAGGCGGCGGACGGCCTGCTCCCAGCGGGCACCACCTGGCATGACCCGCAGGCCTGAGCCGGGCGCCGGGCCGGTGTGAACGTGAGGGGTGGCACCTGTCCGAAGGGCTCGACATCCCTTTCGGGCCTCAGCACGTTCGGACGGGTCCCGCTCGGTCAGCTCTGGCTCGGCGCGTCCTGGTCGGGGGCGTAGAACTTCGTCGTGTTCTCGACGACCGTGGCCACCTCGGCGCTGTCGGCGCCCGAGGCTTCGTATGCGGCGCCCCACGCCCGGCTGCTCCTGGTCATGAAGTCGCGCGCCTCCGGCGACTGCTCGAATGCTTCTCGTTCGGCCTTGTCGATCTCGCCACCGGCCAGGTGGAGGCCCAGGCCGAGAAGTGTGAGGTCCCAGCCGACGCCGACCGCGCCCGGCCCGTACATCGACCAGAAGCCGGGGTCGACGACCGCGGTGTGGCAGAGCTCGAAGAGTGTCTGGCCGTCGGTGCCGGGCGACAGGCGGACCTCGACCTCGCTGAGGTCGGCCTCGGAAGGCTCGCCGAGCATCCACGTGACCTTGAGGCGTTCCGGCGGCTCGCAGGCGACGATCTCGCCGCCGGCGTTGTTTTCGATCTGGTACGTACCGCCGAGGCGGAAGTCTCCGGTGACGGGAAGGAACCAGCGGTTGACTCGCTTCGGGTCGGTGATGGCGTCCCAGACGTCCTCGATCGGGGCGTCGTAGCTGCGTCGCAGGGTGATCGTGCGTACGTCCTGCTCCTTGATGCGCCCCTGGCCGGTCTCGCGCTGGATGGCGTTGATCTCGTCGCCGATGTCCATCGGGTCGTTCTCCTTGCTGTCCGGATTGTCTGCGCAGCGTGCCGCGTCGCGCGAAGCATCTCAGTCGAAGCTTATATAAGTCAACGCTGAGATGTATCGGAGTGCCGCCCAGCCCGAGCCACGGGACGGGCGCCGGTGCTGGCCAGGACTTCGGACAGAACGGACGACTAGGGTCGGGCCCACGGTGCGGGTGATCTTCGCCTCGGCCGTCGTACGTCGGATGAGGGAACCAGATGAGGAGTCGAGGATGACACCGACGGTGGGAACCAGGCGGGCGTTTCTTCTCGGCTCGGCGGCGGCCGCCGCCGGCGTGATGCTCGGCGCGTGCTCGGCCGGCGACGACACGGCCGGCAACGGTACGGCAGGGAAGAAGGGCGGCGGCGGCAAGGCCGACGGCGTGGGGTCGAGCAAGAAGCCGCTCTCCGCGCCGGCCGAGTTCCACGAGGCGCCGATGCTGGCGGCCCAGGTGAAGGCCGGCGACCTCCCGCCGGTGAAGGACCGGCTCCCCGCGCGGCCCTACGTCGTGCCGCACAATTGGCTGGAGCCCGGCAAGTTCGGCGGCGAACTGCGGATGATGACGCCGAAGGTCAGCGACGGTCAGGTCCGCGAGTACATGTACGGCCACTCGATCCTGCGTTATCTCAACGACGGCATGGACATCGGCCCGGGCATCGCCGAGAGCTGGGAGTCGAACGCCGACGCGTCGGAGTGGACCCTGCACTTCCGCGAAGGTCTCAAATGGTCCGACGGCAAGCCGTGGACCACGGCGGACATCCTCTTCTGGTGGGAGGATCTCGTCCTCGACGAGGACCATTCCGCGGTGCCGCCGGACGAGATGCGGTCAGGCAAGGGCACGCTGGCGAAGATGACCGCGCCCGACGACTTCACTCTAGTCCTCACCTACGACGCCCCCGCTCCACTGACCGCCGACCGGCTCGCCACGTGGGTGAGCGGCGGCAACGGCGACGTCGGGCCGATCTGGACGCTGCCGCGGCACTATGTCGAGCAGTTCCACCCGAAGTACAACCCGGACGCACCCGCCGACTGGGCGTCGAAGGACGGCGTCTTCTACACGAAGGCCGACTTCGTCCGCAATCCCGAGTGCCCGACACTCACCGGTTGGCGCGTCACCTCCGTCAAGGAGGGCGAGGTCCTGCGCTGGGAGCGCAATCCGTACTACTGGTGCGTCGATCCCGACGGAAACCAGCTGCCGTTCGTCGACCGCCTCATCATGTCGGTGGTGCAGGACGCGCAGGTCGGCAAACTGCAGGTCCAGGAGGGCAGGTACGACTACGTGCACGGGCCGTTCGCACAGCTCGCCCTCGCCGACGTCGCAGGGCTCAAGGAGACCGCCGACCGCAGCGGCGTGGAAACGGTCCTGTGGGACAACGGTGACGGCACCGGAAACGCCTGCTTCTTCTTCAACTACGACTATCACGACGAGAAGATGCGGAAGCTGATCCGGGAGCCGGCGTTCCGGCAGGCGTTGTCGCTCGCGTTCAACCGGGCCGAGGTTCAGAAGGCCGTGCACTTCGGCATGGGCGAGGCGACAACGGGGACGATGAGCCCGAAGGCGGTCGAGTATCACGTCGGCTCGGAGGGCCCCGACGTCTACCGCAGCTGGCGGGATGCGTACAACGCCTACGACCCCGAGGCCGCGAAGAAGCTGCTCGACGAGCTCGGCGTGGTCGACAAGGACGGTGACGGCAAGCGCGAGATGCCTGACGGCGACAAGCTCACCATCGTCCTGACGTTCGCGGCCAACCCAAACGACGTCGTGTCGCAGTCGAACAACCTCATGGTCAGGGACTGGCGACGCATCGGACTCGACGTACGCGAGGATCCGATCCCGCCGGAGTCGATGGATCCGGGATGGCAGAGCGGCAAGATCATGGGCCGTGGCGACTGGGGCGTCGGCGACGGACCGAACTGTCTCGTCTTCCCCCAGTGGATCGTGCCGATCGAGCCGACCCGTTGGGCACCGCTCGAGGGCCAGTTCTACAACGTGCGGGGAACGCCGGCCGAGAACGCCGAACGTGACAAGGACCCCTACGACCGCACACCGCCCCGGATGGAGCCCGAACCGAGCGGCCCCATCGAGAAGCTGTGGAAGCTCTACGACCAGTGCAAGGTCGAGCCGGACGAGATGAAACGCCATCAGCTCGTCTGGGAGATCACCAAGATCCACGTCGAGGAAGGGCCGTTCTTCCAGGGCTCGGTGGCCAACACCCCGTCGCTCACGGTCGCGCACCGGGATCTCGGGAACGTACCCAGGAAGGAGAATCTCGCCCAAGGCGGATTCACCGCACCGTGGATCCATCCGACACCGGCCGTCTACGATCCAGAGGCGTATTTCTGGCGCAACCCGGACGAGCACGGCGGAAGCGGTGCCAGCGCCTGAGCGAGCCGTCCAGCGCGGCGGCGCCGTTAAGGCCGTGAGCTCGTTCCTGCCGTCTGCCAGACTGGCCGCCTGACGTGCACCGGAGACGACTCCGGGCGGACCAGGAAAGGCGTGGACGGCAGCGGTGACGAACGACGACGTGTCCCAGCATGGTGGCGGCGACGAGGACCTGGTGGCGACGATCCGCAGGCAGCGGACCGAGAAGATCGCCAAGCTCCGGGCGGCCGGGGTGGAGCCCTACCCCTCCGGTCCGGTGGACAAGACCTCGGCGGCGGACGCCCTGAAGCTCACCGACGGTACCCCCGTCACCGTCGCGGGACGGGTGATGCTCTTCCGGGTGATGGGCAACATCGCGTTCGGCCGGCTCCATGACGAGAGCGGCGACATCCAGTTCGTTCTGTCCAAGAAGGATCTTGACCAGGGTGCCGAGCCAGGTAAGGGATACAAGTTCTGGATCAGGCACCTCGACCTGGGTGACTTCGTGAGCGTCGAGGGCGTACGGATGGAGACCAAGACGGGCGAACCGTCGGTCGGTGCCCGTGCGGTCACCCTGCTGGCGAAGGCGCTCCGCCCGCTGCCGGACAAGCACGCCGGGCTGGCCAACGAGGATCTGCTGCTCCGCAAGCGCTACCTCGACATCCTGTTACACCGCGACGTCCAGGACATGATCTATGCCAAGGCGCGGTACTGGCGGTCGATCCGGCGATTCCTCGAAGACCGCGACTTCGTCGAGGTGCAGACGCCCGCTCTGGAACACACCAGCGGTGGGGCCGACGCGCGTCCGTTCGTCACCCACCACAACTTCCTCGACACCGAGGTGTGCCTGCGGATCTCGATGGGCGAGCTGTGGCAGAAGCGCCTGCTCGTCGGCGGTCTGGAAAAGGTCTTCGAGATCGGCCGGCAGTTCCGCAACGAGAGCCAGAGCCGGGAGCATCTCAACGACTACGACCAGATGGAGTTCTACTGGGCGTACGCCAATCACGAGTGGGGAATGGCCCTGGTCGAGGAGTTGATGACCTACGTCGTCATGGAGACCTTTGGCACTCTGCAGTTCACCCTGCACCGCAACGAACGCACCTACGAGGTCGATCTGAGCCGTCCATGGGAACGCTACGACTACGTGGAGACGGTTCAACGGCTGACGGGGATCGATGTCCTCGACGCGAGTGTCGACCAGATGGTCGCCAGGCTTGACGAGCTGGGCGTTTCCTACGACAAGGCCGGCCTGAACCGCGCGCGGGCGACGGACGCGCTCTGGAAGCACTGCCGCCGCCAGCTCACCGGTCCAGGGTTCCTGGTCAACGAACCGCTGGAGGTGTCGCCGCTTGCCAAGCGCAGCGCCTCTCGCCCCGGAATCGTCGAGCGTTTCCACGTCCTGATCGCCGGCAGCGAGCTCGGCAATGGTTATTCGGAGTTGAATGATCCGATCGACCAGGCCGAGCGGTTCGACCAGCAGCAGGCACTTCGGGACGCCGGTGACAACGAGGCACAGATGGCGGACGATGATTTCGTCGAGGCGCTGGAATACGGAATGCCGCCCGCCTGCGGTTTCGGGATGAGTGAGCGGGTGTTCGCGTTCTTCATGGACAAGAGCATTCGCGAGTGCCAGATCTTCCCGCTCCTCAAGCCGGCCTCACAGTCCTGAGCCTCGCGGCACTGCTCGCAGCGTGACGGGTCGGCGGAGGCCGACGGGTGGCTTGCCTGGTTGGGCGGGGCTTGCCTGGTTGGATGGGTTACTCGCCTGGTTGGCTGGGGCTGTGGTCGCTGGGCAAGGCGTTGATGCCGTTTCCGTGTCTCGAGGCCTGGTTGACCTGGCTTCGTTTGCACGGCGTAGGTCGTTCGGGCGGCGCGGGTCGTTCGGGCGGTGCGGGTCGTTCGGGCGGTGCGGGTCGTTCGGGCATGCCGTTCTTGCCACGGTTCCACCGCGACGAAGGCGATCTGTCCTGTCAGCGGCGACTCGTAGGCGCCGCACACGCAATCAGTCGGGGCGTTGCGCGGCGAGTGCCTCGACCTCTCGGCTGTCGAGGGCGTGGTCATAGGCGCCGAAGTCTTGGACCTCACCGCAGAAGGACCCGGGGACGTCCGGGCCGACCCGGAGACCAGTGGCAGTCGCGAGGGATCCCGTCACCTCACCCTGGGCGGTCGCGGCCTCCCTCCCATCGACGTAGATCGACACCGTTCCGCCGCGGCGGACGGCGGCGATGTGGTGCCGGCCGGGCTCGAGAGAGTGCGCTGTCGTGGCGGTGACGCCGGCACTCATGGCGTGGACGGTGCCGCGGATGTCCGCAGGAGCGTCGGCCGCCGCGCCCGTGCAACTTCCCGTTGACGCGAAGAGCATGCCCGCGTGCTGGGTAAGGCTCGTGACCCGACTCCACTCCCGCAGGCCCCGCTCGCCGCGTGGAGTGTCGTCGACTTCGGAGACCAGGAGCGGTTCCCAACGTGGTGGGTCGTAGAAACGGCGGATGCTGGTCCAGTTGTGGTCGCCGTCGTACCGGAAGACCTCGCTACGGGGGATCGCGCCGGCGTAGAGCATGCCGTTGTACGACGCGAGTGCCTGCACCTCGGTGCTGTCACCCAGCCGGCCAAGGTCGTTCCACCTCGTGCTTCTTAGGTCCCATCGGACGACCTTGCCGAGCGGCCATGAGCCGAGGTGGAGTGCTCCGTCGAATTCGTCCAGCGTGTGAATCTGGTTGCAGTGCTCCTCATCACCCAGTGGATTGCCCAGGTCGGTCCAGGTGGTGCCGTCGTACGTCCAGACCGTGGCCGGATTGAGCGTCGCGAGGGCGAGTGAGCCATCGTGGACCGTCATGG
Organism: Actinopolymorpha sp. B11F2; assembly: GCF_040195635.1. Taxonomy (NCBI): domain Bacteria; kingdom Bacillati; phylum Actinomycetota; class Actinomycetes; order Propionibacteriales; family Actinopolymorphaceae; genus Actinopolymorpha; species Actinopolymorpha sp. B11F2. The sequence continues at coordinate 75,411 of NZ_JBEFTX010000020.1, read as the reverse complement.
GATGAGCATGGGAGGCGAACGAACGCACCTTCTCCCAGGTCCGGTCGCCGCGATAGACGTGGACGGAGCAGTCGTCGCCGGCGACGTAGAGGTCGCCACGGTAGGACGCCAGACTGTAGAGGCGTCGGGAGGCACCCGGCTGGCCGCAGTCCTCCCACCGTCCTGGTCCTTCGTAGCGGTAGACGCGGCAGGCCGTGAGGTCGTCGGTGTCCACGCGGGTCCAGTCATAGTTCCACGTCGCGGCGTAGAGGCTTCCGCGGTGGACGATGAGCGGTCCGACGCCATGCGCCGCACCCTTGCCGACCTGGCCGAGGTCCTCCCATTCCTTCCCACCATGGTGGCGGTACACGTGCGCCCAGTCCGCAACGGCCGGTGCGTCGGTGGACGCCGCGTGCAGATGTCCGTCGAAGACGGTGAGCGAATTGCTGATCAGGCTCGAGGAGGGGGATGGCCGCCCGCAGTCGATCCACCGCGGGTCGGTTCCCACGTCGATACCGAAAGAGACGCGCAACTCGTCACCGGGTCCGTTGTAACCGCCGGCACTGGATATGACGCCGAGGTGGAATCCGGTCCGGGACGTGGGATCGAACGTGGTCGCCAGCCCGCCGGCGGATCCGGGTCGGTCAGCCGGCACCACCAGCCAGAGCGCGACGGTGAAGTCGGCGTCGAAGGCCACGTCGGTCATCCCACAGGGCTCCTTCGTCGTGGTACGAAAACGTCCGCACGGCATGCGGCTACAGGGATCCTGAGGATCGACCAGAGGAGTTGGCAAGGTCGTGTTGCCAGTGTGAACAGCCGGTCGGCGGACCACAGTGGTCCGCCGACCAGCTCACGTCAGCATCGGGTGCCGACGACCTTCCAGCTCGTCAGCGGGTCTCTGACGCTATCCGTCGATCGTGACGGTATGGGAGTCACACCAAAGTGCGGTCGAGTCGTTGTTGCCGTCGACCGAGCACACCTTCAGACCGACGGAGTGGCCACCTGGAACGTTGCCCAGCGGGTCCCAGACGGCGGAGGTGTCGACACCTGTGCCGACGTACTTGGCACCTTTGTAGTCGCCATCGACCCAGGCCCACGCCTTGACACCGCGACCGTCCGCGCAACTGTCACCGACAATGACGTAGTCGTCGTTGTCGCCGCCGCCCGGTGCGCCAGGCCCGTAGTCCTGGAACTGTGCGAAGCCCTTCCACGCTGCATTGGGTGTCGTAGTGCACCCATCGAATGCCGTGACCACCGCGAAGGTGTCATCTGCGGCTACCGCCACGCCTGTGTTCACCATGACCGTCCCGGCACACAACGATGCCAGGACGAGTGCCTTGGCCGTGAGCCGTTGCTTTCTCAACTCCACTGTCGTCTCCTCTTCAGCTGGTCGAACCAGCGAAATTCACGAGAATCCCCTGATGAGACACGCGGCCACACCGTTGTTGCTGATGCGGTACGCATGTCGGATGCCCTGAGAAACAGGTCGTCGGCGCGACAGCGGACTCACGCATCACGCAGATGTGTGGGCCCCCGCATATCCGGTGGCGCGCTCAAGCCTGATCCAGGCGCTGATGCATCGAGGAAACGCGAGTCAGGACCGAATGGTTCATAACGCCCAATGTGATCCGTGCCACGCGCTGTCCAGTGGAGGTCCGTCGCCCGGAGCATCCGGCGTGTCCGGCGAGGAAATGTCGGCGCCAGCGTTGATGATGTCCGCGTGCATGATCGCGAACGGACTGACCCATGATGTGGCGTACGCATGCGGCGACGGGGCTCGCCGCGGGCGCACTCCTGCTCACCGTCGTACCCGTCGATGGCATGGTGGACCAGTTTGCATGGGTGGCCGCCTGCGCGGGCGCGGCACTGATTCCGGACTGGGACCACCGCTCGTCCTCGGTGACGATCATGTGGGGCCCGCTGTCGCGCGTCGTTCATCGGTTGGTGCACGTCGTGTTCCGCGGCCACCGTGGGGGTACGCATGACTGGCTGGTGGCGCCGGCACTGTTCGCGGCACTGGCGTACGCAGCCTCACTGCATCCGATCTCGACCGGTGTCGCGGTCGCGGCGGTGGTCGGCGCGGCCCTGCGGGCGTTGGCGTTCGTGATTCCGGGTGACAACGAGAAGTTCTGGCCGGCGAACCTGCTCGTCTCGGCGGGGGCGGGATGGGCGGTGGTGACCTATGCGACCTACCCGTGGTGGCTCCCGCTCGCCTTCGGCCTCGGGGTCGTGGCGCATATCGTCGGGGACGCTGTGACCCGCGCGTCGGTTCCGCGTCCGTTGTCGTGGATCAATGGACGTCAGCCGGGGGACGACTACGACGACGGCCCGCTCATCACCGGCGCGTGGTACGAAGCGTGGATCGTGTTCCCGGTCCTGCTCGTGGTCACCATGGCGGGGCTGTGCCTGACCGTGCCGGAGCTCACGAACGTCGTGGCCGCCGCGGTGCAGGCCATCCGATAGGACTCCCCGCTCCGTTGCCCTGCGCCCGGCGTCGGGCACGAGATCCTGAGGCGAGACCTGCGGTCGAGAAGACGGTCCAGGAACTACCCGAACCAGCTGATCGCCTGCCCGTGGGACCTGGTCCAGGCCAGTGGCGTCCCGTCCAGTGCGAGCACGTTCTGCAGCGCGACTCCCGGCGGCTTCGGTAGTGCGTCGTAGGTCAGGACGTCCGGGGCTTCGTTCGCGATCCAGTGCCCGGGCAGCCCGCGTACCGTCTCGGCGAACGCGTCCCTTCGCGGCTCCGGCACCTGGTACAGCACCGAGGAGTGGAACACCACCAGCGTCGCGCCGGCCGGCGCGCGAGCGGCCATCGCCGGCAGGTCGTCGACCAGGTCACCGCGCACGAGCAGCGGCGGGTTGGCTGCGGCGACGGCCGCCGCGGCCCGCAGCCGGGCGCGACGGTGCGCGTGCTCGGGCCAGATGAGGGCGTCGAGCCAGGCGACATCCGCGGGGTCGGTCACGTCGAGCGGGTTCAGGTCCAGGCCGGCACGCCACACCACCGAGGGGGAGCGGGTGGGCGGCACCACTCCGGTCGCCGCGCACTCGAGGACCGGTTCGCCTGAGCCGACAGTCTGGTCGCCGTAGCGGTAGGCGTACCGGTCGGGGTAGAGGCACAGCCCCGCCGATGCGCCGACCTCCAGCAGCGCGAGCGGCTGTGGCAGGGCGGCAAGCACCGGCAGCAGGACGGCGCACCGCCCGGCCTCGTTGGTCTGCGTGGCGCGGGTGCGCATTTCCACCTCGATCGCCGGCCAGTTCGCCACCGTGTAGTCGTGGAACGCGGCTGGGTCCTCGACCGGACCTCCGAGGAAACGTACGACGCCGAACAGCAGGTTCGGCTGCTGCTTGACCGGCGGGAGGGTGTCGAGCAGGGCCAGCGTCTCGTCGTCACGGGAGACCGCGAGCGACAGGCGCTCGTAGACGGGCGACACGCCGTGTGCCTCGCGTGCGGCGAACTCTGCGTACCTCTCAGCGGTCTTCATGGACGGATGATCCCGCCGTCGCGCTGGCGGCGGGCTCACGGGTCCCGGTCTCCTCGCGACCCAGGACTACCCGACCGACTGCGCCCCGCGATCGGCCGGCACGTGGCGCTGGCGGAACCGCGAACTGGCGGAACCGCGAACTGGCGGCATGGCGCCAGTCGAGGTTCTGGACCAGGGCGATCGCGGGGTTGTACGACTGACCTGTCCCTGCGACCCGAGCCTTCGATCCGCGGCCGGGCCAATCAGGGGACCAGGCAGATCAAGCTTGGAGATCGTATGGGTGCTCGCGTGTCCACGCCCGCGTTACAGGTCCGCGGCGGCCTGCTGCTCGCCGTCGCCGCCATCCTGCTCGCTCCGTTGCTGTCGGTCACCGACGCGTCGGCCGGAGGAGGGCTGACCATTACCCGCCCGCAGGCACGCGAGGAGCAGCGGCGGGTCATCATCGAGCTCGCCGGTGCACCGGCGATGGCGATCCTGAACGCAGAGCAACACCAGTCGCGGACTCTTTCGAACGCGGCTCTGCGCCAGCTCGAGGGCCGGCGTGGCGAGCTCGCAGATCAGCACCAGAAGCTGGACCAGGCGGCCCGGTCCGCGGGCATTGACGTGACCGAGACCCGGGAGTTCTCCCTGCTGTTCAACGGCGTCGCCGCACGCGTGCCGGCCGGCCAGGTGGGGCGGCTTCGTGACCTTCCGGGTGTCCGCGTGGTCCACGATGACGCCACGATGAGGGCGGCGCTCGACGTCAGCGTTCCGCACGTGGGCGCTCCCGAGCTGTGGCGGCGTACGGATCCCACCGGTGCCCGCGTCACCGGGAAGGGCGTGACGGTCGCGGTCGTCGACACCGGGATCGACTACACCCATCCGGCCCTCGGTGGCGGCTTCGGTCCCGGACACAAGGTGATCGGCGGGCACGATCTCGTCGCGAACGACGCGGACCCGATGGACCAGAACGGTCACGGTACGCATGTGGCGGCCACCATCGCCGGCAGTGGCAGTGGCAGTGGCAGTGGCGGCGGCGAGGTTCCCGCCCTCGTCGGCGTGGCTCCCGACGCACACCTCACTGCCTACCGCGTCCTCAACGCCGCCGGCTCCGGTGCGATGTCACAGGTTCTCGCCGGGCTCGAAGCGGCCGTCGATCCCGCCAGCCCACACCGCGCGGACGTCGTCAACCTCAGCGTGGGCGGACCCGGTGACGGCACCGATCCGCTGAGCCAGGCCAGCAACCGCGCCACCGACGCGGGGGTCGTGGTGGTGGCCTCGGCCGGCAACAACGGGCCGGGTCCCCGAACGATCGGCAGCCCCGCAGCCGCCGCGAACGTCATCGCGGTTGGCGCATCGGCGACGGGGGTCCGCACACCCGCCCTCGAACTCACCACGCCCGAACGAGAAACCCTGCAGGCGTGGGCCCTGGCGTTCTCCGCCAACGCTCCGGCCAAGCCGGTCACCGCCGGCGTGGTGGACCTCGGACCCGGCGAACCTGCCGATCTCGTACCCGAGAAGCTGCGGGACAAGCTGGCCCTCATTCACCTGCGGCCACCGCAGGATCCCGGGCCTGATCCGTTCGAGACCGCGCAACTGGCCGAGTCGGCGGGCGCGGTGGGTGTGGTCTTCCACCCCGGTGCCGGTGGCGACCAGACGCCCGGCCCGCTCGCAGGAGGCACCGACGGCGAACTCCTACCGCGCTTGTCCGTGGGTTCCGGCGACGATGGCCGGCTCGACCGGCTGGTGGCCCTGAGCGCGGACAGTACGGAGTACACCCAGCTGCGTGCCCTGTTGGGGCAGGGAACCGTCCGTGTGCGGATCGTGGGCCTCGACCGCACCGACACCTTGGCGTCGTTCAGCTCGCGCGGGCCGAACGACCGCTACCACCTCAAACCCGATCTGGTCGCACCCGGTGTTCAGATCCGGTCGGCGTATCCCACCTCGCTCTGGGAGCCTGGTGTCGCGCGGTTGAGTGGCACCAGCATGGCCGCTCCTCACGTCGCCGGCGGCGCCGCTCTGCTCCGGCAGCTGCATCCAGACCGGCATGGTCTGCAGATCCGTTCGATGCTCGTCGGAAGTGCACGACTGCTTGCCGGCCGTACGCCGACCGAGCAGGGTGCCGGACTTCTCGACCTTCCGGCCGCGGCCACGTCGTCGGTCCTCGCCTCGCCGGCAACCCTCTCCCTCGGCCTCGCGGACCTGTCACGGACCCGCGTCACATCCACCGGTCAGGTCACCGTGACAAACACGTCGCCGAACGTCGTACAGCTCGAACTGCGCGGCGTGCCGGCGGGAAGCGACGCGGGGTCGGTACGCGTCGCACCGAACCGGGTGATGCTGCCAGCGGGTGGATCGGCAACCGTCACCGTCACGGTCTCGGGAGAGAGGCCAGCCGCCGACACCGAACTCGGCGGCTGGATCGAGGTCGACGCGCCGGGCCGCTCGTCGGACTCACGTGTTCCGTACCTGCTCGCGGTCGCGCCCCTGCACGTCTTCGTCGCACCGGATCCGAGTGAGGGCTCCAGCGAGGTCTTCGCGTACACGCCGGTGGACCTGAGCGAACCGCCGACCGTCACCGTCCACCACCCCGGGGGCGACTCCACCCAGGTGGGGATGGTGCCCTACCACGCGCGTACGTGGCGGGCAGCCGTGACAGGTCCACGTCCGGGCACGTACGACGTCGACGTCAGCGCGGTCACCACGCCTGACCACGGGGGCGTCACCCTCGCCGGCTCGTCGACGTTCGAGGTCCTCGACCGCGACGCCGCTGGAACCGACTTCGAGCCGGTCGGTCCCCACGGCGATGCCGGTCCGTTGGCCTTCTCGGCGGCGGCACCCGACCAGCTGGTCGCCCTCGGCAACCGGTCGATCTGGGTTTCGCCGGACCGGGGACGGACCTGGACCCAACGCGGACGGTTTCCGGCCCTCACGTCCACGGTGAGTCGTCCCGTCGTCGACCCGACCGACGGGAAGCGAATGTGGCTCACCGTCTCGCCAGGGGACGCCGACTTCCCGGTCTACAACGGCAAACTGCTCCGCACCGACGACAGCGGCCGCTCCTGGACCGAGATGGGCTGGCCCGACGGCGGCCACCGTCACGTGGGTCTTGCCATCGACGACACCGGACGAGTTCTGGTCGCCCACTCGTCAGAGGCCGTCCACGTGAGCCACGACCAGGGCGCACACTGGGCGACCTATCCCGCCCCGGCACCGGGGGTGAGATCGGTGACCCTGTCCGGCGTCGACCTGTACGTCGCCACGAATGACGGCCTGTGGCTGGTGCGCGACATCACCGGCACGCCACAACCTGCGCAACGCATCCTCACACCGGCGTCCGGGCCGCGCTGGATCAGCAGCTTCGCCACCGACGGCACGGTTCTGGCGGCCGCGGGATTCGACACCGGCGTTCTCGTCTCCACCGACGGCGGGCAGACGTGGCGATCGGCCTTCATGCCGCCGACGCGGCGCGTGCACGGGGTGTGGGTCGCCGATGGTGTCGTGTACGTCGCGAGCTACAGCCGGCTCTTCGTCGGGCGGGACCACGGCACCAGCTGGACGGAGTGGGAGAACCCCGTGCCCGGCGGAGTCGCCGCGGAGGTCGGATCCGCGCCGTGGTCGGGCAACGGCGATGCCGATGCCGATGCCGATGCCGATGCCGATGTGGTGGTCTCGATCTCTGGCGCGGGTGTGTACGTCACCGACGACCGCGGCGCCAGCTACCGCCGACTCGGATTCCCCGGCCAGACCGTCTACGACCTGGCGATGCCCCGTGACGACCAGGGACGCGACGTGCTCGTCGCCGGCACCATCCGCGAGACCCACCGGACACCCGCACCGACCGGTCCCGTCGTTCCCGAAACCCTGGAGTGGGGAACGAACGGCGCCGAGGCCACCTTCGCGACCGCGGTCCGCCACGTGGCGGTGTCGCCGCAGGCTCCAGGCACGCTGTGGAAGGTCCGGCCGAACTCCGTCGGTGGCTTCGCGGTGGAACGCAGCGACGACGCCGGAGGTAGCTGGAAACCTGGCACCGTCTACGGCGGCACGCCCACGGCCCTGTTGGTCCACCCGGCCGACCCGCGCCGAGTCGACGTGGCGGTCCGCCAGCCGGACGGCGTCTATTTCCTGCGTACGAAGGACAACGGCGCCACCTGGAAGCGCTACCTCGCACCGGGCGATGGCGCCCTGATCCACGCGCTGGCAGGTGATCCACGCCGGCCGGACCGGATCTGGATTGGCGGAGACGACGGGCTCTGGCGATCGGACGACGGAGGTGAGACCGCGACGCGGATCGCAGCCGGAACGTTCCGCGCCGTCCTGGTGGACTCCCACGAGCGCCGGGTCATCGCCGGAGGCGACCGCGTTCTCACGAGCGAGGACAACGGAAAGACCTGGCGGACCGGTGACCTCGGGTCGCTGCCCACCATGGTCAACGACCTCATCACGTCGCCGCGTGACCCCGACACGATCTACGCGGCCAGCGGCACCTTCGAGGTCGGGGACGTCCACCACGGCGAGCCCTTCGCCAACGACGTCCTCTGGCGGACCGGTCGCGGAGTCCTCAGGAGCAAAGACGGCGGCAGGACGTGGGCCAACGTCTCCGCCGGCCTGCAGAACACGTCGGTCAGGTCGCTGGCGATGACGGCCGACGGCGGGTGGCTCTTCGCCGGAACGGACGGTGGCGGCGTACACCGCCTTCAGGTCAGGAAGTAGACCGGCCCACGTGGGGCGCGGATCTCGTCCAGCGCAGATCGCGGTCAGCGAGGGGAGTTCTCCTCGATGAGCGCCTGAATCCCGTCGAGCAGACGCTGGAAACCGAACGCGTGCGCCACCGTCATCGATTCGGCCGTCCCCTTGTCGAAGCCGCCGCTGTTCCAGATGTGCGTCATCGTCGGATGGCGTTCGCCGTCGAAGTACTCCTCCCACAGCAGCGTCCGTTCGTGCCACCAGTCGTCGTTGGACTGTCCGGTGAGGCGTTCGAGTTCCGCGCTCTCGGCGGTACGACCGCACGTGGTCTCGACGTACGTGCCGATGGCGAGCGCGGCGGCGTCCATCTGTTGCGGGCTCAGGCCGGTGTCGAGGAACGCGGACAGCACGTACTCCCGTTCGGCCAACATCCCCGGACCGATCGGTGGCCTGATGGTGGAGATGTGACGTAGCCACGGGTGTCGTTGGTACATCGTGCGGGTGCGTTCGGCGTAGAGCTCGACCTGTGCGCGCCAGCCCGGCGGTCGCGGCTCTCCGGGCGCGGGCAGTGCCCTCTCGGACAGGGCCTCGTCGACCATCAGGTCGATGAGATCTGGCTTGGAGGGAACGTAGGTGTAGAGCGTCATGGTCGCCACGCCCAGCGTTGCCGCCACGGCGTTCATCGACATCGCCGGCAGTCCCTCGGCATCGGCGAGGGCGATCGCGGCGGTCACGACGGCGTCGAGGGTGAGCCGTGGCTTCCGTCCCCTTGGCGGCCTGGTCTTCTCGCTCTCGCCACTCGCGTCGGCGTTGGCGGCCGCGACCCTCGCCGCGGGCGCGACCGGGCCGGTTCGGGAACGACGCCACAGCAGGGCGAGGAGTCGGTCGGGATCCGTCCCGCCGCCGCTGTACTCGATCGTCATCGCCTGCTCGTCGTCTCGTGCCGGTTCGCCGGCGATCCAGGGTACGCAGGACTGCGGTGAGCCCAGCGTCGCGTCGCAGGGGCGATCCTACATTCTCGTATGCCGTACACTAAATCATTCTCGTAATACGTACGGAAAAAGGAAAGGGATGGCCGGAAGTGACGATTCTGGTGACAGGAGCGACCGGAAGCGTCGGGCGGCTCGTGGTCGACCACCTGCTGGCGGCCGGGGCGACGGACGTCCGTGCGCTGACCAACAAGCCCGAGAAGGCAGCGCTGCCGATGGAGGTTGATGTCGTCAAGGGCTACATCGGCCGGCCCGAGACCCTCCCACCCGCCCTCGAGGGCGTCGACCGGATGTACCTCGCACCGCTCACGGAGACCGTGCACGAGGTTCTCGCCCTGGCCAGGACGGCTGGCGTCCAGCACGTCGTCGACCTGGCCGGGCCGGAGGGCAACTGGTGGCACGCGATCGAGGTGGCGGTCGAGGAGTCCGGCGTCGCGTGGACCCATCTCGACGCCGGCGAGTTCATGGAGAACAGCCTGATCTGGGCCGACCAGATCCGTACGACCGGACAGGTCCGTGACGCCTACCCCGATGCGGCAAACGCACCCATCGCCATGGACGACATCGCCGCAGTAGCGGCCGTCGCACTGCTCGAGGACGGTCACGTCGGGAAGGCGTACGAACTGACCGGACCGGAGTCGATCACCCGAGCCGACATGGTGCGGTGCATCGGGGTCGCACTCGGTCGCGACATCCCTTATGTGGAACTGACCCGCGAACAGGCTGTCGAGCAACTGTCGAAGGCGATGGGGGAGCACGCCGACTGGTACCTCGAGGGCAAGGCCGCCCTCGTCGCGCATCCGCAGCAGGCGGTCGCGACAGTCGCGCAGGTCACCGGTCGGCCGGCGAAGACGTTCGCGCAGTGGGCGGTCAAGCACGTCGACGCATTCCGTGTGGCCTGACCCGGGCTATGTACGCTACGGCAGACCTCATGGACGGAGACTGACCATGGACCACCGGCATCCGCCCGGCCTCTGCGCCTGCCAGGGCCCACCGCCTGCACCACATCAGCATCCGCCCGGCCTGTGCGCGTGTTCGCCGCCGCCAGCCCGTGAGCCTGCCCGTCCGTCAGTCCGATGAACACTTCTTGACAAGACGCGCGCGGATCGCCGGAGACTGGTCGACGTTCACCGATGAGGCGGATGGGGCGAGAAGCATGCTGACCGATGAGCAGGTGAAGCGGTTCCACGCGGACGGGTTCGTCAAGGGCGGCAGGGTGCTCGACGACGCCGAGGTCGACGAGCTGCGTACCGAGATGCTGCGGGTGATCGAGGAGCGTGACCGCGCCGATCAGCCGCAGCCGGTTCTGCTGAACAACCTGGCTGAAGAGGACCACCCGATCTGGCAGATCGTCAACATCTGGCAGGCGAGCAAGGCGTTCGCCCGCCTGACGACGCATCCGACGATCACGGAGGAGCTGGGCCAGCTCACCGGCGCGAACGAGCTGCGGATCTGGCATGACCAGATCCAGTACAAGCCGGCGGAGCAGGGTGGCCTGCTGCACTGGCATCAGGACGCTCCGCTCTGGCCGATCATCCAGCCGATGACGCAGGTCACCGCCTGGGTCGCGCTGGACGACGTCGACGAGTCGAACGGCTGCATGAGCATGGTGCGCGGCTCCCATCTGTGGGGTGACCAGATCGAGTTCCTGCACACCGTCCAGCAGCAGGGCCAACCCGTCCTCCCCGAGACCTACGAAGGGCATCGGGTGGAAGTGGTCCTCCGCCCCGTCGCCAAGGGCGAGGTCCACTACCACCACTCGTTGACCTGGCACGGTTCCCACGGCAACACGAGCAACCGGCCTCGCCGGGCGATCGCGCTGCACGTCATGGGTGACGACACGAGATACGACGCGAGCGGCGACCACGTGATGAAGCGTTTCGTCACCGTTGGCGACGGCGAACCGATGACCGACGAGGGCTTCCCGGTCGTCCTCTCGCGCCGCTAGGTCTCGCCCGGATCCGGACGACGCTCCCCGGCCAGCACGTGCCGGCCAGCACTCCCCGGTCTGCTCGGTCAGGACTGCCCGGTCAGGACTGCCCGGTCAGGACTTCTCGCTGTCGGGTAGGTCCGTGGCGGGGATTCCCAGCTTGTCGGCGTACGCATGGTTCAGCTCGTCCCATCCGTAGTCGCGTGCTTCATTGCCACGGATCGGGCCGACGGGGTTGCCAGCGAGCAGGTGTTCGGCGACGTCGAGGCAGATGTGCCAACCGGCGGCGATCTTGGGGATCCAGTCGCGGTCCTTGAGGGTGTGCAGGAGGGTCAGCCGTGTTCCGCCTTCGACGGTGGCCAGTTCCCAGCGGAGTTGGTCGGTTCCCCAGGTGTACTCCAGCAGGGTCGGTGGCTCGGAGCGCGTCACCGTCGCCGACGTCGGCTCGGCCACCTCGCCGTCGATCATTGTCAGAATCGCGTCGCCGCGACTGCCCAGATCGCGGTCGGTGGTGAAGGGGGCCCATTCGGCCAGCTGTGCGGGCTCGGTCAGGGCCGCCCACACCTTGGTCGGTGAGTGGCGAAGGGTACGGACGAAGACCAGCGTCCACTGGTCCGCGCTGGCCCGGGCATTGACCTCGGACAGGGGGCCTGGCTTGAAGGTGCTGTGATCCATCATTCCTCCTGGTCGTCAGGTTGGTCGTCAGGTTGGTCGTCAGGTTGGTCGTCGGGTTGGTTGTCGAGGTGGCGTTCGAGGGCGTCAAGGTGCTGTGTCCACAGCCGGCGGTAGGGCTCGAGCCATTCGTCCAACGCCGCGAACGGACCGGCTTCGATCCGGTAGATGCGGAGCTGTGCCGAGGTGCGACAGGAGACGAAACCCGTCTCCCGCAGCACTTTCAGGTGCTTCGACATCGTGGGCTGGCTGATCGACACCGCGTCGACCAGCTCACCGACGGTGCGCTCTGACCGCAGGAGCTGGTCGAGGATGCGGCGCCGGGTCGGCTCGGCGAGTACGCCGAAGGCGTCTGCTGTCACGATGCCTAATATGCCGAGAGGAGCATATGCCTGTCAAGGCATACGCGCGTGGGCTCCGGCGGCGATACCGGAGCAGTACCGGATCGATACCGGCTTCCGCGAGTCTTGATGGTCGGTTCGTACGGATATGCGCCGGCCGACGATGCGGCCGACCAGGCGACGCGACAGGCAGAGCACTGCCAAGGGGGACAGCACGGATGAGGCGTCTGCTACGCGGGACCCACCGCAGGCCGGCAAAGGCGCGTGCCGAGAGGCGTTCCGGCACGAGGGGGTTGGCGGAACGCAAGACCGCTCTCGGTGCGCGCATCATGCCGGCACCGCTGCTGCCGCGCCGCCTTCTCATGCGCGCGCTCGTGCTGGTGGCCATGGTCGGCGGCCTCCTCGTCCCGTCGAACATCACCTCGACAGCGAGCGCGTCCACCAGCTTCGGGTACGTCGGTGACGGCTCCGACGTCCTCGGCGAGGGTTGGTTCTACAGCGGCAACGACGGCGAGCACGGCCGCAAGGGTGGGGCGGGATTCAACTCGTTCATCCTGTTGGACCTCGACTGCGACGACGGACTCACCATCGGCGTGACCTGGCGAGTGGGACGTGGGAATGGCGTACAGGAGATTCCGAAGGACAAGTGCGGTGACGACTATGGATTCACGATCGACCGCCAGACCTCGAAGATCACGGAAATGTCCTGGCGACTCTGGGCCAAGGACTCCGACGGTGAGATCCAGTACAGCGGTCGGAGCGAGAAGGACTGGTTGGGATCGCTCTCCGACGACAAGGACGACCAGATCTATTTCGAGAAGACGAGCGTCTACAACGACGAGTACCACGGGGATCTCGGCATCACCGCCAGCGTGTGGCCCACGCAGGAGACCAATGACACCGACATCTTCGGAGGGCTTGCGCTCAAATTCATGTCGGCGGAGCTGAATGCCCGAACGCCGCTTCCCGAACATTTCTCTGACGACCAGCGGGAGTCGATCTACAAACAGCTCGTCTGCCACGCGCAGGGGAAGTACTTCGCCGAACCGGACCAGATCGGCGACTCGTGGGACCTCGAGTCATGGCGCCCCAACATCTCCTGGGCGGAGGTGTGGGGCGGCGCCAAAGAGCACGAATGCAACTGGAGTTCCGAGGCAGAATACGACGAGAACATCCCCCCGGTGGACCGGCCGGACAATCGGCCGCCGGTCGTGAACGCCGGACCGGACGTGGACGGTAATGAAGGCGCCGACGTCAAGTTACGCGGCGAGGCGGTCGACGAGCTGGGAGAGCCTCCCGTCCACTGGACGTACGAACCGATGGACGGTGTGGATGCCGGAGCGAAGTGCCGCTTTGCCGACAAGAGCGATCCCGTGACCACGGTGCGATGCACCGACGACGGCACGTACCGGCTCACGCTCACGGGGGATGACGGGGTGAACGCGCCGGTCAGCGACAGCGCGGTTCTGACGGTACGCAATGTCGCGCCCACCCTCAGGCTGAAAGCCCCGGAGAACTGGGCCGTCTACCGCGTCGAGGACCGGATAGAGCTCGAGGCGCCATTCATCGATCCGGGCAGCAACGATACGCACACCTGTTCCGTCTCCTGGGACGACGGGACCACGTCGAAGTTCGCCGCGGACGACCACACGTGCAGTCGCGGCAGGACCTTCGACCACGCCGGGATGTACACGATGGAGATGACCGTGACCGACGATGAAGGTGGCGCGGACTCGGCCGAGATCATGGTCGTTGTCTACGACCCGAGAGCCGGCCTGCTGACCGGCGCCGGCAAGGTCGACGACCTGGCCATGTTCGCGACGGTGGCGAAGTACCTCACGACCGACTCCACCAAGCCGTTCGGGACCTTCACGCTCTCCGCGCCGGCCAGCGGCGACGAGCGGCTCACCTTCACGACCACCACGCTCGACTGGCTGGTGATCACACCGGACGCCAAGAGCGCGGTGAAGGGAACGGCCGGGGAGTACGGATTCGTCGCGTACGCCACCGACGCCAGCTTCCGTGCGGTGGTCTGGCCGCTCTCCTCGGGAACCACTCCGCCCGATGACCTGCTCTATGACACCAGTCCTGATGCCGGATTCGACGTCGACGTCGCCGAGCCGCGCGCCCTCACCACCGGTGCCACCGTGATCGACAGCGGCTGGGTACCAGGAGCACCACTGCCACTCGGCGACGCCCTCGACGGCGTGCTTCCGGACGCGGAGCTCACCGCCATTGGGGCGCAAGACTGCCTGCTCTGTGTCGAATGAGTGTGGCGGGAGCATCGCCGGTACCGGCGCGGGCACCTGCTCAGCCGCCCGCGGAGGGTTCGCTGCCCGGGTGGTAGTGAATCAGGGCGGGCAACTCGGTGATGACCATCGGGCCGGCGGAATCGAGCACCTCGACCGTGCCGTCGAGGTGCTCGATCCGTGCCATGCCCGGCTCGACCGGCATGGTCGCCTCGCCGGTGTCGGTCCACCGGATCACCGCGTCGCCCGGTGACCGACCGGGCGGGCCGCCTTCCGGTGCGGTGGGAGCCACGAGCCGGATCTGCCAGACGTTCGGCGGGAGGTTGTCGTCGCTGCCGTGGCTACCGGATCGTACGCACGCACCGTCCAGCCAGTGCTGCAGTCGTTCGACGAACCGGGCGGCCTGGGTGGGCGGACCTCCGTCGGCCTGCAGGACGAGGGGAATCTTCCGGCCTCCCCAGTTGTAGAAGTACATCCGGGCGCAACGGGCGTATATGCCGGCAAGGAAGTGTCGAACGGCGTGTGCACCGGCCGTGGCCTGGTCCGGTCGTGGAGCGTGAACGATGTCGTGCGACGGTCCGGTTGCCCAGAGAGCGCGCTGGACGCCGGCCTTGTGCAACGTCCGGTTGATGAGGTCGGTCAGCTCGATCATCTGCTCGGGCGGGTCGAGGGTATCCCGCTGATGCAGCTTGACCGCCACGGCATCACAGGGTTCGAACGTACCCGCCAGCGCATACCTGTGAAGCTGCTCGCGGCCAGAAGGTTCCCACAGGTCGCCGAACGACGGCGACACGATGAACGCAGCCGGGTCGACCGACCTGATGATCTGTGCCGCGCGCCGGACCATCTCGGCCAGGGTGTCGGCGCTGCCGTTGTAGCTCATCGGCGAGTTGGCATAGTCCCAGAGTTCGTACGCCTCGATCCGGCCGCAATAGCGGGTCACGGTGGCGTGCACGTAGGCGTCCCAGTCGGCGAGGTCGCGCGGCGGTGCGGCACGCGAGTCGTTGGTGTAGGGCGCGCGTCGTGCGTCCGGGCTCGCCCATCCGGCGGGCATGCCCATCGTGTAGAGCACCGGCAGCCTGGCGCTCTGCGCACGCGCCACGAACCGGTCGAGTCTCTGCCAGTCGAAGACGTCCTTGCGGGGTTGGATGTTCGACCATCGGCAGGCGCAGTCCCACAGTCGGACGGCGCTCACCCGGAAGCCGGGCATCTCACCGCGGGTGCTGTTGAGGGTCACGCCGAAGAAAGCCGGCGGCACGGGTACGGGCGGGTCGCGGTACCACGCCGGACCCGGGACCTGCTGCTCGGTAACGCGATCGGACGCGCGCAGTGGCCCCGCGGCGACGGGTATCCGCTCGTCGCCTCCGGCGAGGATCATCGCGTGCAACCGGGCCAGCTCCTGGCCGGGTTCGATGCCCAACTCCTCGACGAGCTGCGTACGCCCGGACCGGTAGACCTCCAGCGCCTCGGCCTGACGGCCGAGCTGGTGGAGCGCCCTCATCAGCAACGCCCGGAACCGTTCTCGCAGTGGATGCGCCCTCACCAGCGCGAACAGCTCCGCCACTCGGTCGGCGTGTGCGCCGGTGGCGAGCTCGGCTTCGAGGCACAGTTCCAGCACCGAAAGTCGTCGTTCCTCCAACCGGGCGACTTCGGCAGCCATGCCGCGTACTCCGCCGAGAGCCGGTCCGCGCCACAGGGCGAGCGCCTCCCGGAGCCGCGCGGCGGCGGCGTGCAGGCTACCCTCGTCGAGCCGCCGGGCCTCGGCAACCAGGCGTTCGAAGCGATGAATGTCAACGTCGTCGGGGCGGGCGTGCAACAGGTAGCCGGCGTGCCGGGTCTCGATCGCCGTACCCAGCGAGCGGCGCAGCCCAGACACGGCCGTCAGGATCTGCCGGTGGGCGGTGGCCGGTGGCGCGCCATCCCACACCGCCTCGACGAGGCTACGGACGGGTACCACCTGGCCGAGGTTGAGGGCCAGGGTCGCCAGCACCGTCCGTTGTCGTGGGCCCCCGATCCGGAGGGCGTCCCCCTGGTGACGTGCTTCGACCGGCCCGAGCAGGTGGTACTCCATGCGTCCTCCCCCGTATGGCTGCACCGCATGCGTACGGCGAAGATCGTCGCACAGCGCATCCCAGCCGTTTCCCAGGACGTCGGCACTGGAGTAGCCGGCTGTCCGACCTCGGCCCGACTGGACCGTTGACGCTGATGAGGTCTTGACACGACGAGGGTGAGCGCCAAGGGTAAGCGCTTACCCGTTGGCGAGGCCGGCAACGCCGGCGTGTGGCGTGTGGCGTGTGGTGTCGCCGCAGGAGCCACACAGTAGAGCGGAGGAACCTCACGTGGTCAGGAACAGTCAAGAGTTCCCACGTCGGCTGTCGAGAAGGGACGCGTTGGGACTGGCGGGAGGCTTGGCGCTGACGAGCGTGGCGGTCGCGGGCTGTGACCTGCTCTCCACCGATCCTGGCGGGTCTGATGCGGGAAACAACGCTGGCGCGGCCAAAGGAAAACAGGCGCCGAGCCTCGAGAAACTGGTGAAGGCGGGCGACCTGCCACCGTTGTCATCCCGGCTGCCGAAGAACCCGCTCGTGGTGAACCCGATCGATGAGGTGGGGCGTTACGGCGGGACATGGCATAGCTACCTCGACGGTCTGGCGGCAGTGGGATACAAGTTCTACGTCGAACTCGGATATGACCCCTTGGTGTCCTGGGCGCCTGACTGGAGTGACCTCATCCCCAACCTTGCCGAAGGCTGGGAAGTCGAGAACGGCGGCCAAGCCTACCTTTTCAACCTGCGGCAAGGCGTCAAATGGTCCGACGGTGAACCCTTTACCGCGGACGACCTCACGTTCATGTTCGAGGATGTCTGGGGTAACAAGGAGATCAGCCCGATACCGCCAGAGATGTTCTCGACCGATGGCAAGCTCGCCACGCTCGAGAAGATCGACGACCACACCGTGCGTTTCGTGTTCGGTGCTCCGAACGCGTTGTTCCTCCGTCGCCTCGCCACTCCGAGCGCGAACTCGCTCATCACTCCTCGCCATTACATGGAGAAGTTTCACATCGACTACAACCCCGACACCGAGGCGGCCGCAAAAGACGAGGGCTTCTCGGACTGGATCGACTACTTCTGGGACCGCAACACGACGACGAGCAACCCTGACCGTCCGAGCCTCAACGCCTGGGTTCTCACGACGGCGGTCGACGACTCGTCGGGTCGTGGTGTGTTCGAACGGAATCCGTACTACTGGAAGGTGGATCCAGACGGCAGTCAGCTGCCGTACATCGATCGGGTGACGTACGAGATCATGGATCTCGAGGTTGTGCTCCTTCGCACGACGAGTGGCGATCTCGACTTCAACGCTCCGGCACTGACCGGTGGTGTCGCCACGTTGGACAACAAACCAGTCCTGGCCCGCGGGCGTGAAAAGGGCGAGTACGAGTTCATCGACGGGGTTCCCGGGAGCATGAACCAGGGAGTCATCTCCTTGAACCTGAACACCAAGAACGCAGCTCTTCGCGAGGTGTTCCAGAACCGCGACTTCCGCATTGGTCTTTCCTATGCAATAAACCGGCAGGAGATCGTGAATGCGGTCTACCAGCGGCAGGGCGAGCCATGGCAGGCGGCTCCCCGGAAAGAGTCGGAGTTCTTCAACGAGGAGCTCGCGAAGCAGTTCACGGACTACGACGTCGACCAGGCAAACAGCTACCTCGACCGGGCGGGCTACTCGCGGCGTGACGGCGACGGGACCCGCCTTGGGCCGGATGGCAAGCGAATCGCGTTCTCACTCGAGGTCGTGACCAATGAGCCCAACCAGATCTCGGCGATGGATCTGGTGACGGGGTACTGGCGCGAGGTCGGAGTCGAGATGCAGGTCAAGACGGAGGACCGGACTCTCTTCTACGATCGCAAGGCGGCCAACCTGCACGACGCGAGTGTGTGGACTGGTGACGGGGGATTGTTCGACGCGGATCTGGATCCTCGTTGGTACTTTCCTTACAGTGGCGAGTCGAACTACGCGCCCTTGTGGTCGACGTGGTACACCTCCGGTGGCGCCGAAGGCGAGAAGCCCCCGGCGGCCGCGATCGAGCAGATGAAGCTCTACGACCAGTTCCGCGCCACTGTCGACAAGGCCGAGGCAAGGGGGCTCTTCAACCAGATCCTCCAGATCGCCATCGAGCAGTTCTGGGTGATCGGCCTGGTCTCGGTCGACGGGACGTACGGAACTGTCCGGAGGAACTTCCGTAACGTGCCGAGGAAGATTCCCGCCGCCTGGCTCTACCCGACGCCCGGCCCGACAAGGCCCGAGCAGTACTTCGTCGCCGACTAGGACCTGGACCTGGACCTGGACTACCAGGGCGTCGGCGAATGCCCGGCCGCCCGCGACTCCGTGCCTACGTACGGGTTCCACGGACGGATGGAACTCGAGCAGGTAGAAGACGCCGCCAGGCTTGAGGAGCCGAGCGCAGACCTGCGCCCAAGCCGAGACGTTCTCGATCCACATCAAGACGCCCTTGGAGAGAAACACGACGTCGAACGTGCCGTCGAGGACGTCGGCAGCCGCCATGACATCGGCGCAGACGAACTCCGCCTCGACACCGGTTCGGGTGGCGAGGGTGCGAGCGATGTCGACCGCCTGGCGGGAGAAGTCCAGCCCGTGACGGAGGCGCCGTGCCGCGCCATGCGGGCCAGCATGGCAGGCATCGGCTGAGCGGCGTACCGATTATCGACGGCGCGCAGGACTGCCGGGCCCGACGGAAAACTGGTCGAGCCAGTACGCAGCGGAGCCGTCGAAAGGCGCCATGGCACGTTTCATCATCGCGACGATCTCGGCACAGGACTGCCAGGCCTGCTCGATCTGCTGGGCCGGGATCGACCACGCCGCCGCCTCCTGTTCGACCTCGTGCTCGTCGAGGACCTCGACGGTGCCGTCAGCATGGCGTACGACGTCAAGGATGAGGTCGACGAACTCCACGCCGGCTGGCGAAACGACGGGTGGCGTGGAAACGTCCACGCGATCCGGTGCCGGGTTGTCGACGGTCTTGACCGTTCCGTCCACGCGAGAGGCAAGGAACGTGGCGTCGGGTCCGCCGAGACGCGCGACCCACCACCCCTGGTGGGGATAACAGAAGACCTGCGCCGACTGGTACCGCAGGATGGTGCCGGAATCTCGATGGATCGGTGTTCCAGCCGGAAGGACCGCCCACTCACCCACGTCATCCCGACCGACGACCGTCTCGGTCCACGACGCGGCGACGTGACCCGGCTGGCGGAGCTTGCGCGCGAGCCGGCGCGGGCGCTCGGCGTAGGTTTCCGCCCTCATATGTCCGCTCCCACGGTTTCGCTCGCGCACGGTCGACCGTGCGGCAGTGACCAGGCGTGGATCGTACGCCGGGCAGACAGAACGTGCGCGTCGTCGAAACTCAGATCCACTGGCTCGTTGAGGTCGATCGGCAGGCAGCATGGCATGGCGATCACCAGCAGGTCATCAGCAAAGACGCTTGCCAAGGACAACGCCAGGCTGACATGGGAGTGGACGGCGACCACGACGGCGCGCGGGGCTGAGAACCGGCAGGTCTCGATCCGCTGCGGATGAAGCGTGAGTCGCGGTATCGCCGCCCAGCGCCGGGAGCTTCTCAACCGGGGGTCGACGGAATGGCATTCCCATGCGGTGTGCAGAGCGAAGGTGGCCGCCGTTCGCGGGGTCGACCCGTCGGCGACCGCGATGAGGAGAATGTGAGGATCCGCGGGCGGGAACTCCGCCCGGAAACGGAGAGCCGCCGCTCTCGCCGCGTAGCTTTCCGTTACCTCCTTGGCGTTCGGGAAGACTCGGGACCTGGCGAGTCTCGCTCCCACCGTCGTACGAACGAACCGGTCGAGATAACGCGAAGGCTGGATCGATGGGGAGGGTAGGGCTGCTGCGGATGGCGGTACTGGCGCGGACATCGACGGCTCCTAGAAAACACGCCGGGAGCAGCGATCCGTCTCCACGATCCAGCACGAGCATGGACGCGGAGAGGACCGTGGCTCCCAAGCGCGCTAGGCCGAAGGCCGCTTGCGCTACGTTCACGATCTTCCCGGAGGAAGCCGTGAGCTATCTCTTGGTTTACCCGGTACGGTCAGTTGTCCTCAGCAGGCTATCGCGTTTTGCCCGACGGTCACCGGGCTGCCGACGGTGATCGGATGGCACGGCTGACGGTGGCGATGACAGCCATGAGAATCACCCACGCCGTCAGGGAAAGCACGGACACCACCAGCCCGAAGTGCCCAAGGCTGAATCCCGCAAGGCCGAGCCCAATCGGAGCGGCCAGGCCGGTGAAGAAGCCACGGGTACTGCTCGCGCGCCCCTGCAGCTGTGGCGGCGTCACGCCCATCTGGTGAGTGGTGACGGCTGTGCTGCCGGTCGGGCCCATCGCGAACATCACCGCGAAGAGCGCGCCGATCACATACGTACTGTCGACCACGAGAAACAACGGGATGAGTGCGGCCCACAGGCATCGGTTCGCGACGAGGATCGTCCGCACGCTCAGCCGTTGCACGAGGCGTGGCGCGAACAGCGCACCCAGCGAGGGTGCCGACGCCGGCGAACGTCATCAACAGGCCGGTGGTCGCGGCGGAGTGACGCCGACGATTTCCACGACGAGCACCAAGCCGATGCTCACCCGGTGACCGGCGACGGCGGACACGAGGATCGCCTGGGTCACGAGCTGGCCGGCACCGCACGCGAGCATGAGCAGACGCTTGTCGCACCGGTCGACGAACACACCCGCCGGCAGGCCGACGACAAGGCGGGCAATGACTCCGACCGCCATGACGAGTCCCACCTGCGCAGGGGAATGCGTCACGTCGAGGATCAGCAGGGGATAGGCCACCATGCACGAGGTGGATCCGAGCGCGGCCACCGACTGGCCCGACCACAGCACCCGCGGCGAGAATGCGCACACACAGGTTGCTTTGACCGATGCCTCAGTTCGATCCGGAGGGCGCGGAACGCTTGGCAGGAAAGGCCCCGACGTCCCGGAGAAACGCGAACCGCCCGCCGAACTGCGACGCGAGTGGTCCGATGTCGTTTCCCCACACGTCCTCGAGAAGCGGGTAGTCCCCCTTGGCGACCGCGAGCCGAGCCAGCGGCTTCACCGGCACCAGACTCGTCAGCTCACCCATCATCGTGAACGTGTCGGAGGGCAGCACGTACAACGTCGCATCCACGAACGGCCGCGCAGCTAGTCCGGCGTACTCCACGGCCAGGGAGAAGCACCGGCGCTGCGTTCCGTCGGGGTTCCTGCCCCACCACACGCCGTTGCTCATGGACGAAACCTTCGACCGGTCGATGATCCCGAAGTACATCGCCATCAGGGCATGGTCCACTGCGAAGATACCAGGCTGGCCTGACGTACGACCGCCACCCCAACTGCGACTGCGTGGATGCAGCACGTCGATGCCGGGCGTCGCCGAACCGTGCAGCACCACACCGTGGCGCTCGACCAGGTAGTGCAGGAACTGCCACTTCGGTACCGCGAGCTGGTAATCGAGATCGCCGCCGTCGGCCTGTGCCCATTGGCGTTCACAGTCGGCGGCGATGGCGTCGAGGTCGACGTCGGGTTGCGCGAAGTACAGGCCCCACTGCCAAGCGGCCGGATCGAGGTGGGCGTAGCGGCCGGACTGCAACGGTGACGGTGTCACGGACTCGTGGAGAGCACGCGGCAAGAGCCGGCGCAGCAGGTCGCCACGCAACGGTTCCGGCAGTCGAGGCGCCGCCCGAACGTCGCCTGCGACCGTACGCCCGAACCGGCCGAAGAATGCCATCGCCAGGGCGGCATTCCGGCGTACGTCTGAATCGTCGTGGTCGAGGTGTGCGACCAATGTGCCAAGGAGATCGGCACAGGCTCGCCCGGCCGGCTCGACCCGTTGTGGCCGTGGTGTGTGGACGGAGCGCGACTCCCACCACGGCCACTCCTGGCTGGCCTCCGGCCGCCGAGGATAGCCGGGAGCGATGTGGGCAAGAGCCCGCAGGAGGCCGATCCGCAGCCAGCGGCCCGCCTGCGGCAGCGTCGTTCCGATGGTCGCGGCCACCGCCTCGCCCGAAGGGCCGATGCGGGTCAGGGTGTGGGCCGCGGTGAGGCGTTCCCGCAGCGGGGCCGAGTGGTCGTCGAGGGCCGACGCCACCATCGGGTGAGTGTCGGCGGCACGGGTACCGAGGCTGGCCAGCGCCCGCATCGCGGAGGTCCTTACCGGTGACGCGTCGTGGTCGAGGGCCTGACGAAGGATCGGGAGCGCCCGTTCCCCACCGGCGGAGGCCAACGCCGGCAGGGCGATCGCCAGCTCCTCGCCTTGGTCGCGGAATGCCGCCGTGAGGGCGTCGAACGCGTCGACCGCAGGTGGTCCGAGTTCGCCGACGAGCGAGGCGGCTTCGTTCCTGGTCGTACGATCCGCATCGTGCAGTGAGTCGATGATGACCTCGACCACGCCGTCGAACTCACCGGCGTACGTCAGTGCCTTGGCGGCGGCGAGCCGCACCGGACCGTGGTCTCTGAGGAGTCGGCGAGCCCTGGAGAATCCGGGTTCGCCCAACAGCGACAGGGCTTCGGGGACCTGGACCAGCCGGATCGCGCCCTCGGGATGGGACAGGCCCGTGACGAGCTCGGCGAGGCCGTCGGCGCAGTCGAGGTAGGCGAGTCGGACCGCGGCATTGAGGCGTACCTGGGAGTCGGAATCTGTCAGCGCGTCGCGGAACTCCGCCACCTCCTGCTCGCGAGTCCGCCTTCGTGGGCCGCCCATCCAGCCAATGCTGGCACAGAATGATCAGTCGTGGCCGAGTCGATCGAGCGCTGTCCGGATGAAGCCGTCGCGACGCTCGGTCAACGTCGCCGCGTCGAGGTCCGGACGCCCTTCTGCGTGGATGATTTCGACGAAGCTGTCGAGTTCGACGTCGGTGTTCAGGGCGGCGGTGATGTCCCAGTAGGCGACGTTCTCCGCCTTGCGGCCGCTGGCCTCTTCCCAGCCGGTGAGGATCTCACCGGGTGCGCTCGGCCCGAAGAGGATGGCCGCATCCCAGCGCAGTGAGCCCAGGTCGACTCCGTAGTGGCCGGCGCCAGCGGCGTCCCAGTCGATCATCCCGACGTACGAATCGCCGTCCCACATCGTGTTGGCGTGCCAGAGGTCGCCATGGACGAAGACGGTTTCGCCGCGTGGTGGTGTCATGTCCTGCAGACGATCGTCCGCCTCGTCGAGCAACGGCGTCGATCGGGTCTCCCGCAGCACGGTGTGGGCCTCGTCCGGAGATGGGGCCAGGCCCGCGTTGCGCCACTCCGCCACGATGGCGTCGCGCTCCTGTGCGTCGGTCGTCTGCTGGTATCTCCGCGCCCATCGACGTTCCGCGGCGCGGTCGACCCACGGCATGTGGTGGGTACGCAGCGGAAGATCGGGCCGTGGGGCAAGCGGTACGGAGTGGACCGCTGCTGCGGCAGCGCCGAGGGCGCGGAGGCGTTGAGGTGTCGCCACTCGCGGAATCCTTGTGCTGCCGGGGAGTACGGCGGTCAATATGGCCACAAACCCAGCGGCTGCTTCCTTTTCGAAGGCGAGAAGGCGTGGCGTGGGAAGCTGGTGCTGCTCAGCCCACGCGAGTGCCGTTCCTTCCGTGCGGAGCTCATGCCACTCCGGCGGCCCGGTCTTGAGTACTGCGTCGATGGTCGTCCGGCCGTGGGTGAGGCGGAGAAGCCATGGACCTTCGTTGCCGGCTCGCAGGCTGCGGCTGCTTTCGACGACGGCACCCGCGCCCACGGCGTTGGCCGCCCAGCGAAGGACCTGCTCTGGTGGCGTCGACACAGGGAGAAGCTAGGTCTCTTTGATCGCCCGCGTCGATCCCTTTTAGCCTTCGCGAGTCCTGCGGCGGTCGTTGACGAGGGCGGCGAGGCCGTCGAGCACGCGTTGCAGCCCGAAGTCGTACGCATGGGAAGGGCTGTACGCCGCGCCGTGAGCCGCACCCGCCGCGGCGCCCACGCGGACCGCGCGAGGGTACTTCGCCTCGTCGAACACCCGCTCCAGCAGCGGTGCGTTCGCCTCCCACCACTGCTCATCGGTCAGGTCGGAGTCGCGACGAGCCGCGGCAACGTCGGCGGCGGAACGCGCGGATGCCTGGACGAAGCTCAACACGAAGGTCAGCGCCGCATCGGTGTCCACGTCGTCGAGGCCCACACCGTCGAACGCGCTCAGCTCGTGCTCGTACTTCGCGATCGCGCCCGGTCCGAGCGTGGGTCTGCTGGTGGAGACGGTGGCCATCCAGGGGTGCTGTTCGTACATCGACCGGTTGTCGCCCGCCACCGCCTCGACCCGTCGCCGCCACGCCGCGTTCGCCGGCAGGGTCGTGCGTGGCATCTGGGCGTAGATCGTGTCGAGCATGAGGTCGACGAGCTCTCCCTTGCCGGGAACGTACGTATAGAGCGACATCGGAGCCCTCCCTAGCTCCTGCGCTACGCGGCGCATCGTCACCGCCGGTAGGCCCTCGGCATCGGCGAGGTCGATCGCGACCGTGACGATCTGGTCCACGGTCAGACCCTGGCGTGGTCCTCGCTGCCCACCCGCCGCCGCGCCCCGGTCGCGCCACAGCAGTTCGAGGGTGCGTGCCGGGTCGCCTGCGCTGCTGCGGTCACTGGACATGTCGGACCTTCCGGGTCGGCGTTCGCCAGATTACTCCGTACGACGTACAATGTACGGCGTACGGCATTGTTGTCTCGACTCTATCGCTCCTGGAGGGCTCTATGAAGATCACTTCGTCCGCAGTGTCGCTCAACGTCGACGACGTGGCGGCCTCCGCCGAGTTCCTGGCCACCCACTTCGGCTTCCGCGAGGAGATGGCGGCGGACGGGTTCGCGTCACTGACCCGCGACGACGCCGGGATGAACGTGGTCTTCCTGCGGCGCGGGCTCGAGTCGCTGCCGGAGGACCAGCGCAACGACCACGCGTCCGGGCTGATCCTCGCCTTCGTCGTCGACGATCTCGAAGGCGAGCTGGCCCGCCTCCAGGCGGAGGGAGTCACGATCACGATGCCGCTGACCGTGGAGGAGTGGGGCGAGCGCGCCTTCCAGGTACGCGACCCCAATGGCGTCATCGTCCAGCTCGTCGACTGGAAGGCCGCGGCGTAGGTGCAGCTACCGTCCGAGACGCTGGACGCGATCCGCGACCTCGGTCGTACGCACGCCGCAGATCCCCTGTCCTGGTAGGGATCGTCGCCTGCCGTCGCTCGAACTGTTGGAGGTTCGTCGCCTTCTAAGTCGACCAACCTCCAACAAGTCGCCTGGCTGGCGCTCAGGTCAGCCGCGCGCCAGCGGCCTCGATGCGGGCGATCCATCCCTTCGCGTCGGCTGAACCTTCCGGCGTGTCCGCGAGGCTGAGGAACGCCTGCGAGACGGCCGTGGGGAGCACCAGGTCGAGGCCGGCGCAGTCGCCGTACGCCGCGAACACGTCGGGCCAGCGCGGCGGCGGCACGGACGAGACCAGCAGCCACGCGAGGTCGGTGAGGCCGGGGGCGAGGCTCACGTCCTCCCAGTCGAGGAGGGCGAGGGTGCCGTCGGATGCCGTCCGCATGTTGCGCACCGACGCGTCCCCATGGACCAGGGTGAGCGGTCCGGCGGCGGATCCGGCGCGCGCCAGCTCCGGCACGGCGCCGACGAGCCGCTCGCCCTGGTCACGAGCACGCGCCGTGACGTCGCGACGGGCGGCGAGGATCGGCCAGGTACGGTCGTAGAGCTGGCCGACCAGGTCACCACCAGCGCCGCTCCGGCGCAGCCACGGCCACCGACCGGCGGCGTCGTTCTCGAAGCGTCGGTGAAGGCCGGCGAGGACGCGAGCGGCGACGGCGGGGTCGGCGCCCTGCCGCCACGTCGACAGGTCCTCGAGGACGAGCCGCGTGCCGGCGGGACCTGCCTCCGCCTCGAAGCAGGCGGGGGTGCGCACGCCGACCACGGGCGCGACCTCCCGGTAGAACCGCACCTCCGCCTCGAACGGCTGGAGCGCGTCAGGAATCGACCCCGGCGCCGGAGGATTCCGCCGCTTGACGAACCCGGACATGCAGCGAGCTCAGCGGCGAGCGTCGAGGGCGCGAAGTGCCTCGTCGAAGGGGCGTTGCAGCCAGGCCAGGTGATCCGCCTCGCCGTGGTGGTGGGTCGTGAGGTGGTCGGCCCGGCGCGGAGCGGTGTGGCGTACGTACTCCCGGGCGCCCTCGACGAGCGTGCGCATGTAGTGCAGGCCTTCCGGATCGGCCATTCCCCACGGTCCACCGCAGGCGAGGTAGACCGGCGAGGTGTGGGCGAAGACCTGCCGCCCCCATTCGTCCAGATGCGTCTGAGTGCCGAACGCCCGGGCGGCGATCCAGGCGCTGCCGTCGATGCGTACGTCCTGGGTGAGGGAGAGCCGGCGGTCGCCGCTGTCGCCAGTCGAGTCGGGCGTGGCCGTGCCGACGACCTCGCCGTTGCACACGATCTCCAACGTACGCAGGGGAAAGATGCTGGTGACCTGTGCCTCGACGGTGACCGTCCCTGGCCCGGACAGCTCCACCATGTCGCCCGGCTGCCGGCCGTCGACCCGGAAATCCAGCAACGGCCCGCCGGACAGGAAGGTCCGCCCTGCCCGGACGGCCGCGCACCACGCGTCGTAGCTGAACTCCTGGTCGGCGTCGAGTCGGGCGTACGTGCGGTAGAGCCCGACCGGCACCGCGCTGGACATCTTGTCCGTACCACCCACGAGCGGCAGACGGTAGCCGGAGTTGAGGTAGCGGTAGTACTCGCGCAGGTTGTCCTCACCCTGGGCGAGCATCTCCACCGCGTCGGCGCGTCCGGTGGCGACGAGCACGGCGGGTTCGCCGTTGGGGTTGGGGAAGTGCGCGGCGACCACGGTGCCACCCTGCGCGTGGGTACGGTCGGCCCAGTCGCTGAGGTTGGTGTCGAGCGCACCGCCCAGCTCCGCCTCGTCGGGACCGTCGCTGCACCACGGCATGACGGGTTCCTTCAACCCCCACAGGACCATGTGACCAAGGGCGTGCTGGCGATTCTCCTGACCGACATAGGTGAGGTAGTCGCCGCCATGCACCCCACCCACGCCACTCGGGCGGCCGGTGAACTCCTCGGTGCTGGTGAACAGCGCGCCCCACTGGGACTGAAGCAGGTTGACGACGCGGAGGTCCTCGCCGAGCTGTTCCAGCTGCGCGCCGGCCGTGGACAGGAAGTGGACGTGGGAGTCGCCGGACCACCAGCCGTTCGCGGCCATGTCGGCGACCCGGTTGAGCCGCAGGGTCAGCTCCCGCTGGCCGGGTTCGATGCGTACCGTCTCGCGCAGCGGCGCGTACTCGAACCCCCGGGCCACGTCGACGACGACCTCGCCCCGGGGCAGCCATCCCTGGCACTTGCCGTCGATGTAGGCGTAGGTGGACTGGCCCATCCGGACATCGCCGCCGACGTCGTAGTGCCAGCTGTTGAGGTTCTGCGCGACGTGGTTGTGGTGGCCGTGCGGTTGGTACGGAATCCCTTCGGGGGAACGGAAATGCACCCGGCACGGCACCTGTTTGCCGGTAGTGTCGTCCAGCACCGTGACGTGCACCCAGTTGCGGCCGGAGTCGGCCAGCGTCACGCGTACCCGCCCGGTGTCGGCGTGCCCGTCGCGTTCGACATCACCCCAGGTGACCTGGCCGAGATCCTCGTCCCGTTGCCGCAGGACAAGGGTGGCCGACGGGATCGCCGCGACGCCCGCGTAGGCGGGGCTGGCGGGTGGCGGTGCGTTGGCCGCGCCGTAGCCCGGCCGGTCGTCGACAGTCGTCGGCAGCGGCTGCGGATAGGTCGCGACACCGCGGTCGACCTCGATGCTGAGTACGTCGTCGCGGGCGGCGAGGTCGGGATCGGTGACCTCGAGCCGCACCGGCCTCGCAGGGCCGTTGACGAACGGATGCTCGTCGGCCTGGCTGAGCGTGAGCGCCGCCACGAGAAACGCCGGGCCGTGCGGGATGAGCTCGATCCGCTCGATGGTCCTCTCGGGATGCGGATTTTCCCAACACCACAGCCAGTACGCCTTGACCCGCCCCTTGTGGTGCTCGGTGAGACGGTAGCCGGCGCCGTCCCAGCGGCCCTCGAAACGCGGCTCGTTGCCGTCGGGGGTGTCCGAGACCGCGAGGAACGCGTCCCGGCCCCACTCGGTCGGGACGACCTGGATCTCGAACCGCTCCCGGATGGGCACGGTGATGACCTCGCCGCCAGCGAGGTGGAAGGCGTAGTCGGCGACGTGCGTACCGACTCCGTGCCCGGCAGGTCCGGTGGGCTCGAGCAGGCGATGGGCGACGATCACGCGGCTGGCTTGTTGGCCGACAGCGATCGACACCGGCGTCGGCGTTTGGGGCGCGACGAAGCACCGCTGTGCCGCCGGGTCATCGCCGCCGACCTGGAACGGCAGCCCACGAAGCTGCACGTGACCGAGCGGGGCATCGTCAGCGGTGTCGCCAAGAACGTCGACACCTGCGTTGCAGTACGGATGAAGATCCACGGGCTCATATCCGGCCATCGGCCGATCGTAACGGTCGCCGGTGAACCGGGCGCAGTGCTTTTCGCGGCCAGGCCGTGCCAACTAGATTCGCCGAGGCGGGACTGATCCGAACGCTGCTAGAAGTCGATGCGCATGACGATGCGCCTGAGGGTGGGCCTGCTCACCTCGACCAAGCCGGCGGCGGCGAAGACGCTGGGAGTGCCGAAGTGCCCGAACTCCCTGGTGTGGGGATAGGCCTCCAGGGCACGGGCGCCTCGTTGTCGGGCGAAGTCGACGGCGGCCCGGGCGAGTGCTCGGCTAATGCCTCGGCGCCGAAAACCAGCCCGGGTAAGGATGCAGGTCACCGCCCACACGCTGGCGTCGGTCTTGTCCTCGGCCCGTCCGACCCATGGGGTGGGACATTGGCTCAACAGGCGCGGGTTTGCGGATCGAGGGTCGACCGCGCACCAGCCGACCGGCTCACCGTCGAGGTAGGCGACCAGACCGGTCGTCGTGGTCGACTCTGGCTGTCCGCAGGCGGTCTGCTCCCGGAGCCGGGGGGCGAGCTCGGCGGCTCCAACCGTGGCGATACAACGCTCTCTGGGCTGCATCTTGTACCGCTGGCACCAGCAGATGGACGAAGCGCCGCGTACGCCGAAGATGGCTTGCAAGTCCTCCCACGTCGCCTCGTTCGCAGGGACGATCCGAAGTTGATCGTCGGTGACGGGCGGCCTGCTGCGACCCTCTGCGACGCCTGCTCCGCTGCGCCCAGGCCGTTGATCGTCTCGCCTACGTGGTTGGCGTCGCCCGGCCACCCGAGACGCTTTCCGACCGACTTGTGCAGAAGGCGCCCGAAGGGGATCCTGCCTCTTCTCCAACGCTGGTGCAGCCGCCGTGAGATGGATCGTGACGGTGTCCCCGTCGGCGAGCCCCCTGGGCTTGCGCACCGAGTCTCTTATCGGGAGGACGTAACGCCCGTCCTTGGGCCACAACGATGTCGCCCACTCCGTCTCACCGATACGCGCCCGAACCCGGATCATGCCCCGGTAGTAGGTGCCAGAGGACACCATCTTCAGCTCGAGGCTCTCCTCCTCGGGCACCCTGACAAAGTAGTACGGTGCGGGCCCGCGCCACTGAAAGATCTCGCCACTGAACCCAAGCTCCAGGCGGTCATGTCCCTCAGCCTTGGTTGCTTGCTTCCTTGGCATCTCGGCATCTCTCCCCAGCAGCCCTACGCACCGATGCCGTGGCCAGGACGGTAACACCGGCGACAGCAGTACACCGCTCCACGTCCACAACCGGACCCGACCCTGCCGCGATGGGGTGTAGCGTCATCGCACACATCCGTGGCGTGGCGGCCAGTATGCCGTCAAGCAGAATCCGCATGCGTGACCAGTAGCGGAAGGACCTGCCTGACGTGTCTTGTGACCGCGATCTGACCATCAATCCGCCCGAGACTTCTCCCGTCGACGTGGACTGTGCGGCGTTGGTCCGTGAACTGGACCTACCTGCCGAGGCCATTACGTGGTTGGAGCGGATCGACCGGCCAGCTACCTCACCCGGACCTGTGCTACCCGACGATGCCGAGGCAGCGCAGCAGTTGGAACGCCTCGGCGTCGACGAGGAGGACCGCGACGAGACGCTGGCCTCTCGCCCCGATCCGCATGCCCACCCCGCGCTGTGGTGGGTGCTGGACCGCGCTTACCACGCGCTACTCGCCACTATGGGCGAGGCTGTACCGATCGAGGGCCACTCGGGATGGCCGGTGCGGTTCTCCCCGGAGACCGGGCCGGTGGGCCGGCACCTGCCTGTCTGGATGTATCTGGCCGTCCTTCCCGAGGTACGTCGCTACCACGCCGAGCGCGGGATTCCCGATGACGTGTCCTGGAGCAGCCTGACCGGGCTCGCGGCAGTGATGCAGAAGCACCGATCCGTCACCGGGCTCAGCGGCATCGGACTCTTCGGGTTCGGGACAAGCGCAATGCTGCTCTTTCGAGGGGCGCAGTACAGACTCGGACAGTTGGAGTTCAACCGTGGGGCCATCTCGTTGTCCGACGGTCCATGCGGATATGCGCTCTCCGTCCACATTCCCCCGGCGCCCACCTTCGTTCCGGCGGTCACTGGTACGAGCGCACCGGCTGGCTGCCGTTCTAGGCCCTTGGCGGCGACGGCGTGTCCGCACGTCGGATCGTGGCGAGCCAGGCCGGTGAGCCCTCACCGCCGAAGCGGGTCTCGTAGCGGGTCGCACGGATGTCGACGACATGCCAGCCGTCGGCGAACGCCGAACAGATCTCGGCTCGGCTGATCCGGCGCGGTCCGCCATCTCCTGCCGCCGCGTCACTGAAGCACAGCAGGTGAACAGTCCCGTTCGGCGCAATCACAGTGCCGAGGCTGTCGACGTACCTGGCCCTTTCCTCGTCATCGAAGGTATGGAAGAGGCCGGAGTCGAGCACTGTCTCGAAACGCTGCTGCAGTCGCTGCAGTTGCAGGGCGTCCTCGACTTTGAAGGTCACGGTCAGGGTTCGTTCGGCGGCCTTGCGGCGGGCGATCTCGATGGCGGTGGGAGCGACATCGACGCCCCAGGCCTCGAAACCGGCCGCGGCGAACGCCAGCGCGTTCTCACCAGTGCCGCAACCCGCGTCGAGAACGCGACCATGAACGGCTCCCGCGTGTTCGGCGAGCTGGAGGAACGCCGTTTGTGGGCGGCCGGGGTCCCACGGCGGGGAAGCGTCCTGGTACGAGTGGTCCCAAGGAACCCTGGTGAGGCGTTCGTGCCGGGTGGGAGCCCGCTCGACCTTCTCCATCTGGATCTCGGTGATGTGGGGAGAATCCAGCAGGCCGGTGTCGGAAAGGATTCTGTCGACCGTATCGTCGAGTGAGCTGGACTCGTCGATGAGGCGTTCGTTGACGAACGACAGGCAGTCCCGCTGTCGGTACCAGCTCTCCATGTCGGCCGGCGTGAACGCGGTCGCCTGTGGTCGCGTGGCATGGCGGCGTACCGTCTCGGCGAAGGAAACGTCGAAATAGTAGAAGTACGTAGGGCCGCGGTGGTCCCGGTGCAGGCGGGCGAGCATCGACTCGTACCTGTCGGCGTACAGGATTCCTTCCAGGACGACGTGGTAGCCGTGGTCGAGTGCATAGCGCGCCGTCTGCTCGATGAGGCCGATGTTCGCCATCCCGGGATAGTCGTGTTCGCGCAGGATGGTGCGGCGGATGATGTCCTGGCAGACCCACGCAAGTCCGCGTCCGTACGCCTCGCGGATGGCTTGGGCCGCGGTGCTCTTGCCCGAACCCGAATTGCCGCGCAGCACGATGAGCCGGGTCGATTCGGAGCCGACGTCCATCTGGGGAGCCTACTGTGGCCACGGTCCGGGTCGGCTGGTCAGTGGTAGCCGCGGGCCTGAAGTGCGTAGAGCTCGGAGTAGTGGCCCTGGGCGGCCACCAGTTCTTGGTGGGTGCCGAGTTCGGCGACGCTTCCCTGGTCGAGGACGACTACGAGGTCGGCGGCGGCGACCGTGGAGAAGCGGTGGGTGACCAGCAGGGTGACCGCGCCGCGGGACCGTGCCTTACCGGCGGCAGCGATGTACCGCTCGAAGAGGCGATGTTCGGTGGTGGCGTCGAGTGCGGCGGTGGGTTCGTCGAGGACGAGCAGGAGCGGTTCGGTACGCATCATTCCGCGCGCGATCGCCAGGCGCTGCCACTGGCCGCCGGACAGGTCGACGCCACCGGGCCAGGAGCTGCCGAGCTGGGTGTCCAGGCTTTGGGGGAGTGACTGGAGTACGTCCTCACTCGCGGCGCTGCGGAGCGCGGCGTGAATGGCTTGCGGATCGTGGAGACGCGCGAGGTCGCCGACACCCACCGTCTCCTGTGCGAGAAGTTCGAGCCTGGCGTGGTCCTGGAACGCTCCGGCGGTGCTGGCTCGCCAGGCGTCGATGTCGACCTCGGCGAGGTCGGTCTCGTCCAGCAGGATCCGGCCGGACGTGGGTCGGTACATGCCGGTGAGGAGTTTGACCAGGGTTGTCTTGCCGGCGCCGTTCTCGCCGACGAGTGCGACGACGGCACCGGCTGGTAGGTGGAGGTTGACATCGCGGACGGCTGGTGTGTCGGCGTCGGGATAGCTGAAGGTCAGATGCTCAAGTCGGATCCCGTCGTCGATCCGGGCCGGCGGGGCGCTGGTCCGGGACTGCCCGGCGCGGACCTGATCGTTGTAGTCGCGTAGCCAGAGGAACTGGCCGGTGATGCGAGCGATGCGGGTGAAGCTGATGATGGCCCACTGCACGGACCGTCCGGCGTACTGCAGACGGCCGACCAGCAGGACGGCCAGGACCAGCGCACTGACGGGGACGGACCGGGCGAGTGCGTCGCTGACCATCCACGCCAGGACGGCGGCAGCGGTGAGGAAGAAGAACGTGGCGCACGCGCCTTCGACTGCGTTCGTACGGATGGCCAGGCGCACACCGGGTTGTCGCCAGCCGGTCACCGCCTCGGCGAGTTCGGCCCGCATTGTCCGGCGGATCCCGAACACGCGCAGCTCCGCACCGGCAGTGGGTGAGGTGCCGAGAGCCAGCAGGTGGGTGGTCAGGCGGCCCGGTTCGGCGGAGGACTGCTCGGCGGCGGCCTGCCAGGGCGCCAACCAGTGGGTCGCGGCGAGGATCGGGAGGCCGGCGAGAACCAGCAGCAGCAGCCTCGCGTCGGCGGTCAGCGCGAGCAGGATGGTGCCGGTCACGAAGACGAGATCGTTGAACGTGCCGAGAAGCATGTTGAAGGCGCCGCCGAGGGCGTCGCGCTGATCGCGCAGGATCTGCAGCCGGTCGAGATAACGCGGCGACTCCAGGTGGTCCAGTGTCTGGATGCTCGCGGTGATGCGGGCGATCTCGGTGTCGAACGCGAAGCCCACGCGTTCCATCTGGTTGACCCGCGCGGTCGTGCCGGCGATCTGAAGGATCCAGTTGAGGCCGATCGATGCGGTGAAGGCGCTCACGGCGAGCACCATCTGCCTCGTGTCGTTTCGTACGGCACCTTCGACGAACCACGCGAGGTAGAGGGGCTGAAGCAGGCCGATGACCTTGCCGACGGCCTCGAGGAGGCAGACCAGCGTCTGCCAGGGGCTGACCCGCACGGACATGGCCATCACGATGCCGATGCCTCGAAGTGCCCTCATGGCGTCGGCACCTGCCCGGTGTCGTCCGCTGTGTGCCCGGCGTACTCAGATCGGGCGGCCCCTGCGGCGGCGAAACGCCGTGCCTGCAGGTGGAACATCTGGGCGTAGGTGCCCCCGGCGGCCAGGAGTTGGTCGTGCGTGCCGTCCTCGATGACGCGTCCCCGGCCGATGGCATCCTGGCCGATCACGACGATGCGGTCGGCGTGCCGGACGCTCGAGAGGCGGTGGCTCACGAGCAACGTCGTCATCCCGGCTGTCACCTCGAGGAAGCGGTCGAACAAGGCCGCTTCGGCGCGCACGTCGAGCGCGGCCGTGGGTTCGTCGAGCACGAGGATCCCGGCGCCGCTCGCGACGGTGGCGAGCGCACGGGCAAGGGCGACCCGCTGCCACTGGCCCCCGGACAGGTCGGTGCCGGCGGTGAACTCAGGCGACAGAATGGTGTCCCAGCCGTGCTCGAGCCGTTCCAGGAGCTCCGTGCCCCCCGCGTCCTCGAGCGCCCTGGCCAGGACCGAGTCGTCGACCTGGTGCGCGGGCGAGTGTGGGTTGGCGTTGGTGCGTCCGGTGGGGCCAGGTCGGCTGTGCGGTCCGACGTTCCGGCGCAGCGACAACTTGTAGCGGACGAAGTCCTGGAAGATCACCCCGACTCGGTGGCGTACCGAGTCGTCGGCGGCGGGGTCGCCGCCGTCGATCCGGACGGTTCCCGAGTCTGGCGCGTAGAGCCCGCAGAGGAGTTTGATCAGCGTCGACTTCCCCACGCCGTTCTCACCTACGACGGCCAAAGCCTGGCCGGCCGGCACCGTCAACGACAGCCGCGTGAACGTCGGCTCCTCGCGCGTCGGGTAGGTGAACGTCACGTCGCGAAGCTCGATGCCCGCGGCACCCGACCGGATCGCCGTCGCGGGCGAGGCCGCCTGCGCCGGCGTCTGGCCGGGTGGATCCGGCAGCTCCCTCAGCCCGAGCTGGGTGCGGAGCCGGACCAGCTCCCACGTCGCGGCGGTGGAGCGGCCGAGCGCCATCTGCTCGTCGCCCAACGGGCCGAACGCCTCCAACGCGAGGATCGCCTGCACCAGCGTGACGATCGCCGCGAGCGAGACCACACCGGCCGAGGCGTCGCGCGCGAGCAGAGCCAGCACCAGTCCGTTGGCGGCGAGCATGGCGACCGCGGCCACCATCACCCTGCCCAGCCCACGGTGGCGATTGCGCCAGACCAGAACCATCGCGGCTTTCCACGTGGTCGAGTAACGCTCCAGCAGCCAGCCCGCCAGGCCGAACAGCCGGACCTCCTTCGCTGGTCCGGCGCCGGTCAGCAGCCCACGCAGATAGGCCGCGCGGCGACGTTCGTCACCGGCGACCTCGAGGACGTTGTCGTGCTGCCTGTTCACCCACCAGGTGAACACCCGGGACAGCACGACGTACGACGCGGCCACGACGAAGGGTGCCCACCAATGCCACGCCATCAGCACGAGGAACGAGCCCACACCGGTGAGCCGGGTGCGGACGATCGACCACGTGAGCTCGATACCCGCGGTGAAGTCCCACTCGCGGCTGGCGTTGATCACCGCATCGAGGCGTCCGGCGACGTCGGGATCCTCCAGGTGGGCAACGCCGTGCGGCGCCGTCCCCGCGTCCATCACCATGTCGTAGAACGTGCGGACGTAACGTGCCGAGATCGCCTGGGACAACGCGGCCGTCGCTGACGTCAGGATCGGCGAGGAGACGAATGTGGCCGCGACGAGGAGCAGCCAGAGCCACACTCGTTCGGCAGCGGCCGGTGATGCCCCGGCCACGGCGGCTTGATGGAGCGACCCGATCAGCTGTCCGGTCGCCAGGATGCCGCCGGTCACGACAGCAGCCGAGCCGGCGGCCAGCCCCAAGGCCGTCAACGAGTGGGCCGGTGCTGATGCCCACAGCACCCGGCCGTAGAGAGCCATCCGACGAAACGACCCGGCCACCAGAGACGAGCCGGGAACTCCCATGCGCGAAAGCTAACGGCAGACCGTGAACAAGGACCAGTGCTTTTGGGGGTCAGGACGTGCGTTTCCAGTAGTAGGCGTTCTCCCGGTGGACGCAGGTGACCTTCTCCCCGTTCCTGGTCGTTTCGATCAAGCCCACCTCGATGTACGTACAAGGCTCGCCTGGTCGGGCGTCACTACCCACGCCGCCGGTGGGAGGCGACGTTCCTGGCGACCGCTCCCCGGACGCGGACGGAGATGGGGAGGGAGACGGAGATGGGGAGGGGGACGGAGACGAGGACGAGGTTTCGGGCGCCTGCGTACGAGGCGTGTGTGTTCCTGGGCCGGTGGGCTGCTCTCCGCGCAGTGCCGCCTGCGCGACGTAGGCCGACATGCCGAGCGCGGCGACGACGGCGGTGCCCACCAGAATCTGCCGCCAATGCCGCCCGCTCGGGGCAGGAGGCCTGGCCGGGCGTGGGTCGCGAGGCGTCGTCGGTCTTGTCAAGGCTGGCTTGACGGAGGGAGGGTGCGGTGCCGACCGGCGTACGAAGTCGGCGGCCGAAGGTCCACTCAACCCCCATCCTGGTGGCAGCGGCGGGATCACGTCGGCGATGTCGACCACGCCCGCCGGGTCACTCGTGACCGCGGCGGGATCCGGCAACAAACCTGTCGCCGCCAGCTCCGAGCGGGCGTGCGCAGCGGAGTCGGGACGGTCGCCAGCATTCCAGGCGGCGAGCCTGCGCAGGTAGTCCCAGAGCGGAGGGGGCACATGGTCAGGGCGATGCGTACCCACGCCGACGTCGGGATCGGGTCGGACGCCGGTCAGCATCTCGACGGTGACGACGCCAGCGGAATAGAGGTCGTGGCGTGGTTCGGGGTCGGCGCCTCGGACCTGTTCGGGAGCCAGATATCCAGGTGTTCCGAAGACCTGCGAGGTACGCGTCATGCGTGGCTCGTCGAGCGGGACAGCCACCCCGAAGTCGCTGAGGAACACGTGCGGACGCGTGCGCCCGGTCGCCTCGAGGAGCAGGTTG
The DNA here is from genome assembly GCF_040195635.1 of Actinopolymorpha sp. B11F2. NCBI lineage: Bacteria > Bacillati > Actinomycetota > Actinomycetes > Propionibacteriales > Actinopolymorphaceae > Actinopolymorpha > Actinopolymorpha sp. B11F2. The sequence continues at coordinate 38,457 of NZ_JBEFTX010000020.1, read as the reverse complement.
GCGGGCTTGACGTCGCGGTGGACGAGACCGGCCGCATGGACGGCAGCCAATCCGTCGAGCAGTTGGTCGAGCAGCAGAGCGGCCCACTGCGGCGGCAGCAGTCCCGCGTTGCGCTGAAGCGATGCGACCGAACCGCCGTGGACCATCTGCATCGTGAAGAGGACCCGCTCGTCCTCGCCGGCCCAGCCGAGTGGCGTGATCACATGCGGATGGCTGATCCGGAAACTCTGCTCCCGGACGAACCGCAACAGCGATCCCGCGTTGAACTGCTGCAGGACCTTCGCCGCGACATAGCGGTGTTCGCGATGGTCCCAGGTGCGCCAGACCGCGCCCATGCCGCCCTCGCCGAGAATGTCGACGAGTTCGTAACGTCCTGCGAGCACCGGGTCCCATCTCCCACGTCAGAGGCAAACGCTCAAGGTAGCCCCGTAAGGGATCGTGGACGACGAGCGTTGCGTGTTATCGAGGCGGGGCCGGCGGCGGGTTCTGCGGCGGACCCTGATTCGGCTGTTGCGATGGCTGTCTCGGCGGCTGCGGCGGTGGCCATGGGGGGTTCTGCCCCGGTACCCCTGCTGGCGTGCTGCGGGGACGGCGGAGCAGGAACACCGCCAGGATGACGCCGAGGAGGACCACCGCACCACTGCCCCCCGCCACGGCGACGGGCATCAACGAGCCCGAGCCGTCGGCGGCCGAAGGCTCAGATGCGTCTCCTTCTCCCGACGATCCCGACGCCCCCGACGATCCAGCCGGAGCCTCACCAGCCTTCTCCTCAGTTTTCGCCGCCTCCGGTTCCGGGTCGGGCTCCAGGTAGGTCGGCTCCCCGGATACCTCGCCCTTGACCGCCACCGCGATGTCGATGGGCTCCTGGTACTTCCGTCCTTCGTCGTCGGCGTTCTGTTGGATCGCGACGTAGTAGTGGCCCGCGAGCGAGGCTGCCTGGATGGTGTCGCCGCCACCGTCCTCCCGGTTGCGGTACCGGACCTCCGGCAACGTCGCATGGAAGACCTGGTTCTGCGAGTAGGTCCTCGTCGTACCGGTGAAGTTCTTCGCGGAGCCTCCGGGCAGGAAGAACTCGGCGCGGTCGGGTCCGTACGCACGGATCTCCACCTTCTCGCCGAGTTGGCCGAGTTGGCTGTCCAGTGCCGGGTTCGCAGGGAGCCGGAAGGTCACCGCGACGGACTGCCCCCAGTCGGCGCGGACCCGGTAGAAGAGCTGCTCGCCAGGCTGCAGCGTGCCCGTCCAGTGCCCTGGCGTGAGGCTTGTCGCGTCGGCGAAGCCACCGCCGCCGTCTGCCTTGCCCTGGCTCTGGCCGGCGGGAAGCGCTCCGAAGTCGATGTCCGCCTCCTCGACCTGCTCCGGCAACTGCTCGACGCCACCGTCGAGCGGTGGTTCCTCGATCACGACGAGTTCCATCGGATCTTCGGACCCGCTGGCCGCACCGTCCTCCTCGCTGCGTTCGACCTTCAGGAGCAGGCGGTCGGACGTCTTGCACTCGTCGGGGACGTACGTCGAGGCGGAACTGTTGCCGTTCGGCCCCTGGAACACCGAGGCGTTGAGGAAGTCCCTGGTCGAGCTCCACTCGAACGCGGCGCCGTTCCCCCAGGTGCATTCCTCGTCCCCGGCCGGGGTGAGCAGCTCGAGCGTCAGCTCGTCCGACGAGGCCGCCGAGCCACTGCGCTTCTCCGGCCGACTGGTGACGGCGGCGTGCAGGGTGGAGCCGGGAGTGCGTGTCAGCATGTAGTACTTGACCCGGCCGTCCTGCTGGGTCGGCGAGGCAAGCGTGTCGGTGTACTGGCCGGCGCCGATCTCCGGTGCCTCGCCGGGTTGGAGTCCGCCCTTGACCGGCGTACCGGAGACCGCGAAGTCGGTGAACGCACGAAGTGCCGACTGGTCAAGGCTTGCGGCGAGGTCGCCGGCGTCGTCCGCGTCGTAGTAGGTCCCGCCGCCGGCGTCGGCGATGCAGGACAGCTGGCGCTTCGCGGCGGCGCCGACATGCAGGCCGACCACGTCGATCTTGAGGTCGATTCCCTTGGCGTGGATGTCTCGCGCGACCAGGCAAGGGTCGGGGGTGCAGGTCTCCTCACCGTCGGAGACGAGCAGGATCGTGCGCTTGCCCTCGGTACCGAGGTCCTTGGCCGCCTGCTCGAGGCTGTGCGCGATCGGTGTCTCTCCGTACGGCTTGTACTTGGCGATGGCAGTCTTCAGCGCCGGCTTGTCCGCCGGTCCGATCGGCACGACCAGCTGGGAGTCCGTGCACGCACCCGGGTCCGACTTCTCGAAGACGGTGGCGCCGTACACGCGCAGCCCCACCACGGCGTCCCCCGGGAGCTTGTCCACCACGGTGTTCAACGCCTGCTTGGCCGCGCTGATCTTGCTGGTACCGGACTGGTCGGGCTCCTTCATCGACCCCGACGAGTCGAGCACCAACAGCAGCGAGCCCTCGCTTGCCTCGCCTTCGTCGAGCGCGGAGGCCGGTGCCGCGAGCGTGGGCAGCGTGGTGGGCGGTGCCGCGAGAGCGGGCGCGACGAGCAGTCCCGCCGCAAGGGACGCCGCGGCGAGGACGGTGGAAACGTGGAGAAGGTGACGGCACGCAGCTCTGCCCAACATGGCCGCCATCGTGAACCCGGCCGCTGTATTTCCACTGTGGCGCGCCTGTAGGCCGGTGCGATCCCGACGATTGCCGAGCGTGCGTACGCAGAGAGACAGCCCGCGCACGCTTCGAAGTTGTCGCCCAGCCCCGGCAACTTCGGTGCCAGTTCATCCGTCATGAGAATGCAGGTCCTGATCATGGGTTGCCGGTTGGCTTGTGGCCCGTCATCATCATGACGCGACTGCCGGACGCCGGACGCCGGACGGGGGGCGAGTGGTGTGGACACAGGCGCTCGATCTGCCAGCAGGCCAGACTGCTACTCTCCAAATCCTACCTACCTAGTCTGATATATCGCCCATACCGTCCAGTTCGACCCAAAGGAGCGCAGTGAGCACTGGCACGACGCACGGTCCCCGGGTGCTGATGGTGGGTGCGTACGAACGAGACAACTTCGGTGACCTGCTGTTTCTCCTGGTGACCGAGAAGTATCTGCCGAACGCGCAGGTGGTCTCGTCCGCCCCGTTCAGCGCCGACATGACCGCGTTGCTGGACCGCAAGGTCGAGGCCTACAGCCCGCTGCTGCTGGACGAGGAGTTCGACGCGGTCTGGACCGTCGGAGGACAGGTGGGCGGCACCGACCTCAGGAGCGCGTTTCGGATGTCGGCCGGCCCTGAGCTCTACCGTGAGTACCGGCGCAGTTCGCCGGCCAGGCGCGACGAGATGGTGCGCGAGGCGGCGGGCAAGGTCCACATCGCATCGCCGTACATCCCATCGCTGGCCTCCTACCCGCTCAACGCGGGGGCCATCTCGGTGCTCAACTCGGTCGGTGTGTCCGGGATCCGGGGCGCCGAGCGCTACCGCCGGGAAGAGCTCATCGCCCTGCTGCGCGCGGCAACCCTGGTCTCCGTGAGGGACAAGGAGTCGAGCGTCTATCTCACCGAGTTGGGGATCGAGCACCGCCAGGTTCCCGACGCCGTGCACGCGATCAGTGTCCTGCGACCCGCCGAACGCAATCCCGACTCGGATGTGGCGATCTTCCAGGCGTCGACGTCCATCCTCACCAAGCTGGGCCACGCCAACGTCGCGGCGGCGCTCGTCGCCAGCGAACACCTCAAGGGCCTGCGGATCCGGCTCCTGATGGCCGGCACCGCCAACGGCCACGACTCGGTGGCCGACTTCGAGAAGGTCATCACACACGCCAAGCGGATCGATCCCGGTGTCGACATGGAGATCGTCGCCGACCGGCGCCCGTTCGACCTGTGCGACCGCATGCGCGAGGCGCGGGTCGTGATCGGCACGTCCCTGCACGTGCGGATCATCGCCTGTGCCTACGGCATCCCGCGGGTGACGCTGTCGCGGACCAAACCGACCCGGTACGCGCGAGCCTGGGACCCCGACATGCCCTTCGACGTGTCCCTGGGCGGGCTCGACGTGGCCGTCGGGCAGGCGCTGGAGGCCGCCGACCGTCCCGAGGTCCTCGCCCGGTCGCGGGAGCTCTCCCGGCTCGCCCACGACAACCTCACGAACTTCGCCGAGCAGGTCACGACCCTGGCGGCGACGCAGACCGCCGAGGACAAGGAGCGGCGCCGCGACGCCAGGCGGCACACCCAGGCGGCGCTCCTCGCCAGTCGTACGGAGGAACTCAAGCGTGCCCGCAAGGAGCTGATGGCGATCCGCTCCTCGCGCACCTACCGGCTGACCCAGAAGGCGGGCAAGATCGTGCGGGCCATCCGTCGTTCGCTCGGCGCCAAGGCCACCGCGCGCGCCGCATAAGCGGGGGACAGCACGGACGCCGCGCAGGCGCCGTCCGGGCGCTCCCCGCGGGTGTGCCCGGACGGCGACCCCGCCCCCCGCCAGCGCACGCGTGTCGCTTGCCCTGCCCGCTCGTCGACTGCGTGCGCCCTCTGCGCGGTCAGCGAAGGGGCGGATCCACGAGGAAGACCCGGTGCAGGCCGGTACGCCGGAGCAGGTCGAGCGCCTTCGCGTTGGGGTTGCGGATGATGACGCCGCCGCCCCGGGCCCTGCAGGCTCGGTGGGTGCCGAGCAGTGCGGCCAGCGTGGTCGAGGACAGGCGGTCGATCCGGGACACGTCGACGATGAGATTGCGTACGCCGGCGAGAACGAGATCTCGGAGCTCCCACCGCAACTCGGCCATGCCGTTGGCGACCAACGCCTCGGTCAGGATGACTTCGGCCTCGCTGTGGACGAGAGACTTTCCGGTTGCCCCCATGGCCAACTCCCGAGTTGGTTTCGAGATTCCCCGAGTATGGGCCCACGTTGTCACCATGGCTTTGAGGCCGCTCGGCCGGTTACTTTGCGATTACGTGACGAAGTCCTCCGGGCGTGACCTGGAACGCGTCGCCGCACAACCTTTGGCAGCATGGGCCCATGCCGACGCGGGTGCTTGTGGTGGAGGACGACGACCGGATCAGGTCCGTCCTCCGGCTGGCCCTGGAAGACGAGGGCTACGCGGTCACCGAAGCGGTGGCGGCGGAGGAGGCCCTGCGCTCCCTCTCGGCCACATCTCCCGATCTGATCATCGTCGATCTGATGCTCGGCGACATGGACGGTTTCACCTGCATCAGGGAGATCCGGCGGTCAAGCGACGTGCCCATCATCATCGTCAGCGCCCGGGTCGACACCCACGACATCGTCGCCGGTCTGGAAGCGGGAGCCGATGACTACGTCACGAAACCCTTCCAGATCAAGGAGATCACGGCCCGGCTCCGGGCCCTGCGCAGGCGGCTCAGGGGGCCGAGTGATGCGGAGGCGCCGGCCGACATCGTGCTCGACTCCGATCCTGACGCCAGGCTGGTGCTCTCACCGGCCCGGGGGACACTGCGGCGGGCTGGGCAGGACCTGCACCTCACGCTCACCGAGTTCCGGCTGCTGAGTGAGCTCGCCACTCCGCCCGGGCGGGTGCTCAGCCGGCAGGTGCTGCTGGAGTCGGTCTGGCAGCACGGCTTCTTCGGCGACCAACGCATCGTCGACGTCCACATCCGCCGGCTGCGGACGAAGATCGAACGCGACCCGGCGACCCCGCGGCTCGTCGTCACCGTCCGGGGGCTGGGCTATCGGCTGGACCCAGCATGAGCGCGACCGGCATGGGCCGGGTGGTGCGGGCGCGCGGGCTGCGTGGTCGGGTGGTTCTCGCCTTCGGTGTGGGCGCGCTGCTCGTGTCCGCCATCTTCGCCGTCCTGACCTACGGTCTGACGCAGAGCTATCTGCTCACCCAGCGTGAGCAGGCCGTCGTGCGGCAGGTGTACATCGATGCCAACTTCCTCCGCGGCCGGCTGGAAACCGCCGGAGCTGACATGCCCACGGTCCTCACCGCGAGTACGCCCTCGGCCGACGCCACCATCGTCGTGAGCCGCGGTGGGCGGTGGTACTCCTCCTCGTTGGAGGCCGGACGCGAGTCACTGCCGTTCGCGCTGCGCGCCGAGGTGGAGTCCGGGCGGCCCGCGTCGATGCGGACCCGGCTGGGTGGCGAACCCGTCCTCGTCGTCGGGGTGCCGCTACGCGCGGTCGGTGCGTACTTCTACGAGGTCGTGCCGCTTACCGAACTGCAGGAGACCCTCCGCATCCTCGGCACGGTCCTGCTGGGCGGCGCGTTGGTGGCGGCCGCGGCTGGTGGCGGGCTCGGCGTGTGGGCGAGCCGGTCGGTCCTGCGACCGTTGAACGAAGTGGCCAGTACGGCGGCGCAGATCGCGGGCGGGCAACTCGACACCCGTCTGGCGGCCACGAGGGACCCCGACCTCGCGACCATCGTCGGTTCGTTCAACAGCATGGTCGACACGTTGCAGCAGCGGATCCAGCGCGACGCCCGGCTGGCCGCCGACGTCAGCCACGAGCTGCGGTCGCCGCTCACCACGCTGGTGGCGAGCGTGGAGGTCCTCAACACCAGGCGGGACGAACTGCCGCAGCGGTCCCGGCAGGCGTTGGATCTCGTGACCGGAGAACTGGAGCGGTTCCGCAACCTGCTCGACAACCTGCTGGAGCTCGCGCGGATGGACGCCGGTCTCGACCCGCGGGCGATCGAGCCGTTACCGCTCGCGGACCTGCTGGGCCATACGCTCCGCCGGTCGGGCCGCTCGCCTGACCTGCTCGTCGTCGAGTCGGATGCGAAGGTGAACGGTGACAAGCTGATGCTGGAGCGGATGTTCGGCAACCTCTTCGACAACGCCGAGATCCACGGGCACCGGCTCGTGCGGGTCCGGCTCCTCGCCGACACCGAGGCCGACGACCGCGTTCTGGTGTTGGTCGACGACGACGGTCCGGGCGTACGACGAGAAGACCGGGAACGCATCTTCGAACGCTTCGCGACCGGGCGGACGGCACGGCGGTCCTCGTCGGGCACGGGGCTCGGTCTCGCGTTGGCGCGTGAGACGGTGGCCGCCCACGGGGGAGCGGTCTGGTGCACGGGTCGGCCGGAGGGCGGCGCACGCTTCGCCGTCTCGCTGCCTCGGGTGCAGCCATGAGCCGGCGAAGGGTGGGCCTGCTCCTGGCGGGTGCCGTCCTCGCCGCCGCGTCGGCGCTGCTCGGCGGGTGTGGGGTGCCGAGTCAGGACCGGCCGACACTCATCGAACCGACCACGGTGCCGTTCGGCCTGCTGAGCAACCGGTCGGGGGCGGCAGAGGCGGGCGCCACTCCGCTGCCGGGTTCGGACACGAGTGCCGACCCGTTCTTCCACACGAGCGTGGCGGTCTACTTCGTCGAAGGCAAGACCCTCGTCGGAGTGAAACGTAAGGTCCGACCGGGGCCGTTGCCGGACCGGGTGGACGTGGTGGTCGAGGCGCTGACCTCCGGACCCGCCGCGCCGGAACAGGCCCGTGGCCTCAGCTCCGCCATCCCACCAGGCCTGCGGCTCGCCGTCGCGTCCTTCGAGGGCGGGCAGGTCACCATCGACCTCGCCGGCGACTCTGCTGGGCTGACTGCCGCCGAGAGCCCGCTCACCATCGGACAGGTCGTGCTGTCGCTGACCTCGCTTCCCGGCGTCGAGCGGGTCCAGCTCACCCGCGACCACCAGCCGGTCGAGGTCCCGCTGGTGGACGGCTCACTCACGACGAGACCGCTTGCCGGAGTCGACTACCAGGTGCTGCGGGACCGTCCCACCCCTCCCGCCGGCAACTGACGCAGGGCGATCCTCTCGTTGACAACAAGTGTTTCGAAACAGTACTTTCGAAACATGTCTTCCGACGATATCGATCCGGGCGTCCGCGAGCTGCGGGACCCGAAGGCGATGCGCGCGATGGCCCATCCGGTCCGGCTCCAGGTGTTGGAGATCCTGGGCGAGGAGGGGCCGTTGACGGCAACGGAGCTCGGCGAGCGGATCGGCGAGAGCCCCGCGAATACCTCGTTTCACCTGCGTACGTTGGCGAAGTACGGGTTCGTCGAGGAGGCCGAGCGAGGCAAAGGGCGGAGCAGACCGTGGCGTGAGGTCAGAGGCGGATTGCTGGTTCGTGAGGAAGAGTTGGACGGCGAGGCGCGACGCGCAGCGGTCGCGATGGCGAGGGCCAGGCGAGCGAACCTGCTCCGCCGAATCGAGCGCTGGGTGGTGGAGCGGTCCAGCTATTCCAAGCCCTGGCAGAAGGTCGGCTTCGAGATGGAGTTCCAGACCCGGATGACGGTCGAGGAGCTGAAGAAGGTGAGCCGGCAGATCGGGGAGATCCTCGAGCCGTTCAAGCGCCCGGCGGGCGATGTTCCGGGGAGTGCCAAGCCCGTGACGATCGCCGTGTGGGGTTTCCGGACCGACGCTCCGGACGCTGGCGCTCGCCGTCGGAGCGCCAGATGATGCCGAGGCCGGCGGGTGGGGTTGCGGCAACCCCGCACCGCTCGCGGCACGTCCCTGTTGCGCGCCATCTCCATCGTGTCGGCGGCGGATCGTGTGTCGTTCCTCGCTGTCGTCGGTCTGTTCGCGGTCTCAGGTCTCGGCGTAGCCGGTTTGGTCCTGATCGGCAACGTCCTGCTGCACGAGCTGATCGCTGACGGCGCGGGCTCGAGCGTGTCGTCCCGGATCTGGTGGCTGGTTGCGGCCGCAATCGGGGTTGCCGGAGCCGTCTCCTTCGCGGGGGCGGCAGGGGCGGGCATGCACCGCCTGCTCGCCGAGCGGACTATCCGGTACTGCGACGAGGTCGTACTGCGACTCACGGGGCAGGTACCGCTGCGAGAGTTCGACTCACCCACGTTCCACGACAGGCTGGAGCGTGCGCGCAACGGCACCCAACGCGCGCTCCCTCTCGCGATGGCGGTACCCCAACTCCTCGGCGCGGTCGTCGGATGCGTCGGTCTCGCGGTTGGTCTCGCCGTCGTGAGTCCGTGGCTGGTGCCGATCACCCTGTTGGCCAGCCTTCCGCTGTGGCTGGCCGGCAGGTCCAACAGCGAGGAGATGTACTCCTTCAGCTTCGGTGACACTCCCAATGACCGCGCACGCTTCCATATCCAGCGGATCACCAACGATCGCCAGTCAGCACCCGAAGTGCGGGCCTTCCGACTGGCGCCGTACCTCCACATGCGGTGGTCGAAGCTGTACGACGAGCGGATCGACGGCATCGCCGCACTGGTGCGCCGGTTCATCCGCCGCTCGGCGCTGGGAAGTCTCGTCGGCTCGATCGTGCTCGGCGGGGTCATTCTCGTGGTCCTGTACTTCGTGCGCCGCGGCGACCTCAGCCTCGGATCGGCGGCCACCGCCTGCGTCGCCGTGCTCCTGCTCGCCAACCGATCACAGCAGGCAGCAACGAGTCTCGCCCAGACCATGGAACACGGGCTCCTTCTCGAGGAGTTCGTCCAGCTGCGCGACTGGGCCCAGCGGACGCAACCGGAGCGGTCGGCTGAGGTGGAGCCATTCACCAAGCTGACCGTCGAGGACGTCTCCTTCAGCTATCCGTCCGCCCCCAACGTGGCCCTCGATGGCGTGAAATTCGATATCGCCACCGGCGAGGTCGTCGCGATCGTCGGGCACAACGGGTCCGGCAAGACCACGCTCGCCAAACTGCTGTGCGGCCTGTACGAACCGACGGGCGGCGTGGTGCGGTGGGACGGCCGACCGCTGGCGGAACTGACCCGCGACGGCGGGTTGTCGTCGGTCGGTGTGGTGTTCCAGGACTTCGGCCGGTACTGGTTCTCTGCCGCCGACAACATCGGCCTCGGCGACGTCGACCGGGTGGGCGAGCGCGCGGCGATCGAGCGGGCTGCCAGACAGGCGGGCGCCGAGGAGTTCCTCACAAAACTACCCAACGGCTTTGACACCCCGCTCGGCGTCGAAGTCGAAGGCGGTGCCGACCTGTCCGTTGGCCAGTGGCAGCGCGTGGCGATCGCGCGGGTGCTCTTCCGGCAGGCGGCGTTCATTGTGCTCGACGAACCGACCGCCTCCCTCGACGCCGAGGCCGAGGCGGCACTCTTCCAGACCATCCAGGACCTTCGCGCTGGTCGTACGATCGTCCTGATCTCGCACCGGTTCTCGACGGTACGCACTGCCGACCGCATCCTCGTCCTCGACCAGGGCCGACTGGTCGAGCAGGGCCCGCACGACGAGCTGATGGCACTCGACGGGCACTACGCCCGCATGTACCGGCTCCAGGCGAGCGCGTACGCCGACGCGTAACCCGACCTGTTGGAGGTCTGTCGGGATAGAAGGCGACGGACCTCCAACGCTTGGCGGCGAGCGCCCCCACGTCTCGGAACGCACGCCGTCACGCCCGGTTGCGTTAGAAGGGAGCCATGGCGGGTTCGGCGTCAGCGCTGGGTGGTGCAGGGCTGGGTGGTTCAGCGCCGGGTGGTGGTTCGGGTCGGATGGTGTAGGTGTGGCCGAGTGGACTCTGGGCGGTGAGCTCGCCTGGCCGGTTCTGGGTCCACCACCAGCCGGCTTCGTGTTTCGCCCGGTGGTGCCGTCGGCACAGGGGTGCGAGGTTGCAGGCGCAGGAGGGGCCGCTCAGTCGGTGTTCGACCGTATGGTCCAGGTCGCACAGGGTGACTGGTCTGGAACAGCCGGGTTGGGCGCAGGTGCGGTGCATCGCCTGGATCAGCCGCCGTTGGGCGGCGGTGGGTTTGTAGCGGCGGCTGCTGGCCTGGTGGTAGACGGTTCTGCCGTCGAGGGTGACGGTGCGGCAGTACTCGAACCCGCCGGCTGCGGCGGTCTTGATGTCGTCGATCACCGCCGGGGTGATGGCGCCGAGGCCGGCGAGTTCGCCTGTCTTCTCGCCGAGGCGGAGCCAGGTTTCGAGGTCGGCGATGAGTTCGACCTTGGCCACCAGGTGCTCATCACCTGTCTCGACACGCTGCCCGCCATCACCGGGGTCATCCAGGTCAATCCCGGTGTCGAGACCTGACCATGCCGTGCCGGCGGTGACGTTCGCACGGCCGCCGAGGTCGATGCCCGCGGCAGGTCCCTGCGAGTCTGCGTGATCGGACGGCCCTGCGTGATCAGAGGGTCCTGCGTGATCAGAGGGTCCTGTGTGATCGGGGGACCCTGCGGTTCGGTTGGGGGCAGTCGTCTCGGCGCCGGTGGCAGGTCCGTTGGTGGATCCGGGCGTAGCGGGGTTGGGGCGGCGGCCGCGGAGCAGGTCGAGGAACACGTCGGCTTCGATCTGCGCCAACGTCCTGCCATCACCATCGCTCTTGATCCGTCTGGCGAGGGTCTTGACGAACACCCGCGCCGCCGCGGTCCCTGCCATCGGCAGGTCCTGACCCGTGATGCTGCCCGTGCCGTCGGGGTTCGCGCCGAACCGGATCCGCCTACCCTGCTGCGCCTCCCGCCGACGCTCCTCCGCACCGCCCGGGTCGAGCTCCAGCACCTTCCGCCGGAGCCGCCGCACCAACTGCGCCCGAGTCATACCCATCCCCGACCCAGCGTCGGCGGCGAGGATGAACTCCTCCGCCACCCGCGCAAGCTCCGGTGACAGGCCGCACGTCTCCTCGACGATCGCCCGCGCCTTGCCCAGATTGATGGTCCCCGCCGCGAGTGCGGCCCGAGTGCCTGGGAGTCGTTCGGTCAACTCGTAGGCGAAGGACAGTTCACGATCAGCCGACCCCGGCGACAAACACAACGCCGCACCCACCTCAGCCGAGGCGAACTCACCAAAACACCGATCCAGCTCGGGCGGCGAATCCGGCTCACACGCAGGAGACCGAGCCACATACGCCATCGCCTCATACAGCTGCGCGTTCGACCACGACACCTGCCGCTCCCACGCCGCCATCACCAGAACCCGCACATGACCATTCACCGCAGCAACATCGATCCCCGCCAACACCGAAGCAAGCTCAGGACCCGGCGCAGCCGAAGCCAGCGCCGAGAAGTCCACACGCTCGTGTTCGAACATACCAGCGAGTCTACCAGATTTGTGATCAGCGACAGAGCGGGAAATGCCTTGTTTTCAAGGAATCCGCCGACCGATCGCCGGTCATCGCCCGAGCCTCGCGAACAGGTCGCGGCGGTCAGCGGTAGCCGCGGGCCTGGATGTCGTAGAGCTCGGCGTACCGGCCGGCGTTGTGCATGAGCTCCCCGTGGCTGCCCTGCTCCACCACGCGGCCGGCGTCGAGCACGATGATGTGATCTGCCGTGCGCATGGTCGAGAACCGGTGCGAGATCAGCAATGTGATGCCTCCTCGGGACCGCCGGTCCCGGGCCGCAGCCGTGTAACGCGCGAACAACGCGTCCTCGGTCTGCGCGTCGAGCGCGGCGGTGGGTTCGTCGAGGACGGTGAGCAGGGGATCGGGCCGCATCAGTCCGCGCGCCAGCGCGACCTTCTGCCACTGGCCACCTGACAGGTCGGTGCCGCCCGGCCAGGTGGTACCGAGTTGGGTGTCGAGCCCGGCCGGCAGTGTACGGATGAGGTCGCCGGCACTCGCGGCGGCCAGCGCTTCGGCGGCTGCGGGGCTGTCGTCGAACCGCGCGACGTCCCCGATCGTGACCGCCTGTCGCAGTGGCAGCTCGAACCGGGCATGGTCCTGGAACGCACCAGCACAGCGCTGCCGCCACGCTGTCAAGTCCAGCTTGCGCAGGTCGATCCCGTCAACCAGGACGGCGCCACTCGACGGCACGTACATGCCGCAGAGCAGCTTGACCAAAGTGGTCTTGCCGGCACCGTTCTCGCCGACGATGCCCACGACGCTGCCCGCGGGCAGCGTCAGGGACAGCTTGTCGAACACCACAATGCCGGTGCCGGGATAGCCGAACGTCACGTCCTGCAGGGCGATCCCGTCCACCAGTGTCGTCGGCACCTCGACGGGGTTCGCGGTGAGGGTGCGTCGTTCGGCGTCGGCGCGATCGAGCAGCCAGACGAACCTCGCGCCGATCCCGAGGCAGTCGACGAGCCAGCTGACCATCCCCACGACCAGCCCGAGGTTGCCGCTCAACGACTGGGCGAGAACGAACGTCAGCGCGAGGTCGCCCACGCTCGCCGCGCCGGTGACCACGCGGTAGCCCACCAGCAACAGCGCGCCGGCGAACCCGATCGCCATCAACAGGGTCGTGGCGGCGATCCGGCCGGCGCCGGCCCATGCCGTCCGGACCCGGACCCCGTGCTCGCGCCGCCAGGCCTCCCGGCTCAGCCGGAGGAGTTCGCCGGCGAGCCCGAAGACGCGGATCTCCTTGCCCGGCGAGGCTTCCGAGCCCAGGGTGACGAGATGGCGTTGCCGGCGGCGGTACTCGGCCGTCGCTTCCTGCGCGTCGCGCTCTCGCACCGCGCCGGTGTGGGCGGCCCATACGGCCGGTACGCCGAACAGCGGCAGCACCAGCAACAGCGGATCAACCGAGAGCAGCAGCACGACGGTCAACGCGGTCTGGGCGACCGCGCCGATCGTCTCGGCCAGCGCCTCCAGCGTCCAGTGGACGATCCAGGCCTCCTTGCGGAGCGGGTCGAGCTTGTCGAGGTAGTCCGGGCGTTCCAGGTGCTCGATACCGTTCATGCCGGCCGACGCCCTGATCAGGCGTTCCTCGAAGATGATCCCGGCCTTCTCGTGGAACGTCTGCTGGAGTCGCATGCCGAGCCCGCCGGCGGCCCAGCCGAGCACCTGGGTGAGCACCAGCAGGCTCGCCGCGAGGCCGACCGTGCCGGCCTGTCCGCCGATGGCCCCATCGATGAAGTACTTCAGCCACAGGGCGCCGAGGCTTCCCGTCACCCATCCGACGGGGATGAGCAGCATCCCGCCGGCCGCGAGTGCCGGGTGCGAGCGGACCGAGATCCGTACCGTGAACCAGAGGGTACGCAGCAGTCCCGGCAGGTCCCGGTCCTTGGCACCGTCGGCGCCGTTCAACGAAGAGACGTGGGCCTCGTCCGTAGGCGTACGCGTGCTGTCAACCATGGCTTGCTCCCGTCTCGAATCGCTGTGCCTGCAGGCGAAACATCCCGGCATAGACACCGCCGGCGGCCAGCAGTTCGTCGTGCGTACCGACCTCGACCACCCGCCCACCCCCCACCACCGCGATCCGGTCCGCCCGCCGAACACTCGACAGCCGGTGGGTGATCAGCAGGGTCGTCACCCCGGTCGTGAGGTCGAGGCTCGGATCTCCCAGGGGGCCGACACCCTGGAACCCCCGAAGAGCGAAGTCGAAGAGTTCGGCCTCGGCGCGGACGTCGAGCGCGGCGGTCGGCTCGTCGAGCACCAGCAGTCGGGCTCCACCCTCCGCCGCTCGCAGGGCCCGGGCCAACGCGATCCGCTGCCACTGCCCGCCGGACAGGTCGATACCGCCGCGGTACTGCCGCGCGAGCACGGTGTCCCACCCCGCCGGCAGCCCGGTGATGAGGTCGTGCGCACCGACCCGATCCGCGGCCCGGCGCGCAGCACGGGCGGCGGCCTCGGCGTCGTCGAGGGCGGCCACGCGCCCGAAGCCGATGTTGGCCCGGGCGCTCAGTTCGTACCGGACGAAGTCCTGGAAGATCACCGCCACCTGGGACCGCCACGACGCGAGGTCGAGGTCGCGCAGGTCGTGGCCGTCGACGAGGATCGCGCCCTCGTCCGGGTCGTAGAGGCGCGTGAGCAGCTTGAGCAACGTCGTCTTGCCCTCACCGTTCTCGCCGACGATCGCCAGGGACTCGCCGGCGCGGATCTCCAGTGAGAGCCCGTCCAGCACCGGCCGGTCGTGACCGGGATAGTGGAATCGCACATCGGCCAGGCGGATGTGCGCGCGCGGCATGCCGGTGGCCGCGACCGTGCCGACCGCGGCGAAGCTCAGCGCCGACGTCCGTGCCGGCAGGGCGCGAAGGTGGGGGAGTGCGGCGGCACCCTGGCGTACCCACCAGGTGGCGAAGAGTCCGCTGCCCAACAGCTCGATCGCGTAGATCGCCTGGACGACCACCGTCAGCCCGGCCGCGTCGATCCGTCCCTCGACGGCGGCGGACGCCAACGCGCCGAGCACGATCCCGGTGGCGACGGCGATCGACGCGATCGTGGCGAGTACGGGCCGAAGCTTCGCCCGGCGAGCCCGCCAGACCTGCCGGCCGAACTCCGTGCGGTAGTGGCGGGTCTCCGACGACAGGAGGTCCACCAGCCCGAAGAGCCGCACCTCCTTGGCCGCCGGCGGGTCGTGCGAGAGGTTCGCGAAGTAGTTGGCCCGCCTGACCAGCGGGGCGTACTCCTCATGCTTCTCGATGGCGGCGTGCTCGTTGCCGGCCATCCACACGTGCGACGCCAACGCCCCGGCCACCAGCAGGACCGGCGCCCACCAGGCGAAGCCGGCCAGCAGGACCGCCGCTCCGGCCGCCGTGACCACCTTCGAGACCATGGAGCCGAACTCGGTCACGATCCGGGTCAGGGGCGCGAGGTCGGCCCATTCGTACTCCCCGGCGCGCTGGATCTCGTTCGCGGTCTCCGCATCCTCCAGGTGCGCGATGCCGGGCGGCGAGAGCGTCGCGTCGAGCAGGCACTGGCGGATTCGCTGGGCCACCATCGAGCCCAGGCCGGTCGAGACGGCGACGCGGATCGGTGCGAGCAGTTGCCCGGCGCCGAACGCCACCCCGACGAGGAGGATCGCCAGAGCGAGGTCGTACGCCTGCGCCGACCCGACGCCAGCGTCGAACGCGGCTGGCGCGCGGGCGACGGCGAGGCCGGTGGCGGCCATCACGAGCGGGCTGAGCAGGCCCTCGACGGTCGCGAGGGCGAGCAGCCCGGCGAAGCGTGGCGGCGACGTGCGGGCGACGAACCCGACGAGCAGCCGGAATGCCGTGGCGAAGGAAGCGGTCGTTTCGTGGGACACGGTTGTCCTCTGTGAAGGGGAGGGTGTGCTCCTGCGGCGGACACACGCGGCTAGCGCCGCAACCACTCGAGAACTGAGCGGGCGGCGAGGACAGAGCTTTCGCGCGGCGGGCCGACCGGACGTCAGGTTTCGACGCCGATGGGCAAGACCGTAGCCTCGACGTCGAGTCCGCGCATCCGGTTTGTTCGAGCGGAGGCCACAGATGGAGTACGCCACCTTCGGTGGGACCGGCGCGACCGTCAGCAGGATCGGCTTCGGCGGCGCCACGCTCGGCCTGACCAACTACGTGTCGGCGTTCGACCCGAAGGACGCGGGCGACCGGGCCCGGATGTTCGAGGCCATCGAGATCGCCCTCGACGGCGGGATCAACTACTACGACACCGCACCCGGCTACGGCAACGGTGTGAGCGAGCAGGTGCTCGGCGAAGCACTGCAGGGTGTGACGGCCAGTGGCGGCCACCCGCTCTTCGTCGCCACCAAGGTAGGTTACGGCGCGCGCGGCGACGTCCGGGCATCCCTCGAAGCCAGCCTCACCCGGCTGCGGCGGGATTCCGTCGACCTGCTGCAACTACACGGCGAGTCCTGGACGACGCAACAGACCGACGAGATCCTCGCGCCCGGTGGCATGGCGAAGCAGCTGCTGGCGCTCAAGGGCGAGGGTCTCGTGAAGCACATCGGCTTCACCACCGAGGACAACAACGACTCCGTCTACCGGATGATCGGAAGCGGCGCCTTCGACACCATCCAGGTCTGCTACAACCTGCTCTTCCAGCATCCGTACGAACCGAGCCGTCCGTTCGGCGCCATGCTCGAGGCCGACCGGCATGGGCTGGGAATCGCGACGATGCGCACCACGACGTCAGGGACGTTGCAGCGCTGGGTCCAGCTGGTCAACCCGGCCAACACGTTCGACTACTCGGGCGCGCTGGTGCAGTTCGTCCTGTCCAATCCGTACGTCGACGTGGCGCTCGTCGGCATGCGCGACGCCGACGTCGTGCGGGCCAACCTCGCCCTCGCCGACGACCTCGACGGCCGGATCGGTCTGGATGCCCTCCACGAGAAGTACGTGACGCCTGGCCAGCCTGGTCGCGCTCAGTAGGTGAGGGCGATCTTCAGTGCGCTGGCGGGATCGTTGTCCAGCCGTTCGTAGGCCTTGGGTGCCTGCCGGAACGGCACCCGGTCGGTGAGCAGCGGCTCGACCACGAGCCGGTCGGAATAGATGAGGTCGACCACCGTGCGTGCGATCCGGGCCCGGTTCCAGAGCGGGTGGTCGCGGTGCGGACAGCCCCAGACGCCCATGCTGGACACGAGGTTCGGCCGGTTGTGGTGCCACTCCTCGCCGAGCCTGAGGTCGGCGGCGCCGCCCTGGTAGAAGCCGGCCGCGACGACCGTGCCGCCGACACCGACCGAGGCGATCGCGCCGTGCAGTCCGGGATAGGTGCCGGAGGTCTCGATGGCGATGTCGGCGCCGCGGTTACCCAGCGCCTTCTTCACCTGGTAACCGATCGGCTGGTCGCCGGCCGTCGGGTCCAGCGCCTCCGCCGCGCCGAGCCGCACGGCCAGGTTGCGGCGTTCGGCGTGTGGTTCGACGACGGCGACCGGATCCGCGCCGTTCATCCGCGCGAGCTGGGCGACGAGCTGGCCGATCACGCCCGCGCCAGACACCACGACGGCGTCACCCACCTTGATCCGCGCGTCGTGGACGGCCTGCAACGCGACGCTGGCCAGACTGACGAACAGGCCTCTCTCCACGTGCGTGCGGGGAAGCTTGCAGGGCGGATAGAAGTCCGTGTGCGCGTCGAGCGCGACGATCGGCTCCTCCTGGTGCGCCTGCCCGGTGTGGAGGATGTCGCCCACCGCGACGCCGTCGACGCCCGGACCGACCTCGACGACCTCACCCACCAGGTCGTAGCCCAGCTTGGCCGTCCGGCTGGACTCCTCGGAGGGTACGAAGACCCGCAGCTGCGGGTCGAAGCTCCGCGTGGCGAACGGTGCGGTGCCACGGTAGAGGTTCAGCTCCGTGCCGTGGCTGATGCCGCTCACGAGGGTGCGCAGCCGCACTTCGCCGTCGCGAAGAGGTCGGTGTTCGGTGACGGCGAACTCGAGCGTGCGCGGCGCGGTCAGGACGAGACAGGTGGCCACGGTGATCCCTTCGGTGGTCAGGCTTTGAGGCTACCGGCGGTCAGGCCGGCGATGAATCGACGTTGCAGGACCAGGAAAAGCACGAGCACCGGGCCGATCATGAAGAGACAACCGGCACTGGTCAGTCCCCAGTCGCGGGAGAACTGGCCCTGGAAGCGAGCAGGCTGGTCGAGATCGGCTTCAGTGCCTCGTCATCGATCAGGGTGGTGGCGAAGAAGAACTCGTTCCAGGCGAAGAGGCCCGTGGTCAGCGCCACGACGAGCAGGCCCGGTCGCGCCAGCGGCAGGATCACCCTGCTCATCACCGCCCACTCGGTGGCGCCGTCGATCCGGGCGGCGTCGTCGATCTCCTGCGGGAGCGTTACCAGGAACGCCCGCAACAGCAGCGTTCCGAACGGTGTTCGGCACCGGACGCGCTGTCGCGCCCGCCGGCATGCCCACCTGGGACGACTATCCGGTCCGCGAACGCCTGGCCGAGCGGTACGACGCCCCCACCTGGGTCGACAACGACGTGAACATCATGATGCTCGGCGAGCATCGTGAAGGCGCGGCGAAGGACAACGACAACGCCGTTTGCATCAAGCTGGGCACGGGAATCGGGATTGCCCTTGTCTCCGAGGGGCGTCTGCACCGCGGCGCCCAGGGATGCGCCGGGCGGCTGGGCAACCTCCTCCACCTCGCGATGAGCCTGCGCCAGTCAGATCTCCCGCCGCCCGGTGACACGGCCGGCCAGTGGACAGCCGCCGCGGTCGTCCAGAAAGCCAAGGAGTACGCCGCGGACGGCACCAGCCCGTGGCTGGCCAAGGTCGTCGCGCAGGGCGAAACCGTCACCGCGCAGACCGTCGCACAGGCAGCCGCCCACGGTGACACGGCCTGTCTGGGCCTGCTGCGCGAGGTGGGTGCGATCGTCGGGACGATGCTCGCGACCGTCGTGAGCCTGCTCAATCCGTCCGTCCTGGTGATCGGCGGCGGAATGAGTGCGAGCGGCGACTTCTTCACCGCGGCCATCCGGGAGGCGGTCCACGGCCAGGCCGTCCCCCTGGCCACCCGTGACCTGCGGATCGTCACGGCCCGGCTCGGCTCGCGGGCCGGCGTCGTCGGCGCTGCGGCGATGGCGCTCGACCAGCTGTTCAGCGCCGAGAACCTCGATGCGACGGTGACCAGGGGTCTCGAACTGTCCGACCATCGCTGATCACGCGGTGGGTATGGCGCCGCCGTCCTCGTGGTAGGAGAAGAGGTATGGCGCGCTCGATCTGGACTGGGTCCCTGAGCTTCGGACTGGTGAACGTACCGGTGGGCCTGCTGAGCGCCACCGAGCAGAAGGACGTCGCCTTCCACCAACGGGAGAAGGGGACGAATGCCCGCATCCGCTACAAGCGGGTCGCCGAGGACACCAACCGCGAGGTCGACTACGACGACATCGTGAAGGGTTATGAGCTTTCCGGCGACACATTCGTCACGCTCACCAAGGACGAGGTGGGTGCCGCCGATCTCGGCAGGTCCAGGAACATCGAGATCACCGACTTCGTCGACATCGCCGAGGTCGACCCGATCTACTTCGAGAAGACGTACTACCTCGCCCCGAAGGACAAGAGCGCGCACGGTGCGTACGGCCTGCTGCGTGACGCGATGGCACAGACAGGACTCGCGGGAGTTGCGTCGTTCATCATGCGGGGCAAGGAATATCTCGCGATCATCCGCACCTGGAAGCGCGTGCTCGTCCTGGAGACGATGCTCTTCGCCGACGAGGTACGCGACCCCGAGGACGTGATCGACGAGCTGCCGCGTGCGCACAAGAAGGACTCGCGGGAGATGAAGGCGGCGGTCAACCTCATCGAACAGCTCACCACGCAGTGGGATCCCGAGCGCTATCACGACACCTATCGCGAACGCCTGTTGGGAATCGTGCGCGACAAGGCAAAGGGTCGAGAGGTCTCCGTCGAGGCACCCGGACCCCGCAGGGAGAAGGTCGTCGACCTCATGGACGCCCTGCAACGCAGCATCGACGAAGCCAAGGGCAAGGGTTCGCGCGGGCCACAGGAGAAGGCCCGAAAGGCATCGGGTACGACAAAGAGCGCCGCCGCCAAGTCGCGCGCCCGCAAGAGCGCCGACGTCACGGGCCTCAGCAAGCAGGAACTCTATGACCGGGCGGCCAAGCTCGACATCGCCGGCCGGTCGAAGATGAGTCGCGCCCAACTCGAACGCGCCGTCGCCAAAGCGTCCTGACCTCCTGCTCAGGTGGCGGGGCGGAGGACATAGGTCCGGCCCTCGTGGCCCCACTCCCCGATCTCCGGGCGCAGTCCCCGGTCGATTGCCCGGATGCTGGGTCGGCCGATGTGGGCGTAGACGAGCCGGCGTACACCATGGCGGGCAGCGGCAGCGCCGACGTCACGCACGCTGGCGTGACCCCCGACGTCGCCGCGGAACCTGATCGGCCGGTCCCAGGAAGCGGCCTCGGCGAACATCAGGTCCGCAGCTGCGGCCCACGACGGAAACTCCCAGAATTCCGGCGCCCACACCACCACCAGTCCGGGGGTGACGATCCGATATCCGTACGCCGGATGGGACGTGTGCACGACCGGGTGGCGGAGCACCTCGAGGTCGTCGTACGCGAGGCTCGCCGCCCTGGGTTCGGTGCCGAGTTCGGCGGCCATGTGACGAAGGACGGAGCGAAGCTCGGCGTGTTCGTCGGTGACGAGCCACGCGTCGATGCGTCGCGGTAGCGCCGGGGTTCTCGTTCCGCCGTCGAAGACGATCCGGTGCCCGGCGTACCGCAGCACGAGGCCGGCGGGCGCGAAGCGCGGCGAGTTCATCGCGCCGACCCCGAGCAGTGTCAGTCGCAACCGCGACGTGCTGGCGGCGACTTTCTCACCGGCTGACGGCTCGTTCGAGCTGGGCCTTGGTCATGGTGGAGCGACCGCGCACGCCCTTCCGCTTCGCGTCGGCGTAGAGCTGGGCCTTGGTCCGTCCGGCCGGGCCGCGTCCGGAACGCAGCCCGCCGCGGCGACCAGAGGAGATGTCCTTCGTCGAGGTGCGGCTGCGCTGCTTCGCCTCACCGGAGCGTGCGCGTTCCTTGCTCACCGTGCGCGCCGCGATCTCCTTCGCGCGGCCCTCCGACCGGCCCTGCTGCTTCTGGCTGGCCTTGACGTGTTCGTACTGGCGTTCGCGCTTCTTGCTCCATTGTTGCTGTGGCATGGCATTTCCACCTTCACGAGCGGTTCGCCGTGCGGGGTTTCGCTGCCTCGCCGCGAGCCGACACGGCGTAGCTTGCTCTTTTCTGCCTATCAGAACGGTCTACCCGGCGCTACCGGAAACATGCATTCGCGGCCGTCGAGCGGCGTTGTACGGAAGGAGATCTGCGCACTTGCCCCGAACTTACGGTTTCCTCCGCAGGACAAGCAGATCGATCAGCGCGGTCAAGGCGACTCCGGCGCAGATCACCGCCGCGACCCATTCACCGGTGGTCGTGCCGTCCGGTCGTGCCGCGGCCCTGCCGAAGGCGATCGTTCCCGCGAGGCCACCCACGAGAGCCAGTGCCGCGAGGACCCGGCGCAGTGTGTACGCGCTTTGCGGGCGGTCGGGGTCCTCACTCATCTGCCACCCTGTCGGGCCAGCCGATCGCGTTGCGGTCGTACGACGTATTTCGGGTCACGCGCCGACTCGTGCCCCGCCTCGAAGATGCCGAACCGGGTACACAGCCCTCCGGCGAGCAGACTCACGCCCGCAAGCGCCGACAACGCCCGGTTCCGCCGCCCGACCAAAGCCAGCCCGGCGCCGACACCGGTGAGTACGCGGCCGGCGGTCAGCAGAGTGCGTACGCGTCCTTTGCGGTAGGGCTCGGCGGTGATGTCCTTCCTGCGTTCGATCCTGGTCACTGCGGCGAGCTCCAAGGCGGCACCCACCACGACGAGGCGGCGCACGGGTGGGTGGTCGGCCGGGGGCGCGGCCAGCAGCGCGGCGCCTCCCGCGCTCGCCAGCGCACTTCCCGCGAAGGCGAACGGCAGCTCGCGATAGGACTCGTGCCACACCGGGATTGCGGTGTCGGCCAGCAGAACGGCGGTGTAGGTGCACATCGCAGGCCCGAGGGCGCCAGCAGCAATGCCTACCGTACGGCCCCACCGGGGAAGGACACCGGTCGCCGCCGAGACCGCCGCCGCCGTTGCCGCCGCCGAGAACGGTGCCAGGATCCACGATCCCACCGACAAGGGCGACGTCGGCTTGAAGACCCGCAGCATGTGCAGGAAGCGGGCGGGCCGTCCGAGGTCGTGGACGAGCGTGCCCACACTCGCCGTCGCGCCGGCCGCAGCGACGTAGCGACCGGCGCGCGCGAGGCCCGGTCGTCCGGTGAGGTCGGCGACGGCCGCCGTCGTCGCCGACGCACCAGCCAACCCGCCGAGGAACAGGTAGAGCGGGGCGTCAGGCGTCTTCCAGGCGGGTTGCTTGAGGATCGGACGCCCGTAGTACGACCGGCCACTCGTCGCTGAGGTGGCCGCCTCCGGCACGTTCGGAGTCTCGCCGTGCCTCATCGCCGCCTCCGCGCGGTCACCACGAAGGACGCCGCGATGCCCGCCGCCACGCTCAGAGCGGCCACCGCCGCATGCCGCCACATCGACGGCAGGTCGCGGGTCGTCACCACCGGGTCGGGTGGCAGGCCGTAGATCTCCGGTTCGTCCAGCAGCAGGAAGAACGCGCCGTCTCCGCCCACGCCGTCGTCCGGCTGCTCGCCGTAGAGGCGGGCCGTGTCGACACCAAGCTCCCGCAGCTCGGCAACCCGGCGGTCGGCGCGTTCGCGCAGCTCGTCCAGCGGTCCGAACTGGATCGAGTCGGTCGGGCACGCCTTCGCGCATGCCGGCTCGAGCCCGACACCCAACCGGTCGTAGCACATCGTGCACTTGAATGCGCCGCCGTTGTCGGCGCGGATGTCGATGACGCCGTACGGACAGGCAGGTACGCAGTAGCCGCAGCCGTTGCAGATGTCGTCCTGGACGACGACCGTGCCGAACTCCGTACGGAACAGCGCTCCCGTCGGGCAGACGTCGAGGCACGCCGCATGGGTGCAGTGCTTGCACACATCGCTCGACATCAACCACCGCAAGGCACCGGCGTCGTCATCCCCGTTGCCCTCCGCACGGTTCTCGGCGTCCTCGCCTACCGTGCGGGCGCGGCCGTCGCCCGAGCGTGGCGGCGGTCCAATGCCTGGCATGCCGAGATCGACCGGGGCGCCACCCATTGCCGGTGCGCGTTGTTCCACGAACGCCACGTGCCGCCAGGTGCTCGCGCCGAGCGCTCCGGTGTTGTCGTACGACTGACCGAGGAGGTCGAGACCGTCCTCTGGTAGGGCGTTCCACTCCTTGCACGCCACCTCGCAGGCCTTGCAGCCGATGCAGACCGAGGTGTCGGTGAAGAACCCGACCCGCGGCGGATGGCCTTCGGGATGGCCCGCGTCGGCCGCGGGATCGGGGAGCGGCCCGGACAGTCGGTGGCCGTCGTTCATGAAGGCTCCTCCCATTCCTCTCCCGCCTCCGGCACGCGGTTGCGGTAGTGCGCCACGAAGTCCAGCAGCGCCTGCCCGTGCGGGCGCCGCCCCGGGCGGATGTCACAGGTCGCGGCCTTCGACTCCTGGATGTGCACGTTGGGATCGAGGACGACCGCCAGCAGTTCGTTGGCCGCATCACCGGTCGACAGACCGTTCGGTCCCCAGTGGTACGGCAGGCCGACCTGGTGGATGGTGCGGGTGCCGCCATCGCTTCGCCGTAGCCGGAGCGGCTTCATGCGTTCGGTGACGAGAACCCGCGCCTCGATCGCGGTTCGCGCGGAGACGATCGTCGCCCAGCCCAGGTGCGTGAGTCCGCGTTCGGCGGCGAGTTCCGGTGACACCTCGCAGAAGAACTCGGGCTGCAGCTCGGCGAGGTAGGGCAGACTCCGGCTCATCCCGCCCGCCGTGTGATGCTCGGTGAGCCGATAGGTGGTGAAGACGTACGGAAAGACCTCGCTGCCAGGCTCCCCGCCACTGGGGTGGTAACGATTGCGCCCGTCGACGTAGACCTGGCGAGCCGGGTTGGCCTGCTGGGCGTACAACGGATTGGCGACCGGCGACTCCGCCGGCTCGTAGTGGGTCGGCAGCGGCCCGTCGGTGAGCCCGGACGGCGCGAAGAGCCACGCTTTCCCGTCGGCCTGCATGATGAACGGATCCGTTCCAGACAAGGCGTCCTGCGCCGTCGCGCCCTCGGGTGGCTCGTAGTCGGGTGGCTTCGTCGGCTCGAAGTCGGGGACATCCGCTCCGGTCCAGTGCGCCTTCTCGCCGTCCCACCAGACGTAGCGTTTGCGTTCACTCCACGGCCTGCCCTGCGGGTCGGCGGACGCGCGGTTGTAGAGGATCCGCCGGTTCGCCGGCCACGCCCAGGCCCATCCGGGCGCGACCCACGACTGCTCGTGACCTGGCTGGCGATTGGCCGCGTGGTTGTGTTCGCCGGCGTAGACCCCGCAGTAGATCCAGCACCCGCAGGCGGTCGACCCGTCGTACTTGAGTTCGGTGTACGCCGACAGCGCGCCGTCCGGCCCCACGCCGTTGATCTCACGCAACACCGCCTCGGCATCAGGCTCGTCAAGTGGACCTTGCGTGGGGTAGGTCCAGGTGAGATCGAGCAGGGGACGCTCACGCGGATCGGTGGACCCGGCAAGCTTCTCCCGGATGATCCGGCCCAGGTGGTAGTAGAACCACAGGTCGCTGCGGGCGTCGCCTGGTGGCTCGACCGCCTGGTGGTGCCACTGCAGCAGCCTCTGGGTGTTGGTGAAACTGCCGTCCTTCTCCGTGTGGGCCGCCGCGGGGAGGAAGAACACCTCCGTGGGAATCTCCTCCGTCCGCAGCTCGCCGGTCTCGATCTCCGGCCCGTCCCTCCAGAACGTCGCGCTCTCGATCATCTGCAGGTCGCGTACGACGAGCCAGTCGAGGTTCGCCATCCCGAGCCGCTGCAGTTTCGCGTTGGCCGAACCGACCGCCGGATTCTCGCCGACCAGAAAGTAGCCCCTGCACTCACCGGCGAGCTGGTTCATCACCGTCTGGTAGGTGCCGTGGTCGCCGGTGAGTCTCGGCAGATAGTCGAAACAGAAGTCGTTGTCCGCGGTCGCCGCGTCGCCCCACCATGCCTTGAGCAGGCTCACGACGTAGGAGCGCATGTTGCCCCAGAACCCTGCCTGCGCGGAATCGGTTGCCACGAACGTGTCGAGATCCAGCCGCTCGTGCGCATGCGGCATCGGGATGTAACCCGGCAGGATGTTGAAGAGCGTCGGAATGTCGGTCGAGCCCTGGATGCTCGCGTGGCCACGCAGGGCGAGAATGCCGCCGCCCGGCCGGCCGATGTTGCCGAGCAGGGTCTGCAGGATCGCCGCCGTACGGATGTACTGCACACCGACCGTGTGCTGCGTCCAGCCGACCGAGTAGCAGAAGGCGGTGGTGCGTTCACGGCCCGAGTTCTCGGTGATCGCCTGCGCCACTTGGAGAAACTGCTCGACCGGAATGCCGCAGGTCTCCTCGACCACCTCCGGTGTGTAACGCGCGAAGTGTCGCTTCAGCACCTGGTAGACGCAGCGTTCGTGTTCCAGCGTGAGGTCGAGGCTCGGTTTGGCCGTGAGTGCGGCGCCGCCGCTTCCGTACGTCTCGGCGCGGGCCGCCTCGCGGTGCCTTCGCCCGCCGTGAGTCGTGCCCACGGAGGTGTCGTCGCGCTCCCCGGCCGCCGCCGTGACCTCCTCGGCTCCGTCGTACATCCAGGTGTGGACGTCGTAGTGTCGGCTGTCCGGGTCGTATCCGGAGAAGAGTCCGTCGAGGTCCTCGGTGTCGCGGAAGTCCTCGCGCAGGATCGCGGGCGCGTTCGTGTAGGCGAGAAGGTAGTCGCGGAACTCGAGGCCGTTCTGCAGGACGTAGTTGACGAGACCGCCGAGGAACGCGATGTCCGATCCGGCCCGCAGCGGCACGTGCAGGTCGGCGACCGCGCTCGTACGGGTGAACCGCGGATCGACGTGGATGACCTTCGCACCCCGCGACTTCGCCTCCATCACCCACTGGAACCCGACCGGATGGCACTCAGCCATGTTCGAACCCTGGATGAGGATGCAGTCGGAGTTCTGCAGGTCCTGCTGGAACGTCGTGGCGCCGCCGCGACCGAAGGAGGTTCCCAGACCGGGAACCGTGGAGGAGTGTCAAATGCGGGCCTGGTTCTCGATCTGGATCGCTCCGAGCGCGGTGTAGAGCTTCTTCATCAGGTAGTTCTCTTCGTTGTCCAACGTGGCGCCACCGAGACTGGCGATGCCCATCGTCCGCCGGACCTTGCGCCCGTCAACCTCGTCCTGCCAGGTGTCACGGCGGGTCTTGAGCACCCTGTCGGCGATCATGTCCATCGCCCGCTCGAGCGGCAGTGGCTCCCAGTCCCTTGCGTACGGACGGCGATAGAGAACGCTCGTGACGCGGCTCGGGCTGGTGACGAGCTGCTTGCTGGCCGAACCTTTCGGGCAGAGCCTGCCGCGCGAGATCGGCGAGTCGGGATCGCCCTCGATCTGGGTGACCGCACCGTCCTTGACATAGACCTTCTGCCCGCAGCCGACGGCGCAGTACGGACAGATCGACCTCACCACCTTGTCGGCGTCGGCGGTGCGGGGGCGGAGGCTGCGGGTCCTCGCCGACATCGCCGCGACCCCCCGGCCGAGCGCGTCGGCACCTGTGAGCTGTCGATAGACGGGCCAGTCCTTGATCGTCAGCTGACGAAGCCACTGTCGTACGCCCATGATCGCCTCCTCCGGAGCGCACGTTCCCGGTGGCCGGTGGCGCAAACCCTGCCGACCGATGATCGGTGTGCCTACCAGTGATCGGTGAGGTGTCCGCGAGGCCGGAAGTAGTTCCGCCACCGTTCGTCGAGTGCGGGCGGGACGTCCGGGTGGTCGCGCCTGACCAGGGCCGCGTGCACCCGCCAGAGCGTGTCGTGCGGTCGTACGTAGATGTCGTCGGCTGTGACCAGGATGACGTTCCACCCCAGGTCGCGCAGCAGCTCGCGGGCAGCCACATCGTGCCGCCACTTGCGTTTGCTGAGCCGGTGCAGGTGCCGTCGTATTCGATCGCGATCCGTTGCGCGGCGTAGGCGAGGTCGACCGTGGCGACCCACCGATGGTCGTCCAGCACCTCGACGCCCGGCTCCGGCTCGGGCAGCCCCGCGAGGGCGAGCAGAAGTCGCACCCGGGTCTCCATCGGTGAGTCGACTCTCCCGCGGACGAACGGAGCCGCTGCCCGGATCGCTGACGATCCTCGCCCCGAGGCCCGGTTCGCGGCGTCCTGAAGCTCGCCAACGCTCGCGAGGCTTCGCCGGACCATGGCGTCTCCCAGCACTACGGCGTCGATCAGGCCGATCGACCGACTCAGATCCAGGAAGGTCCGGACCGGTGTTGTCGTTCGTACGCCGCGAGATGCCGTGACCGCGCCCTCGACGGATGCCCGGTGGGCGAGAATCCCGTTGCCACGTGGCGCGGCTGTGCCTGGCGGAACGGTGACGTGCAGGTGCGAGGTGGACGGTACGGGCAGATCACGGAGCCCGGCGGCCGTGTGATGGCTGAACACCGCCGAGGCCGGCAGGATCAGGGCGGCGGCCTCGACGCGCAGCCGCAGCGTGTCCGGCAGGCAGGACGCAGCGTAGACGCCGTGGAAGAGGCGGCGGAACTGTCGGGTCCGAACCAGCTGGTCAGGCAATCCCCACCGACGAAGGTCGCTGAGACGGAACGGCCCAGTCAGGAGTGCGGCGGGCAGCTCCCTTCTCGGCATGGTCGGAAAGCATGCCGTCAAGCCGACCGGACGCGCCGCAGCTGTCCACAGGCAGCTGGGTTCGGAGGCGCGCGGTGCCACCTCGGGCGTGACTGTGCGCAAACTGTAGGTTTTGGACGGCGAAACCTACAGTTTGCGCACACTCGATCGTGTCCGGCCGCGGCTCGGGTCGCCGATCGAGGCCCGATCGAGGCCCGATCGTGTCCCGGCCCCAATCGTGTGCGGAACCGCGTCAACGGAGGCGGTGGGTGCCGTCCGCGAGGCGTTCGGTGATGCCGTTCGCCTGGAGGAGCTCGAGCAGGGGGACCGCCACGCGGCGGGTCGTGCCGAGCGCGATCCTCGCCTGGCTGAGGGTGAACGGTTGGGGCAGATCGGCAAGGATGGCGCGCGCCTGGTCGTCCGCGTTCGGCAGCAGCACGACGCCGTCGGCGATCCTCAGCAGTCGGCCGGCGCGTACGGCGGCGGCGATCTCGCGCGTGCCCATGCCCAGGGCGCTGAGCCGATGCGCGTCCGGCGACGCAAAGGGCGCAGCGCCCAGGTCCTCCTCGATCGCGCGGACGGCCTTCTCCAGGTGCGGCGGCAGAACCGGGCCGTCACCATCACCATCGCCGTCGCCCGGGCGGCGGACGAGGCCGTCACGAAGGTCGAGCCCGGCGGCCGCGACCAGCGCGTGAAACAGGTTCGACGGCAGGGCGGGGGACAGGTCGAGTCGTTGGCGCAGCGCGTCGGCCGGCATACCGGCGGCGAGCGGGTTCGCGGCGGTCCAGGTGGCCAGGACGTCGGCCGCCTGGCGGACGAGGCGCGCCCAGTGGGAGTCGTCGGCGTACCAGCCCTCGGCCGGTGTCGTCGCTCCGGTAGGTGCCGGCAGCCCGCGCACGAGGAACTCCTGTCCTCTCACGATGCCGCCGTCGCGCAGGACGAGCGTTGCCAGCCGGTCGAAGCGGAGTGCTGGTAGGCCGGCAGCTCGCGCTGCCGCACTGGCGGCGCTGGCCGCATTGGCTGCACTGGCGGCGCCGGCCCCACTGGCCGCACCGGCCGCACTGGCCGCACTGGCCGCAGGTCCGATCGCACCCGCGAGGTCGGCGGCGCGGGTCCGGGCGGCGCCGCGCCGACGGAGTTCCGGCGGGCGTACGTCCAGGACGACCACCCCGGCAACCACCCGCTTCCGGCCGGGATCGCGCAGGAGTCCACGGTCGCCGGTTCGCAGGGGGAGCGGGCGCGCCAAGCAGAGCCGTGCCGTCGTCGCGTCGAACGCCCGTACCCGCACAGGCACGGCGGCCGAGCCGACGTGGAGGACGAGGCGTTCGGCAATGGCGCCAGGTCCGCTGGGGTCGGAACGCTCTCCATCGTCGGCGTACCGCAGGGTGACGTCGACGACCTCGGTGGCGAGCCACGACTCGGGCGTGAGGAGCGCGGCGCCCCGGCCCACCTCGGACCGCTCCACGCCCCGCAGGTTGACCGCGACCCGTGCCACTGCTGCCACCCCGGTGGAGTCCCGCCCCAGCGCCTGCAGCCCCCGCACCCGAACCCGCGCCCGATCCCGACCGCGGTCGGGATCCGCCGAGGCAAGCTCCAGCTCGTCATCCACTCGCAACGTCCCCGCGCCCAGCGTGCCGGTCACGACGGTCCCCGCACCGCGCACGCTGAACACCCGATCGACCCACAGGCGTACGTCCGCATCGGGATCCGCGCACGGCAGCCTCTCGGTCAGCTCGACCAGCGCACGCTCCAACCGATCCATGCCGGCGCCGGTCTCACCGCTCACCGTGACTGACGGCACCCCGCCGAGGGTCGTCTCCGCCAGCCGCGCCAAGGCCTCCACCCGTGCGGGCTCGGGGTCGGCGAGGTCGGATCTGGTCACCACCAGCAGGCCGTGCCGTACGCCGAGCGCGTCGAGCGCGGCAAGGTGTTCGGCGGACTGCGGTTGCCACCCCTCGTCGGCCGCGACGACGAACACGCACGCCGGCACCGGCCCCACGCCGGCCAGCATGTTGGGCACGAACCGCTCGTGCCCTGGTACGTCGACGAACGCCAACTCCCCGCCGTCCGGCAGCGTCATCCACGCGAAGCCGAGGTCGATCGTGAGCCCGCGGCGGCGTTCCTCGGCCCACCGGTCGGGCTCCATCCCGGTCAGCCGCCGGACCAGCGTCGACTTGCCGTGGTCGACGTGACCGGCGGTCGCTACGACGTACACCGCGCGTGGGCCGCCTTCACGGCTCCGAGGAGGTGGTTGTCGGCGTCGTCGGGGACGGTGCGCAGATCGAGGACGCAGCGGTCCCGCCACACCCGGCCGACCACCGGCGGGTCGCCCAGCCGCAACGGCGACGCCCAGTCCGCGGGGACGCCGAGGCCCCAGCTCGCCAGCTCGACCTCCGGCGCGCCGCCACCACCGACGACCGACACGCACGACACCACGTCGACCGCGATCCCGCTGTCGGTGAGGCTGCGCGCAAGCCGCACGGCGCGGGCCCGCAGGTCGTCGGGATCGGCGTCCAGTGCCGCCACCACCGGAGGAGCGGGACCACGCAGGGTCGCCTCGAGCGCGGCGAGGGTGAGCTTGTCGACCCGGAACGCCCGCGCCGCCGGATGCCGCCGAAGCTTCTCGACGACCTCGGCCGCGCCCAGGAGCAGGCCCGCCTGCGGACCGCCGAGCAGCTTGTCGCCGCTCGCGGTCACCAGCGTCGCCCCAGCTCGTAGCGTGCTCGACGCGTCAGGCTCGTCGGGCAGCCGCGGGTGCGGCCGCAGCAGCCCGGAGCCGATGTCGACGACCACCGGGACGTCGAGAGTCGCCAGCTCGTCCACGGTCGGCGCGGCGGTGAACCCGGTGATGACGAAGTTCGACGGATGGATCCGGAGGACGAAACCTGTCCGTGGCCCGATCGCCCGGCGATAGTCGTCGAGCGTCGTGCGGTTCGTCGTACCGACCTCGCGGATGTGGACTCCGCTCGCCGCGAGCAGTTCCGGGATCCGGAACCCGTCACCGATCTCGACGAACTCGCCGCGGCTGAGCAGGATCTCACCGTTCGTACCGGCCAAGGTCATCGCGGCCAGCAGCAGCGCGGCGGCATTGTTGTTGACGATGTGGACGCCGCCGGCTTCGGGTACGGCATCGGCGAGCGTGTCGAGAGCGCCCCTGCCCCGCCGGGCGCGCGCGCCGGTCGCCAGGTCGAACTCCACGTCCGTCGGTCCTGCCGCGACCTGGAGTGCCTCGCGGGCGGCGGCCGAGAGCGCGGCCCGACCGAGGTTCGTGTGGACGATCACGCCGGTGGCGTTGACGACCGTACGCAGGGAGGTGGTGTGTCGTGGGAGCGCGGCGAGGACGACGTCGACGACGTCCTCCGGCGCCACCTGGCCCGCCCGGGCCCGGCGCTGTACCTCGGTGACCGTCGCCTTCACCGCCGGCCGGCCCAGGGCTTCGACGGCCCCGGCGACCCGGGGGTCGTCGAGCACCAGACCGGTGGCGGGGATGCGTCGGCGCGGGTCAGTCATCGCGGTCAGGGTGGGTCGCGAGTCGCGGACGGGTGGGTGCTGTGCCACTCGGGGTATGACGCTGGGTGACGTGGCGGAGGCGGACGGGAATCGAACCCGCCAGCGACAGATCCTGCCGCTCATCGGTGTTGAAGACCGTGCCGGCCACCAGGCCGGAGACGCCTCCTCGGAGCATGTACGTCATCCTGGCAGGCAGAGGTGGGCGGCTCGTCGCATACGCGCCCCGGCCGGGGGATGTTTGTCAGCGGACATCGAACGGACAGGTGGGACATGACGGCGACTCAGGCGATCCGGCTGACGCAGTACGCCCACGGCGGCGGGTGTGCCTGCAAGATCCCTCCCGGCGAGCTGGAGGAGATCGTTGCCGGCCTTGCGGGCGGTGGGCTCGCGGGTGGTGGGCTCGCGGGCGGTGGTGTTGGGGCCAGCGGCGGCGCTGAACCGCCGGGGGAGCTGCTGGTGGGTCTCGACTCCGGCGACGACGCCGCGGTGGTCCGCATCCAGGACGGCCTCGCGATCGTCGCGACGACCGACTTCTTCACGCCCGTCGTCGACGACGCGTACGACTGGGGCCGGATCGCCGCCGCCAACGCGCTCTCCGACGTCTACGCGATGGGCGGCCGGCCGGTCGTCGCGCTCAACCTGCTGGGCTGGCCCCGTGACGTTCTTCCGTTCGAGCTGGCGAGCGAGGTGCTCCGTGGCGGTCTCGCGGTCGCGGCGCAGGCCGGCTGCCACGTGGCCGGTGGGCACAGTGTCGACGACCCCGAGCCGAAGTACGGCATGGCGGTCACTGGGCTCGCCGATCCGGCGGGTCTGATCCGCAACGACGCCGGCCGGCCCGGACAGCCGCTGACCCTCACCAAGCCCCTCGGCATCGGCGTACTCAACGCCCGGCACAAGGCGACCGGCGAACGGTTCGACGAAGCGGTGGCGACCATGACCACGCTCAACGCGGCCGCCGCACAGGCGGCGGTAGGAGGCGGCGTCCGCGCCGGTACCGACGTCACCGGCTTCGGTCTCCTGGGCCACCTCTACAAGCTCGCGCGGGCCAGTGG
Organism: Actinopolymorpha sp. B11F2; assembly: GCF_040195635.1. Lineage (NCBI taxonomy): Bacteria > Bacillati > Actinomycetota > Actinomycetes > Propionibacteriales > Actinopolymorphaceae > Actinopolymorpha > Actinopolymorpha sp. B11F2. The sequence goes on along the minus strand of NZ_JBEFTX010000020.1, from coordinate 6,191 downwards.
CGTGAGCGCGGTCGTGGACGCGGCCGCCGTGCCCTATCTGGCGGGTGCGCGGGAGGCCGTCCGCGACGGTTACGTCAGCGGCGGTACGAAGCGCAACCTCGACTGGGTGGCACCCCATGCCGACCTGCACGGCGTCGATGCCGACGAGGCGTTCCTGCTCGCCGATGCCCAGACCTCGGGTGGACTGCTCCTCGCCGGCGAAATCTCCGGCGCTCCCGTGATCGGCGAGCTCGTGCCGCGAGGCGAGCACATCCTCAGCGTCCGATGAACGACGCACACCACCGGGACGCGGACGCGCCACTCCGGATGACGGATGCGCAACACCGGGAGATGAGGAACGCGCAACACCGGGAGACGCAGCGGGCGGTGTCCGGTTTCCGGGGGGACATCGAAGGGCTACGGGGTCTCGCCGTCCTCCTCGTCCTGGTGTTCCACGCCGGGGTCCCAGCGGTCTCTGGGGGGTTCGTCGGCGTCGACGTCTTCTTCGTGATCTCCGGGTTCCTGATCACCGGCCTGATCGTCAGGGAGGTGCGTACGACCGGTCGGCTCAGCCTGGCGAGGTTCTATGCGCGGCGGGCGAGGCGGCTGCTCCCGGCTGCCGCGGTCGTGCTCGCAGCCGTCGCTGCGCTCACCGTGGCAGCGCTCCCTCCGATCCGGTGGAGCGGGGTCGCGGGCGATCTGGCGGCCAGCGCGCTGTATGCGGTCAACTGGCGCCTCGCCGACCAGGCCGTCGACTACATGGCGTCGGAGCAGGCGTCGAGCCCGGTCCAACACTTCTGGTCCCTCGCGGTCGAGGAGCAGTTCTACCTGGTGTGGCCGCTGGTGTTGCTGGCGCTGGTCTGGTGGCACCGGCGTACGGGATGGTCGCTCGACCGCACCCTGCTCGCGGGCCTCGCGATCGTCGCCCTGCCGTCGCTGGTGTGGTCGGTCAGCCTCACGCAGGTGGAGCCGGGGCGGGCGTACTTCGTGTCGACCACGCGCGCATGGGAGCTCGCCATCGGCGCGGCCCTCGCGATCGGGGCCGTCCGGCTGAGCCGGTTGCCTCGGGCGGCCATGGTCTGGGCGGGATGGTTGGGCGTGTTCGCGATCGTGGTCGCGGCGTTGGCCTATGGCTCTTCGACGCTGTTTCCGGGGTACGCCGCGCTGCTGCCCACGGTCGGCGCCGCCCTGGTGATCATGGCCGGCCTGGCGGGGCGTGGCAGGAACGCGGCGGGGACTGGTGGGGCGGCGGGGTACGGGAGAGGCGTCGGGCGGTTCCTGTCTGTCGCCCCGATGCGCGCGGTCGGGGCTCTGTCGTACTCCCTCTATCTCTGGCACTGGCCGCTGCTCGTCGCCGCCGAGGCGGCCTGGGGCGCGCTGTCGGTCGTCGAAGGGATCCTTGTCGTCAGCCTCTCGTTCGTGCCGGCGTGGCTGACCTACCGGCTGGTCGAGTCGCCGGTGCGGCGTTCCGGACGCCTGGTCGCCGTGCCCCGGCGCGCGTTGCTGATGGGGGCGGCGTGCACGGCGGCTGGCGTGGCCGGCGCTGTGGTTGTCCACGCGGCTGTCCCGCCTCCGCCGCAGGTCACCGCGAGTGCCGGAAGTAGACCGGCGACACAGGCGCTCGCCGAGACCAGCAAACGTCCGACCGCGAAGCCTCCACCGCAGGACGAGCCGACCTCGATCACCCTCGACCCCCTGAAGGCACGCGAGGACAAGGGCCCGATCTACCGCCCGCAGTGCCATCAGGACCAGCCGAGCGCGGAGCTGCAGTTCTGTGCGTACGGCGATCTGGGGTCGGACAAGGTGATGGTCCTCGCCGGCGACTCCCACGCGGCTCAGTGGCAGCCGGCCCTCGCGGCCATCGCGACACGCCACGGGTGGCGGCTGGAGACCTACACGAAGTCTGCCTGCGGATTCTTCGACGTCGAGGTGGGAGTCGGCGAGCCGGCTGTTCCGTACCCCGCCTGCACCGCCTGGAACGCCAAGCTCCTCCAGCGGCTCACCGGCCCCGACCGGCCGGACCTGGTGGTGACGAGCAGCGACACCAACTATCAGGTCGTACGCGGTGGGTCGATCCTCGACCCACAGGCCAGCCGGCCGGCGTACGTCTCCGGGCTGCGGCGGAGTTGGCAGGCGGTCCGCGCGGCGGGTGTGCCGCTCGTCGTCATCCGGAATACGCCGAGGGTGAACATCGACGTACCCGACTGCCTCTCCGCGCATCCTCGTGACCTTGCCGCGTGCGCGGTACCCAGGGAGCGTGCGATGGCGATGTCCACCGACGACCAGATCCGTGCCGCCGAGGGGCTCGCCGGCGTGGACCTCGTCGATCTGACCGATGACGTCTGCCCGGCGCCGCGATGCGCCCCCGTGATCGGGACCATGATCGTCTGGCGGGACGCTCACCACATCACGGCGACCTACGCACGTTCGCTCGCCCCGCGGCTCGACCGGGCGATGGCGCAGGCGATCGGCGGCCGGACATCATCCACTGCGGAGTAGTGGTCAACCGAGGCGTCCATGGGTCAACCACTTCTCCGCATCGGATGCCTGGGCCCCGAATCCGCGACCTTGACCTCAAGAATGGTTGAGGTTCTAGTGTCGAGCCTGCCACGCACGGACGGTTCCGAGCGCGGGTACCAGATCCCGCCAGCGGGGAAGGGCAGGAACGATGACGGCAGACTCCGCGATCCTGGTGACGGGCGCGACCGGCAAGGTGGGACGAAACGTCGTCACGCAGCTGATCGACGCCGGTGCCAGCGTCCGCGCACTGACCCGCCATCCGCACGCTGCCGCGTTACCGGCCGGCGCGAGTGTCGTGGAGGGTGACCTGTCCGCGCCGGAGACTTTCGCCGGCAGCCTGGAGGGCGTATCGGCGGCGTTCCTGGTCTGGCCGTTCCTCACCGCCGACGCCGCGCCAGGCGTGCTCGAGGCGCTGGTCGAGAAGCGAGTCCGCAGGGTCGTCTACCTGTCCGCTTCGGGCGTACGAAGGGAACGTGCGCGCCAGTCCGACCCCATCACGCAGTTTCACGCCGATCTCGAGCGGCTGATCGAGGAGGCCGGACTGGACGGACCGGACGGACTGGAGTGGACCTTCCTGCGGGCGGGAGGGTTCGCGAGCAACGATCTCGGGTGGGCGGCGCAGATCCATGAGGAAGGCGTCGTACGCGCTCCGTTCGGCGACGCCGGCAGGTCGGTCATCCACGAGCGGGACATCGCCGCCGTCGCCGCCCACACGCTGACCCACCCGGACCACCGCGGGAAGGCTTACGTCCTGACTGGCCCCGAGACGCTCACCACCCGCGAACGGGTCCGCATCGTCGGTGACGTCATCGGCCGGTCGCTGCGCTTCGAGGAGATCTCCTCCGAGGACGCCCGGGCCCAGTACCTCGCGGACGGATGGCCGGTGTCGGTGGTCGATGGCATTCTGCACGCCCACGCCGAGATGGTGACGGCACCCGAACAGGTCACCCCTGCGGTCGAAGACCTCACAGGAGCGCCGGCTCTCACCTACCGTCAGTGGGCGATCGACCACGCCGATGACTTTCGCTAGTCCAGGCGGTCAGAGCAGGTACGAGGAGCGAGCAGACCGCCCAGCGGTCCGACAACAGCGGTCCGTCAACAGCGGTCCGCCAACAGCCCAGGTAGCAGTAGTCCGAGCCCAGCAGTTCGACGATCAACGCAGAACCCCGACAGGTGGAGTACGCATGGACATGGAAGTCACCGCGTGGATGTCGCTTTACCACGCGATGAACGCACAGGACGACCGACGCCCGTTCTCCCGTGCGACGCTGCGCCGGATCGGTGGATTCGCCCGCCCGCACCGTGCCCAGCTGGTGCGGTTCCTGGTGCTCAGCATCGTGACCGCGACGCTGGCGGTGGCGACGCCCGTGCTCGCGGGCCGGGTCGTCAACGCGATCTTCCAGGGCCGGTCGATCACCCTGGTGCTCGGACTGGCCGGCCTCATCGCCGCCATCGCCGTCGCCGAGGCCGGACTCGGGCTGGCGACGCGGTGGCTCTCGGCCCGCATCGGTGAGGGTCTCATCCTCGACCTGCGCACGGCAGTGTTCGACCACGTCCAGCGGATGCCGATCGCGTTCTTCACCCGCACCCGCACCGGCGCCCTCGTCAGCCGGCTCAACAACGACGTCATCGGCGCCCAACGGGCGTTCAGCGACACGCTGTCCGGTGTGGTGAGCAACCTCGTGACACTCGTCCTCACCCTCGTGGTGATGCTCGGGCTGTCGTGGCAGATCACCCTGATCTCTCTCGTACTCCTGCCAGTGTTCGTCCTTCCCGCCCGACGGATGGGCACCCGCCTGGCCCGGCTCGAACGCGAAGCGGCCAACCACAACGCCGCGATGGGTACGCAGATGACGGAGCGGTTCTCCGCACCCGGCGCCACGCTGGTCAAGCTGTTCGGCCGGCCGTCGCGGGAGTCCGCCGAGTTCGCCCAGCGGGCCAGGCGGGTGCGCGACATCGGCGTACGCACGGCCATGGTGCAGACGATCTTCATCACCGCGCTGACCCTCGTCTCCGCCCTCGCGCTCGCCGTGGTCTACGGCGTCGGCGGGTTCTACGCCCTGCGCGGACAGCTCGATCCCGGCGCCGTGGTCGCACTCGCCCTGCTGCTCACCCGGCTGTACGCACCGCTCACCGCACTCGCCAGCGCCCGTGTCGAGGTGATGAGCGCCCTGGTGAGCTTCGAGCGGGTCTTCGAGGTGCTCGACCTGAAGCCACTGATCGCGGAGAAGGCCGGCGCGCGGAAGGTGCCCGACGGTCCCGTGTCGGTGGAGTTCGATGGGGTCCACTTCGGTTACCCGTCGGCCGACAAGGTGTCGCTCGCCTCCCTCGAGGAGGTCGCGAAGCTGGACCAGCGCGGCGGTGTCGAGGTGCTGCACGACGTGTCGTTCCGTGCCGAGGCGGGACAGATGGTGGCGTTGGTCGGCTCCTCCGGTGCCGGCAAGTCGACGATCGCGCAGCTCGTCCCGCGGCTCTACGACGTCGAGGAGGGGGCCGTACGCCTGTCGGGGGTGGACGTCCGTGATCTGACCGCCGACTCGATCCGCGACACGCTGGGGATGGTGACCCAGGACGGTCACCTGTTCCATGAGTCCGTACGCGCGAACCTGCTCCTGGCCCGGCCCGAGGCGACGGAGGACGAGGTCTGGGACGTCCTGCGGCGGGCCCGCCTCGACGAGCTCATCACCGCCATGCCCGAAGGGCTCGACACGGTGGTGGGCGAACGCGGCTACCGGCTCTCCGGCGGCGAACGCCAGCGACTGACCATCGCCCGACTCCTGCTTGCCCGGCCACGGGTGGTGATCCTCGACGAGGCGACCGCCCACCTCGACTCGACATCGGAGGCCGCTGTGCAGGCGGCGCTGGGGGAGGCGCTCGCCGGCCGTACCGCCGTGGTGATCGCGCACCGGCTGTCCACGGTCCGTGCGGCCGACCTCATCCTGGTGGTCGAGGAGGGTCGGATCGTGGAGCGCGGTACCCACACCGAGCTGCTCGCGGCGGGCGGACGGTACGAAGAGCTGTACCGCACCCAGTTCGACCAGCCCAGCTCGCCGAACGGGTCGGCCGCACTCGCTGAGGAGACCGGGCCCGGGGCACCGGCCGCATCGACCGACGGAGCGGCAGTCGTTGGTTAACTGCTCGCCGGCGCCCGAGGCTGCCCGCCCGAGGGGATCAGGCTGATCGCCAACGAGCCTGGCCTACGACGGACGTAAGGCCGCCGCCCGCCAGAGCGTGATGCGCTGGGGCGTCGCATAGCCGTCCACCGAGTTCGGCACTCAGCATGCCGTGAAGCGCGCGTTGACCAACGTGCCCGCTCGACGGTCGACTCGCTTGAAATCCCTCTACGATGCCGGCTGAGCCAGGACATGAAACCCACGAAAGCTAAGGAGTTCTTCTTCGACGTAGCTGCCGAAGTACATCCTGAAGGTGGTGGTTGAACACCTCTCCGGCCTTCCTATTGCCGTCTCGGTCACGGACCACGCCGCTCAGAGTAGTGGCGTCCAGCAAAGTGGTGTACGGCAGGCGCTCGGTGATGGGCGTGTCGTAGACGTGTAGGGCGGTCATTGCGTGATCCTTTGGAAGACCTTCCACAGTGCTTCTGAAGGAGTTCTCGCGATGACCGCGACACCAAGTATTACCCCTGACCGGTTCCTGCACGAGCAGTTGGCGGCCGCGTCGCCGGATCTGCTGCG
>NZ_JBEFTX010000019.1:0-158210 GCF_040195635.1 Actinopolymorpha sp. B11F2 | reverse complement strand
ACCCCCGCCCCCGAAGGCTCCACCATCACCGTCTACTACTCCAGCGGCCTCATCGAAGTCCCCGAAGTCCTCGGCGAAAGCCAAGCAGTCGCCGAAGCACGACTAGAAGACGCCGGCTTCAAGGTCAGGCAGGTGGAGCAGGAGTCCGCCGATGTGCCACGCGGAACGGTCATCGAGCAGACCCCGACCGCCGGCGAGCGTCGCCAACGAGGCTCCACCGTCACCATCGCGATCTCCGGCGGCAAGCCGCAGGTCACGGTGCCGGGTGGCCTGATCGGATCACAGGTCGCCCAGGCACAGGCGATGCTGGAGTCCCAGGGCTTCAACGTCGACACGGTCGAGGATCCCCGGTCCTCCGAGGCCCCCGGCACCGTCACCGCGGTCGACCCCGCCGAAGGGAGCAGCGTCGAGGCCGGCTCGACGGTCACCCTCTACTACACCCCCGCGCTGGTCCCCGTGCCCGACGTCGTCCAACAGAACGAAGACGACGCAGAGGCAGCGCTGAGCCAGGCCGGATTCAGGGTGCGGACGATGAAGCAGCGGACCTCCGACGTCCCGCCAGGCACAGTCATCGCGCAGGACCCGGGCGCCGGCGAACAGCTACCACAAGGCTCCACCGTCACCATCGTCGTGGCCGGGTAACCGGCAAAGAGCCACTGTCCGGCCTAGGCGCCGGCATCGAGGCCGTAGGCGCGGGAGATGGTCTGCTCGATCGTGTTGCCCTCCGCGTCCTCGGCGTACGCACGAATACCAACGGCTCCGCTGGTCTGGTGAAGTGGCGGGTGGGTGATCACGGCGCGGTAGGTGTTGCGGCCGAGCTCTGACGTCGCCACCCGCTGCCAGTGCTCACCATCGTCGAAGGTCACCGACAGCTCGACGGACGTGAGTCGGGGCTCGGGGTCAACCTGCGCACCGTGGTAACCGCTGATCGTGATCGCGTGGGTGCTGCTTGCCGGCCGCGTGTTGTCAGAGTCGAGGTCGAGGCCGTATCTCAGATAGAGCAGGTGTTCGGCCTCGCATGGTGCGTTCGGGTCACCTCCGATGAGAAGTTGGCCCCAGCAGCGGTATTCCGGCGAGGTCGCCCCGGACGCACGGCTCGAGGAGAAGGTCCAGGCGGTGTCGACGTTCCTGGCGTAAAGGGTGCCGGGATAGAGGTCGGCGTAGCTCAGCGTGTAGCGGTACGTCGACTCCCCCGCGGGCAGTTCGTAGGTGGGTATGGGAATCTCGATGCAGAAGAACAGGCAGCCCAGGAAGAACGTGCCGATCTCGAGGGGCACCTCTTCCGCTCCCCGGTAGAGGTGCTGTTCGTAGCTGGCGTCGCCTCCTTGGAGGTCCGGGCTGAGGTACCACGTGATGTCGCCCAGATGGTTCGTCTCGCTGTCGGTGAGATTGAACATCGGCGTGAACGTGTCGACCGTACGACATGCTGGACAGAACGTCGCGTCGACGCCGAACACCGGCACCGCGTTGCCGAGGGCCTGCACATCGCTGGCGAACCTGCTGACCCCGGGCACCAGCGGTGATGATCCCCAGGTCTCGGTTCTCCTACCCGGTCGGTCGAAAAGGTCGATCGCTTCCTGCCGCGGACCATCGCCGTAGATGGTCTGCCGCTGCCAGAGCATCGTGTCGCTGAGCGGCCCGACGTATTCCGTCCGCGACCGCGGAGCCGAAGACGCCAACGCGACGGAGTGGGCGGTGCCGACGATCTCGCCGGCCCGTTGGGCGGCCCACTCGGAGGTCACCTGTACCGGCTGGTCGGCGTGGATCCGGTTGTCGATCCGGTAGAGGTCGTGGCTGTCGACCTTGTGGTCCGGATCGCCGGACACCTTGTCCGCATAGAACTTCAGCGCATAGACGTACGTACTCTCGGCACTGCCCACGGTCTTGACGATGATCTTGTCGTGCGCGGACTGCAGAGTACGGACGAGCGCACGTCCCTCGTCGGCGGGCAGGCTGAGGGTGGGAATGGGGTAGACCGGCCACTGTCGCGTGGCGTCGAGAAATGCCCGACCGCTCGCACCGAAACCGACGACCGCGGCCGCACCGGCGTTCGCGGCGGTGGTCACCCGGTCGAGGGCGTCGGCGGAGCAGGTGTCCTGGCAGATGTCGTCCAACGACAGCAGGACGAGCTTGCCGCGAACGTCGACCCCCGCGAAGTCGTCGGGAAGACCGTTGCCGGCGTTGACCAACTGCAGGTCATGATGCCCGTCCAGCTTCGGATACTTCGGGTCGACGCCCTGGTACGCGGGGTTCAACCGGCCGGGTTGCCCAACTGCCGTCATGCGGATCAACGGCTCGCCACGAAGGTGCTGGCTGACCGAGCCGAACGTGCCCTGGGTGACCTTCCCGGTCGGCAGCATCCAGTAGTTCTGGGCGCCGTAGGCGGCGTCGACGTCCCCTTCCACGTGCCACCGCTTGCGCGCATCGATGCGCTGGTACCCCATCCAAGCGTCGTAGCTCTCAGTCGGTCTCGGCGTCTCGACGGTGAGCTTCTTCGCCTTCTGCAGGTCGAAGCTGACCCTGGTGTCGGCGGAGAGGTCGACCTGTGGGGCGATCGGGAGGGCGTGGTTCCACTCGCCGTCGACGTCCTTCCAGCTGACGCTGGTGGCCACCATGTAGGGGCCTTTGGCGAGCGTGACCGTGCCGGAGTCGCCCGGCAGGTAGACCGGGCCGTCGTCGAGGTCCTCCCGGCCGTCCATCCGTACGACGAGCGGTCGACCCACCCGCACCTGGGTGGCGCCGGTCGGCGCGTTGGTCGAAACGGTGAGGGTCGCCGTGGCTGGCGCGTTGTAGATCCCGATCGTCGTGGTGAGGCGAGTCTCCGCGTTCGCGTCGGTCGCGCGGACTGTTCCCTGGTACGCACCGCCGCCGATCACCTTGCGGGGATCGAGTCTGGCGCTGATGCCCACGCTTCCATGCGCCGGGACGACGACGGTCGTCCGGTCGAGCGTGAGCGTTCCGGTGGGCGCGGGCCCGCCGTCGTACGCACGAAGTTCGGGGAGCAGTGTCAACGTCACCGGTTTCGCCGTGATGTTCGTATAGGTGAGGGCCCTCGAGATCGGATCTGCCTGCGGGTAGGCCACGTGCCCGAAGTCGAGGCTGCCGTCGGCGTACACGCCCTGGCCGACCGCGCGAGCAAGGTCGACCCGCCCGGTGCCCTGCTCGTAGGCGGTGGAGTTGCCGGCTTTGGCCGTACTCATCAAGGCGTGCTTGAGCCGCGGCGCGGTCCAGTCCGGGTGTTGCTGGGCGAGGATCGCGGCGGCACCGGCCACGTGCGGCGTCGCCATCGAGGTTCCGGAGAGGCTGGTGTAGAAGTCGTTGACCGGGGTGCCCTGCGTCGTGTCGTTGGCCCGCGCGGCGACGATGCCGACACCGGGTGCGGCGATGTCCGGCTTCAGACCGCGGTCGCCGGCTCGCGGACCACGACTGGAGAACGACGCCACCGCATCGGACCGGTCGACCGCGGCCACGGTCAGTGCGGAGTCCGCGGCCCCCGGCGCACCGATCGTCTGTGCGGCTGAACCTCTGTTGCCGGCCGCGATGACGAACAACGCCCCCGAGGTAGCGGTCAGGTTGTCGACCGCCTGGCTCAGCGGGTCCGTCCCGTCCGTCGGGTCGCCGCTGAGGCTCATGCTCACGACCCGGGCATCGTGGTCGACGGCCCATTCCATGCCGTCGATCACCCAGGAGAAGTTGCCTGACCCGTCGTCGTCGACCACCTTGGCGTTCAGCAGGTCAGCGCCGGGCGCGACGCCCCGGTATCTCCCCTCCGACGCATCGCCGGTTCCTGCGACGGTCGAGGCCGTGTGTGTGCCGTGGCCCAGGTGGTCGGCAGGGTCGGCCTCGGTCGTGAAGTTCTGTTGCTCGATCACCTTGCCGGCGAGGTCGGGATGCTCGGCATCGATGCCGCTGTCGAGAACGGCGACCGTGACCCCGGTGCCGTCGAAACCGGCTGCCCACGCGTCCGGTGCGCCGATCTGCGGCACGCTCCGGTCGAGATCCGCATGCACCTTGCGGTCGAGCCAGATGCTGGCGAGACCACCACGCAGCGTGGACGGCGATCCCTGCCCCGCCTGCTTCGCTGACGCCACCACGGCCGACCAGAACGTCGTCGCCCGCTCCTTCTCCACATCGACCGCGACCGCGTGGACACTTTCCAGAGTGCGCCGTCGCGCACTGGCCGGCAGGGCCTCAGCTCGCGCGGGCACGGTCGTCCGCCAGGTCGACGCCGGATACCGAAGGATCACCGGAAGGTGGGTGCTCCGGCCGTCGGCGTAGCCGTTGGCTGCCAGGTAGCCGACGTCGAACAGGCCCAGGTCCAGCCGACGGTCGGCGATGAGCGCGGTCGCGTCGGACGGTACGACGTACAACTCCTCGCCGTGCTTCAGCGTCTGGAACGCCACCGGTGGCTGGCCAGCGCGCGCCGCGGGAGTGATGCCGCGAATCGCGGGCCTGCCGTCGGGAGCGACGCCGACACTCACCCGGTCACCGCTGATCAGCGTGACCTCGTTCACCGGCGTTCCGACGGCGGGTGCGGGCACCTGGGCGCTCTGGGGGGCGGCACCAACTGCTGCCGGCGCGGGTGCGGCGCTCGCGTTGGTCGCACTGGCAGCACGTTCACTGACGGCACCCGCCGCGCCGACGCCGCTGGTGGCGCTGGTGGCGCTGGTGGCGCTGGTGGCGCGCGCTGAGCTGGCGGCACCCGCGGCACCGGAGACGAGCAGCGCCACGACAGCCAGGCCGGCTATCCCCGCCCTCGCGCCGAACAGTCCGGATGGTTGTCTCATGGACGCTCCTTGGTCCTGGCACAGCGCAACCCCGGAACCGGGGAGTGGAGGGTGGAATTCGGCCGCGGGTGAGGAGGACGATCTGTCACCGAGAGCCGGCTACGCCGCCGTTGATCGTCCGTGGCGCTACTATCCCGCCGTACTCTCGGACGGCACAAGACCGCCAGACGGCGGATATGTGGCTGTTGGCGGATGTCCGCCAGTCCGGATCGGAGAGAGATGTTCGAGGTCCTCGGGCTCACAGCGACGGAGACGGCGCTCTACACGGCCCTCATCAACAATCCCCGTTCGACCGCGACCGAGTTGGCTGGCCACGTGGGCATCTCGGAGCAGGAAGCCGACCATGCCGCTCACCATCTGGTCCGGCGGGGGTTGGCCAACCGGCTACCAGGTGCGGAGCCGCGTTACCTCGCGGTGGCACCGGACATCGCACTCGACCCCCTGATCGCCCGACACGACGAGCAACTCCGGCAGGCCCGCCAATCCAGCCACGAGCTTCTGGCGGCGTTCCGCGAGTCCTCCCGCCACATCCACCCCGCCGAACTGATCGAGGTCATCACCGGAACGGACAACATCATCAGCCGCGTCCTCCATTTCCAGGAGACCGCACGGGTGCAGCTTCGAGGCTTCGACCGGCCGCCCTACGCGATGCGTCCGGGCTCCGGCAGGTCGACAGAGGTACGACGGCTCGCCGAAGGTGTCACCTATCGCGTCATCTACACGCCGGAGGCGCTGACGTGGCCCGGCCGCGCCGGCAGTGACATCCGGGCGGGATGCGAGCACGGCGAGCAGGCGCGTGTACGCCCGGACCTCCCGGTGAAGCTGATCATCGTCGACGACCGGCAGGCGTTCGTTCCCGTGCACACGGGGCGCAACCAGGTCGAGGCCGCGCTGGTGGTCCATCCCTGCGATCTCTTCGACGCACTGGTCGCTCTCTTCGAGTCCGAGTGGGAGCGGGCGGTCCCCCTGCGGTCGTTCGTACCCGGTGATGAGCATCCGGGCTACCCGAGCCAACCCGACGAGACCACCGCCGCGTTGCTGCTCTGCCTGTCGGCAGGGCTCACCGACACCAACATCGCTCGCTCCCTCGACAGCAGTCTGCGGACGACGCAACGGCACATCCAACGGCTCATGCGCGAACTCAACGCGTCGACCCGGTTCCAGGCGGGAGTGGAAGCGCGTGAACGGGGCTGGGCATAGCCCCCGCGACACGTCCTTGCATGTCGGCAGTCAGCGTGAGTGAGGAGCTGACCCGTCGATGATGTGATGCACTTCCTCGATCTCGAGCGTCGTTCGTGGGACTTCACGGATCCCGAGATCGGCGGTGATGCGGACGATCCGGTCGTAGAAGGCGCGGAGCGCCTCTTCGCTCTGCCATACAGACATGAGGCGGAGTTGGTCATCCTCGCGATAGCAGACGTGGTAGAGCCGCTCAGGCGGTGCGCCGAGTCCGGCTTCGTCGAGGCGTTTGCGGATCTCTTTGTACTGTCCTGCGTTCAGTCCCGGCGGATCGAACCTCACCAGGAGACGCGGCGGTCCCTCGACGTCTGTCCGTGGTGGCCTGATGATGTCGAACACGCGGTTGACATCGGGCTCCCACAGGACGACCTCGAGCTCCTCGGCTGTCGGCAGGAGCGTCTTGCCGAACTCCTGGAGCTGTTGGGGCGATTCCCAGACATCGGCGACTTTCAGCCGGTCCAGGGGTCCGTAGGCGACGTGGTAAAGACGGCCCGGTGGCGCACCCGCGCCCCTGTCTTCCAGCCGACGGACGAGCTCGTCGTAGAGTTCGGCCGTCATTGTGGCCATCCGGTCGAACCTGAACAAAAGCGCCATGCTGCCACTTCCCTCCAAGCCCGCCGGCGAGAGTGCTGAGCCAGGACCACCTTGGAGGACTTGCCTCCTCCATCCTCGCACCGCAGCGGGTCTCCCGCGCCGGTCCTCTCTTGCAACAGGTGCGACGCGGCCACCTGCACAGGATGCCGGACGACGTGCACGATGGGCGCGTCCGGAAACAGCTCCCCCAGGAACCGGATGGAGAGCAGGTTGTTCGGACGGATCGACGTCGAGGATCGGCATACGATCGACCGCGACAGCGCAGGATGACGCGTTCGGCTGGAGGCGCCGGTGGCACGCAGCGAGCGGACCGTGCTCGTCGACGGGGTCTACGACGCGCTGAAGGAACGCATCATGGACCGGGCGACCGCGCCCGGCACGCGACTCAGCATCGAGGGCATCGCCGCCGATCTCGGCGTGAGCGCGACACCGGTCCGCGAGGCGCTTGCCCGTCTGGCGGCCGAACGGCTGGTCGCGTTCGTGGCATTCAAGGGATACACGACCAGGCCGCTGCTCAACCAACGCCAGCTGGCTGACCTGCTCGACGTCCGGCGGCTCATCGAGACGGAGGCGGCCAGACTGGCGGCGCAGCGCGCGATCCTCGCTGACCTGCGGGCGATGGAGCGTGAACTCGCCGCGATGGACGTCCTCGCCCCGACTCCGCGCTATCGCGACTTCCGTACGTACCTCCAGCACGACCAGCGCTTCCACGAGGCCCTGGTCAGCGCGGCAGGCAATCCGGTGCTCCTGGAGACGTTCCAGGGTCTGCACACGCACACCCAGCTGGCCAGGCTGGTGCATGATGTCGGCGCGTTCGACGACAGCGAGAACGCCGTGGAGCACCACGCGATCGCGCAGGCCGTGAGAGACCGTGACCCCGACCGCGCGGCGGAGGCGGTGCGCGTGCATCTCGACCGGTACGAAGCGCAACTGGGCGAGCAGCTCGACTGTCCCGGCGCGGACAAGCGCTCTATCCGCTGATCGTGCCGGCGCTCTTCGGCAATGCGTTCTTCACTTTCCTTGTGCGGCGGTTCATCGGTCAGCTCTCGCCCGCTCCGTGTCGGCGGAGGAGATCGTTGACAGCTTCGTTGGCGGTGGGGAACTCGACCGCGGCCACGCTCGCCCCGGCTGCGAGCAGACTCTCGATGACCGGCACGAAGTCCTTCGACGGGGAGCGGTTCGCCGACCAGACCGCACAGCCAAGGACGGTGGCCCTGTGGTGGTTGTTCGTGTCCTCGAGTGGAGCGTGGCGCTCCAGCAGCAGATCCACGATGTCCAGGTGCCCGTAGATCGCGGCCCAGTGCAGCGCCGTCAGGCCGGCAAAGCCCCTCGCGGCCAGGTCGACCCCACGCTGAGCCAGGAACTCGACGATTCCAGTACGCCCGTGCACGGCTGCACACACGTTCGCCCACCCGAGGTTCGCTGTCGGGTCAGGCGCCGAACGCGGCGTGGGGACGCTCACCAAGCGGACCTCCGGGCGCAGGACGCCGTTGTCGGCCACGAAGGCCCGCACAAGGTCCTCCCGGCCGAGACCCGCTGCCGCGACCACATTGTCCACCCTCGCACCCCGCTGGACGAGCGCCTCGGCCGCGGCAGAGTACTGGAACATCACCGCGGTGAGCAGCGGTCCGCCGTCGTCTCCAGGCCCGTTGACGGCTGCCCCGAAGTCCAGGAGCTTGTGGACCAAGGCGACCTGTACACCAGCCTCCGCCGGATGCGCGCTGGAGACGAGCAGGCCCATCGTCGTCGCCGGCCCTCCGTACATGGACGCCGTGGCGTCGACCTCGGCGCCACGGGCCAGGAGGAGATCAGCCACGTCCACGGCATTGCTCGGCGTCTTCTGCCGATAGTTCTCCACACCGTTGGCGGCCACATAGTGCAACAACGTCGCGCCATGAACACGCGTCGACCGCTCCCGGACCAGTCGCGGATCGCTGTCCAGCAGCGACTCCAGGACCGCCACGTCACCCCGGACCATCGCGTCCACTGCCGACTCGTACTGTCGAACGGCGCCGTTGGCCAACCCCTGCAGGTGTTTCGAGAACTTCGGCCAACTCTCGAAGCCGTGTTCACGAGCGATCGCGAACTGGGACTCGGCAAGCGTGCAACCCGAAGCGGCGAGCTCACCGTCAGTCTCGCTCGCCCGGGGCCGCTGATGATTGATCCGCCGGATGGCCTCGGGATCTTCGGCCCTACAGGCTTTCAGGAGGTCCTTCGCCTGCTTCTTGTACTGCTCGAGGCTGGGGCGCGGCGGCAGCGACCGGGCATAGATGGCATCCATACGAACCTCTTTCGTACGTCGCCTGGAGTCCGCCCGAATCAGGCTGAAAGAAGGTTCGTCACCTTCACACTGATCAAGAGGGTGGGCACGGCCCTTTCCGCGGACTGGATGCGCACCTAGCGCTGAAGGGCACAGTACCTCCACGATTCCGCAGCCGGCAACTGCCAGACCGCACGGGTGGCGTCGCCGACGACTCCACCGAGCCCGGCGGCGTTGGCCTCGTTGATCGCGGCCTGCTGCGGGTCGTCCACGACCAGGAAAGCGACCCGCGGCGGCGACGCCAACAGCGTGTCAAGGGCATCTCCGGACGGTGCACGTGATCCCTGTCTTCTCCTCGACGTACCACCACGCGGCTGCCTGTCGTTCCGCCCCGCGCCGGGTGAGGTACCGCTTGCCGTACGCCTTCTCGTAGTCGGGCTGTTCGCTGTGGGGATGGTCCCTGTACTGCAGCACGATCTCCCATCGCTTGAACTTCATGGACGCCTCCTCGGCAGGGTTGGGCCTTGGCGTGTGGATGGCAGGCAAGGGTTTACGACCTGTCCGGTGCGGTCATAGGGAGGTAGGCAAAGATCGCCACGCGACCCAGGCGATGGCGGTCACGACGCCAGCATCCGGTCCAGCAGTGCGTCCAACGTGATCACGCCGGACAGAGTGTGTTCGTTGTCGCCGACCGCGAGGAAGAGGGGCCGGAAGATTCACCCCAGCCAGGGGGCGAGCCACCTCTAGATCCGGCGTATCCCACCCAACAGTCGGGAAATCCGCCGCCAACTCGCCAGCACGCATCAGGAAGCCCCTCACGGCACGACATCACCAACGACGCCGACCAGGCTTCCCGGCACACCAGCGGCCAACATATCGCACCCGCGAAAGATCGCCCTAGTGCCGTCGCCGGACCTGAACCCCTCGGTATCCCCGCCCGCGGTGACCCTGCCGAGAGGTCTCGGATGTGCTGAGGGATCATGGGCTCTCGTGCGTCGGACGATTCAGCACCCGGCACGGTTGGTGCCGCTCGCCTTCCTCGTGACGATCGCGGTCGGCACCCTGCTCTTGGCGCTCCCGCTCTCCCATGCCGGCGATGGCCGGGCGCCGCTGCTGACCGCACTGTTCACCTCGACGTCTGCGGTCTGCGTCACCGGTCTGATTGTGGTGGATACCCCGACGTACTGGTCGGTTTTCGGTCAAACCGTCATCATGGCGCTGTTCCAGGTTGGCGGCTTCGGCATCATGACCGGTGCCTCCCTACTCGGGTTGCTGGTGACCAGGCGGCTCCGCCTGCGCAACCGGCTGGTGGCACAGGCAGAGACACGTACCCTGAGCCTCGGTGACATCACCAGGGTGTTGAAAATGACTCTTCTGGTCACCGTGAGCGTCGAACTGGCGGTGACTGCGGCCCTTACCCTGCGAATGCACGCGGCGTACGAAGCGACGTGGCCCGGCGCCCTGTGGCATGGCGGTTTCCATGCGGTGTCGGCGTTCAACAACGCCGGGTTCTCCACCTACTCTGACAACCTCACCGGTTTCGTCGCCGATCCAGCGATCATCGTGCCCATCATGGTGGCGATCGTGATCGGCGGGATCGGCATTCCGGTGCTGTACGACCTGAGCCGTGAGCGACGACCCAGCAGGTGGTCGATCCACACCAAGCTCACCGTCGGCGGGACAGTGATCCTTCTCCTCGGTGGTATGGCAGCGTTCCTTGTGTTCGAGTCGGCCAATCCGGGCACCGTGGGGCCGCTTGACGTCAACGGCAAGGTGCTGGCATCGCTCTTCCACTCGGTGACGTCGCGGACTGCCGGCTTCAACTCCGTGGACGTGGCGGAACTTCGGCAGGAGACCCTCGGCGTCACCTATGTCCTGATGTTCATCGGCGGTGGCAGCGCTGGCACCGCAGGTGGCATCAAGGTGGCCACGTTCCTGTTGCTCGCGTATGTGATTTGGGCGGAAATCCGCGGCGAGCCGGACACCATCGTCTTCCGCCGACGGATCACGTTGGACGCCCAGCGCCAAGCACTCTCCGTCGCCCTCCTCGGCGTTGCCGCAGTCGCCCTTGCCACCCTGGTAGTCCTGTCCGCGACCGACTTCGCGCTCAGCGACGTCCTCTTCGAGTGCGTCTCGGCCTTTGCCACCGTCGGGCTGTCCACCGGCCTCACACCCGACCTTCCAGCACCCGCTCAGGTGGTGCTTATCATCGTGATGTACGTCGGGAGAGTGGGCACGATCACGGTGGCAACCGCTCTCGCGCTGCGCACCAGACACCGCCTCTACCGGCTTCCAGAGGAGCGACCGATCGTTGGCTAGACGGACAGTCCCCAGACCCGACAGCGTGGTCGTCATCGGCCTCGGCCGTTTCGGCAGCGCGGTCGCCGGCTCCCTCGTACGCCTCGGCCACGACGTGCTCGGTATCGACGAGAACCTCGACCTGGTACAGCGTTGGTCCGACCGGATCACCCATGTCGTCCAGGCCGATGCCACGGACGCCGAAACACTGCGCCAACTTGGTGTCGCCGACTTCGGCCGAGCCGTGGTGGCCATCGGAACCGACATCGAGGCCAGTGTGCTCACCGTCCTCGCCCTCGAAGAACTCGGCGTCGCTGACGTCTGGGCCAAAGCCATCAGCGACAAGCACGGACGGATCCTGGAACGCACCGGCGCCCACCACGTCGTCTATCCCGAAGCCGACATGGGCGAACGCGTCGCCCACCTGGTCACCGGACGGATGATCGACTTCATCGAGTTCGACGACGGCTTCGCCATCGCCAAGACCGGCACGCCCGGCGAGGCAGGCGGCAAAACCCTCGAACAGTCCAGACTTCGCAGCAAGTACGGCATCACCGTCGTCGGTGTCAAGCGGCCCGGCATGGACTTCACCTACGCCCGCCCGGAAACGACGACCCACGCGGGCGACTTGCTCATCGTCTCCGGCCCCACCATCCAGGTCGAAAAGTTCGCCGCCCTGACCTGATGACGGGACGACCCCGAGGGGTTGTCCGCCGAGGACGTCCTACGTGGTTGCACCTGGCCGAACAGGTCCGCCCCGAACGGAGTTCGGTCTGGTCCCGCGTCGGATACCTCGTGAGACGCCCGCTGTCTACCCGGAGCTGACGGTGCGGGAGAACCTCGAGATCGTCCGGCGGCTGCGAGGGTTGACCGGTCCGTGGGTTGTCGACGACGTCCTTGCGCAGTTGGGACTCGTGCCCTACGCCGGCCGCCGCGCCCGCACCCTCTCCCCTGGGAACAGCCAACGACTCGGGCTGGCGAAGGCACTCATCCACCGGACGGACCTACTGATCCTCGACGAACCAGCCAACGGCCTCGACCCGGCCGGGTTGCAGGAATCCGCGACCTGCTCCACGATCTCGCCCACCGCCACGGCGTCGCCATCCTGCTGTCCAGCCACATCCTCACCGAGGTCGCCCGGCTAGCCACCCGGATCGCCGTCATCCACCACGGACGCATGGTGGCGGAGCTCGCCGCGGCAGACCTCACCGCCCACACCCGCCCACGTCTGACCGTAGTCACGCGGAAACGGCTACGGCCACTACTTCCCGTGGAGCGTGCCGGCCCTGCTCGCCGGCGTTGCCGGGCCCGACCACACCATGCCGGGGACGCTCGGCTACAGCCTCGTGATGCTCGTCGGAGCAGGCTCCATCGTTGCCACGGCGATGTGGTGGAAACACGCCGACTACGACCGACAGCTACGTGTGCGTGCGTACGGACCTGCCAATCCCACGACGGCGGGCAAACCCACCGCAGTCATTGCGGCGTCGACCGAGCCGATCGCGCACCCGTTGGTTGCACATTGCCGATAATGGCGTACGTGGCCCTGAACGTGTATCCAGAGGAGCCGGCGGCCAGTGGGTGGCTGGTAGCACCTCTGGGCGAGGCTGCTGAGATGCTCCTCGATGGTGCGACAGTCGGGCGTCCCGCTATCGTCGCGGTTGACGGTCGATCCGGTGCAGGTAAGACCACGGTCGCCGAACGCCTTCGTGGAGTGCTGCCAGCGGCAGGTGTGGTTCACATCGACGATGTCGCTTGGTACCACTCTGACTCGTTCTTCGGCTGGGTTGATCTCCTCGTGACCGGGATCGTCGAGCCGGTGCTCCGGGGAGCACGTGTCCGGCTTCGACCACCGGCGTGGTCGCTACGTGGTCGCGAGGGCGCCATCGAGGTCTCTGCGCACCGGCGAGTACTCCTGATCGAGGGCGTCGGTGCTGGCCGGGAAGAGCTCGCCCATCTCGTCGATGCGACCATCTGGGTGCAGTCCGACTCCGACAAGGCAAGGCAGCGAGGCATCGCGCGGGACGGTGGAGACCAGGCGGCGGAAAACTTCTGGGACCGCTACGCCGCGGCGGAGCGGCCCTTCCTAGCCCACCACAGGCCGTGGGAACACGCGACCATTGTGATCGCCGGGACACCGCATCTCCACCACGACCCCCAGACCGAGATCCTCGTCGCGCCCGGACCAATCCGACCCGACATCGACGTACCGCACACCTGAATACTCGACCCGGCCGTTCGACCACGGTCAAGCGTGGGTTGCTCATCGCTCTGACGCCACGATCCGGTTGCGAAGAACGCCGATCCGGTCGACCTCGAGCTCCACGACGTCGCCGGGTGCGAGGCTCCGGTCCTGCTCGGCACCACTGCCGCCGCCCACGGTGCCGGAACCGAAGACCTCACCCGCCCGGATCCGCTCGCCGCGTGACGCATGCGCGATCATCTGCTCGAACCGCCAGTGCATGCCTGCGGTGCTGGTCCGCGTCCAGACCTCGCCGTTGACCCGCGACGTCAGTGTGAGGGAGTACGGATCGGGGATCTCGTCGGCGGTCACGAGGCAGGGACCGAGGACGTGGCCGCGTAGGAAGTCCTTGCCCTTGGCCGGACCGAGACCGACCGCCATCTCCTGTGCCTGGATGGTACGGGCCGAGAAGTCGTCGTAGATCGTCCAGCCGAAGACGTGGTCGAGTGCCTCCTCCGCGGCGATGTCGACACCGCCCGGGCCGATGACCGCGGCGATCTCGAACTCCAGGTCGAGCGCGTCGGCGTACGACGGGACCGGGATGTCGTCACCGTGCGCTCCGACCGCGGACGGATTCCCCTTGTAGTACACGGGAATCTCGTACCACTGCGGCGGGATCTCGCGGCCGAGCCGGGGATAGATGTTGCGCAGGTGCTCCTCGAAGCCCATGAAGTCGCGCAGCAACGGTGGCTCGGGCACAGCCGGCAGCCGGGCGATGTCGGCAACGTCGTAGCGCACCTGGGCGCCGTTCGGGTCGGTCGCCCAACCGGTGGTGACGGCCGCGGCGAGCGCCTCGCGGGCGGTGCCCAGTGTGCGCTCGCCACCTTCGATGTAGGCCGTAACACAGGGCGGGACCAGCGCCCGGGCGATCCGATCGGCCGCTTCGCGGGTGGCAGATCGGGAAGCGAGCAGGCAACGGGTCGCCGCGGTGAGGTCGACCAGCGTCCCGCCGTCGGCGTCACCCTCGACCAACGCTCCGAGGTGCTGCGTACATCCGGCCCGGCCAGCGACCGCGAACGGGACGAGTCTCATGCGACGACCTGGGTGTAGACCTCGCGTTCCCGCTTGTCCAGCAGCGGGACGATCTCGCCCTCGACGATCTCCGCGAAGTGCGGTGTCTCGCGGTGGGCGACGAGCGCGGCCTCGTCGGCGTACACCTCGTAGAGGCAGAAGAGGTTCTCGACCTCGATGGACCGGTTCGCCTGGTAGAGCAGGCATCCCGGCTCGTCGGCCTTGACCCGTGCGGCCATCCGGGTCAGGGCCTCCTGGACGGTGGCTTCGTGACCCGAGCGGACCTGGTATCTCGCGATGAGCGTGACGGGCATGGCTAGGTTCCTTCCGTTGCGGTGGCGGGGCGGCGGGTGTCGAGCAGGGTGGCCAGGGTGGTGCCGAGAACCAGGTGGAGGTCGGCCGGCTCGAGGAAGTCACAGTGGGAGCGGAGGACCTCCAACGACTGCTTGTACGTAAGGAAAGGGCGGGCGGCGGGGAAGTCGGAGCCCCAACACATCCGATGCGGTCCGTAGGCGGCGAAGAGGTGCCGGAACGTCTCGCGCGCGTCGGCGTAGGGGAAGTCCCAGCCGCGCGGGGCGGACGCGTAGTGGAATCCGGAGACCTTGACGCCGATGTTGGGCAGTTCGGCTGAGGCGACCACCTGCGCCATGTCCTCGTCGTACGACGGACGTGCAGGTGACAGGCCGCCCAGGTGGTGGACGAGGATCGGCAGCGTGGGGTACGCACGCGCCACCTCGCGGAGATCGGCCTGCCACGCGGGTGACATCGCCAGACTCGCGATCAGGTCGAGCTCGGCCGCCGTGGCGAAGAACTCCATGCCGTCGGCGGTGAGGAACCAGCCGTCGTTGGCGGAGTGGACGTAGTGAGTGAATCCGGTGACGCCGAACCGCTCGACGGTCTCCCGCAGTCGGCGGGCCGCCCCGGGCGTGTGGTGCTCGGGCCGCCACGAACAGTCGACGTCGGCGAGGACGACGAGCCGGTCCGGGTGGCGGGCCGCGGCCCTGGCGGCGTAGTCGTTGTTGTCGTCGTTGGCGCAGTCGTCTCTGCCGATCCGGGCGCAGACGAGCGCGGCCTTCTCGACGCCGTTCACATCCATCTCGTAGAGCAGTTGCTCGACGCTGCCGTGGGAATCCGGATCCGGCACCGGTGGTTCGTACGGCCAACGCCGCCAGGCATGGCAGTGGCTGTCCAGGATCACGGTTCACCTCCGGATGGGTTGGCGGTGCCGGATGGGTTGGCGGTGCCGGATGGGTTGGCGGTGCCGGACGGGTTGGCGGTGCCGGACGGGTCGGCGCCGTTGCGGACGGACACGATGCGCGATGTCAGCATGGCGCGTGGTTCTGCACCGGCGAAGACGCGTTCGAGCTCGTGAACCATCAGCTGGAAGAACCGGGTCCGTGACTCCACCGTCGTACCGGCGATGTGCGGGGAGAGAAAGACGTTGGGTAGGCCGCGGACGGCGGCGTCGACCGGAATGGGCTCGGGATCATGGACGTCGAGGCAGGCGACGATATCGTCACGCCTCAGCCGGGCGACCAAGGCGGCGGTGTCGACGATCGCACCCCGCGACACGTTGACGAAGACGCACCCGGGCCGCAACAGGTCCAGCTCTCGTGCACCCAGCATGCCGCGGGTCTTGGGCGTCAACGGAGCAAGGCAGATGACGACCTCGCCGGCGGAGAGTACGACATCCAATGGTGCGTAGGTCATCCCGAGCGCGTCGGCCAACTCGCGCGGGGCGTACGGATCGTGGGCCACCAGGTCGACGTCGAAGGGCGCGAGCAGCTCTACCAGCCTCCAGGCGATGTGCCCGAAGCCGATCAGCCCGACGGTTCGCCCCGTGAGCTCCCGGGGTCGGGCGACGTCGCCCTTGCGGTGTGGGGCATCCGTCATCAGCGCGCGGAACCGGCGGGCGGCGTCACGCAGACCGATGATCGCCAGGGCGAGGGCCCACTCGGCCACCGGATAGGACGACCCGTGGGTGGTGTCGATGACCGCGACGTCGCGTGCGGTCGCCGCTGCGACGTCGATCCGGGCGCCGAACCGGTCTCCCTCGAGGTCGCCGACGGCGCGCAGGCGCGGAGCGGCCGACAGTACTGCGCCGCTGACGAGGGGCGCGCCGTGGCAGACGACCAACGCGTCCAGGTCGGCGGCAAACTCTGCCAGCGCCTGCTCCGCCTCGGGGTCGTTGGGCGGTGGATCGGTCGTGGACCATTGACCGGTGACGTCAGCGAACCGGACCTCCGCAAATGCTTCCAGCCGCGCGAGGTCCGCTGGCGCGAGGTAGCCCTCGCGGACCCGCGGATCGCAGGCGATGCCGACTCTCGGCCGGCGTTCTTGCTCCGGATCGCGCCTCATCGGATGGCCACCGAGCCGTCCTCGCGGAGCGGTGCGCCGACTCCGATCGCACGGACGGGCGTCCGCGCCAAGCCCTCCTCGTCCAGCTCGACCCCGAGACCCGGCGCGTCCGGTGGGTACAGCCAGCCGTCGACCAGCGGGACCACCGCCTTCACCAGGTCGGACGCCGGCCCGCCGTCCTGCTCGACGTGCTCCTGCGCCTCCCAGTTGGGAACCGCGATGCCGAGATGCACATGCGCCGCCGTCGCCACCGGCCCCGATGGGACGGCGTGCGGCAGGATGCCCTGGTGGTGGGCCTCGGCGAGGGCGCAGATCTTGCGTACGTGCGTGATCCCGCCGGCCACCCCCACGTCGGGGCGCAGGTAGGAGACCCCTGGCTGGCAGGCGTACTCCCGGAACTCCCAGATCGTGGTGTTGCGTTCTCCCGCCGCCAGCGGGACCCGCACCCGCGCGCCGACCTCGCCGAACGCCAGGACCGAGTCCGGCGGGATCGGGTCCTCCACGAAGTACGGCCGCAGGGGCGCAATCTCCTCACACAGTTGCACAGCGTCGCCGGGCGCCATGTTCCGGTGGAGCTCGATGCCGACGTCGAGGTCCCAGCCGACCGTGTCGCGGATGGCAGTGAAGCGTTCGACCAGGTCGGCAAGGCGGGCGGCGTGCCGCATGGTGTGGTGTTCGTGGCCGTACAGGATGACCTTCGCCGCCGTGTAGCCCGCCGCCATCGCCCCGGCCGCGGCGTCGGCCACAGCGGCCGCCGAATCGCCCCTGATCACCTTCATCGCCCGGACCGCGCGCCGGGACCGCCCGCCGAGCAGCTGCCACACCGGTACCTCGAAGGGCCGGCCGCGGATGTCCCACAGGGCCTGGTCGATCGCGCTGATCGCGCCGACGACGACCATGCCGCGGAAACAGAGTGTGCGGTAGAGGTGCAGCCAGTGCGCCTCGGCGTCGAAGGGATCCGCGCCGACGAGATAACTCCGGAACGACCGGACCACCTCCTCGACGGCGACCGGCCACCCGAAGCAGGTCGACTCGCCGATCCCCTGGACGCCGGTGTCCGTGGTCAGCCGCACGTAGAGAGCACCGCCGGCCGTGAACGTCTCCACCTCGTCGATGCGCATCGATCCCCTCTCCTGCCGGCCCCTGGGCGCTTCTCCCGCGGAGCACCGGTGCTGTTCAGTGCTCCGGATAGCTGAAGTCGGGCTCGATCCGTACTTTCGGCGCGGAGATCAGCTCGACGACGGGACCGCTGCCACCGGGTGGTGCGAAGTACGCGAAGGCGCCGTCGCCCTCCGCGCCGAATCCCCGGGCGCTCTGGAGTGGCGTGAAGCCCTTTTCGAGGTACGCCACGACCTCGGCCGGGTGGTCCTCGACATAGCGGCCGAGGTGCTGCAGACCCTCACCGTGGCGTTCCAGGTGGTCGGCGAAGATGCTCGGGCCCGACAGCGGCTGGACGAGCTCGAACTGCATCTCGCCCGACCAGGCGAGTGCGTGCCGCAGCGAGAAGTCCACCCGCTCGCCGCGGTAAACGCAGTCGCGGAGCCGCGGCGGGGCCAGGGTGTACGCCGTCCAGGGACCGACACCGAGCGTCTGCCACCAGTGGCGCACGGCCGCCTCGAGGTCGTGCACGACAACGGCGACCTGGCGGAAGGGTGCGTTCATGCGAGCCTCGCCCCTGTCCCCTCGCTCGCGCCCGGGCCGGCCAGCCCGAGGACCTCGTCGATGTCGTCCTGGTAGCTACGTACGGCACCGGTCAGCACGTCATCAAGGCTCACCGGCCCGCCGAGAGCGGCCGACTCCAGCACCGCGAGCACCGCCGCCACCGCCCGGGTGCCGGCGAGGCCGTCGACCTCCGGCGGATGCCCGTCGAGGACGGCGCTCACGAAGTCCGCGATCTCCACCCCGAGATAGCCCGCGTCGACCTCGGCGAACGGGGCGCCGCCACCGGTGCCGTCCGGGCCGAGCAGGGCAACGGTGGTGCCGTCCAGGACGAACGCCTCCCCCAACTCGGCGGCCAGTTCGCGGCCGCGGACGACACCGTCCGCGCGGCGTAGCTCGACCTCGCCGTCCGTACGGTCCGGCGGGATCGCCATCGAGCCGGCCGAGCCGTGGATCGTGCGTTGGACGTAACGGTGTCCGGGACCGGCCGGCAGGTAGGCCAGCTGCACCTCGACGCCTGAGGCGGTACGGAACTGGCCGAGCAGCGAGTCCTCCCCCGTCGCCTCGACCGGCTCGCCGTCCGCCGTCCGGCGTACCGGCTCGGCGATGAGGCCCCGGCCGTACGCGCTCGCGATCGGGCCGAGATAGAACTCCACCAGATCGGTCAGGTGGACGCCCATGTCGAGCGCGATGGTGCCGCGTTCCTTGCGGTGCCGCCACGGCGTGATGACCACCCGATCGGTGCCACCGACGAGTTGCTGCACCATGAGGTACGGACGGCCGAGCAAGCCCGCCTTGACAACCGCGCGGGCCATCCGGTTGGGGCCACCGCGGCGGTAGTTCTCGGCAGTCGCGAGCACCGCACCACTGGAACGCGCCGCGTCGAGCATCGCCTGGCAGGCCCGGATGGTCAGGCCGAGCGGCTTCTCGCAGAGGATGTGTCGACCGGACTCCAACGCCGGCACGGCGATGGCGTGATGGGTCGACGGATCCGTCACCACGTCGAGGGCGGCGATGTCCTCATCGTCCAACACAGCCGCGAGTTCGGTGTGAACCCGCGGCCGGTTGCCCAGCAGCCGTTCCGCGTCGTCGGCCACCGCCTCCGCGGCCTCCCGGCGGACGTCGAACACGGCAACGAGATCCGTCCGCCAGAGCCCAGCGCGGGTCAGTGCGGCGTACCCGGACAGGTGCCGGCGTCCCATGCCACCACAGCCGACGAGACACAACGGCATGCGGCTCGCCTGGCGGCCGCCGTTCACGGAGTGCATCACGTGCAGCACCTCACTCGGTGTACCGATAGCGGAACCGTCCACTCGGCGCGGCATCACCGTTCTCGATCACATCGAGGATGTTGCCCTCGTCCTGCATGTGGTCGATCCACTTGAAGTCGATCCGTAACGGTGCTGCCCCGTCAAGGCCGAGGACACTGCGTGGGATCGCGAGCTCCAGCTCCCGGCCCTTGACGGCGTAGCTGATCTCGGCGACCTCGCGCCACGACCAACCGCCCTCGCTCGCCTCGAGAGAGGTGCGGCGCGGGTTCTTGACGCGCCGGTTGACCACGAAGTCGAAACCCTCCCATCCGGTGCCTGGATCACCAGTGAGGTCGAGGAAGAGCAGCATCCAGTTGCGGCCGTCGAAGGGGGTGATCCACTCACGGGTCCGCGCATAGAAGTAGACGTTGCGGTCGTCACGTGCGACCTTGGCGAGCACGATGTCGTTACGCCCTGACGTGTTGACGTAGCGGCCGACAGTGCCCCAGCCCGGATGGTCGCGGTGCGCCGTGTCGCCACGGTGGTCACGAAACTCCGGGCCGATCGCCCGCCAGTCGTCGAAATAGCCGTCGATCTGGATCGACCGTGGGGAGGACGCGCGTGGCAGCGGCCGCACGCCCTTGTAGCGACGGACGTTCGCGACGAGCTGGTAGTAGTACGCGTCCTGATAGTGGTTTCCTTCGGGAAACCCGCCCGCCGGCCCGCCGCGTAACGGCTCGATGTCGCGGCTGTGTTCCCAGTCGAACTGGTCCACGAAGACGACCGGGGCATCGACACCGGCGAAGCTGTCGAACCGCATGGCGACCCATTCGTTCCAGCCCGTGACGAAGACGAACTCCGGGTCGACCTCGAGCGCGCGGTCCCACTGCTCCTGGCCTTCAGCCCTTCCGGCGTACGGCTGTCGTCTGCCGGCAGTTGACCGTCGTGGTAGCTGCGACCCTGTGCGCGTGGCTCACTCATGGCACCGAGGCGACCGTCCACGGCGTTCTGTCCCACACCGACGGTCATCTGCTCGGCGTTACCTGCCGCGTCGCGGTAGACGTGTTGGGGCGCGACCTCCAGCCAACTCCATTGGTCGGGCTTGGTCGGCCCGACGAAGTAGGACGGCTGCGGCGCTCGGAACGTGAAGAAGGACTTGATCTCGGCGATCGGGCCGGTGGCGTACTCCACGTAGGTCGCGCGGTCGCCTGGCACCGGGGTGCCGTCCCGGTAGGCCTGACCGCCGCCATGCACGTCTGCCGGGTCGGTCCACCAGCCGATCGTCCCGCTCGGGTCGGACTGCTCGAGGTAGTACCTGCCGGCCGCGGCCGGGGTGTCCAGCTCCAGGGTGACGATGTCGTTGTCGACGACGCGTTCGAACCGACGCTGGACCAGAGGTTCGCCGTCGGGACCGTCACGGTGAAGCGAAACCGTCACTGCCGCATCGGTCGTGGCCCAGGTGGGGACTCGGCCACCGACCCGGCCGAATGCCTCCGTCGTGGTGAATGTCTGTCCCTGCGTCTGGCCAGTCTCCAGTCGCGAGGGGTCGGAACCATCGGTCCCGAGCGGTTCCATGCCGAACAGGTCCGGGTCGGCCAGGATCAACGGTTTGCCGTCCCAGCGGAACCACAGGTCCTCATGGATGCCCGGCTTGTACAGGTCCTCGTAGAGCTCCAGCACGACGTTCCTCGGTGTCCAGAACGGCGCGAGGAAGGCGACCTGTGGAGTCTTGCCGCCGTCACGCCGTACGGCGGCGAAGGCATCGAACAGCGTCTGGTAAGGGCCCGGGTAGGTGAAGTTGTTCGTCACGTCGAAGAAGATGGCGTCCACACCCGCGTCGGTGAGCATCTCGGCATGGCGCCGGAACACCCAGGAGTCGTCAGAGAGGTAGTAGCCGAAGTACGGCTCGCCCCAGTGGTGGAAGTGCTCCCTCGGTCCCCACGCAGGGTGGTCGCCGTCCTCGATCGCGCCCGGGTTGGCGGTGAGGATCTTGCTGATGTCGTGGGGACCGGTGGTCGAATGCTGGCCGAGCCACAGGAAGTAGAACATGCCGACGAAGCGGTCGGCCCGCGGTGGCCCCACGTCCTCATGGGTGGGCAGCGTCCGGCCGAGCCCGTCGGTGGCGACCCACGTGTCGCTCATCGTGTCCCAGGTTGCAGCTGCCGGGGCCCGATCAGCGGGGGACGCCGCCGATTGCGCCCTCTCGGCCGAAGCTCCGGACAGCGCGACGGCCATCCCGGTAGCCGTCACCTGCAACAGCTCCCGCCTGTTGATCTGCGGCGCGTTCGGTGTTGCCGGGTTCGGTGTTACCGGGTTCGACGTCTCTGCTTTCGAGTCGGTCATGCCCTCCCCTTCGTGCTTGCGTAGCTGTCTTCGCCGGGGCCTCACCTCTGGTGCGCTGCGGTGCTCGCGGCGGCAGGGCCGACTGCTGTTGCCGAGAAGATGAAGTTGATGTCGTGAACAGGGGCGCCGTCGATGTGGGCGGTCCCACCCACCGCGGCGATGCCACCCTGATGCCACCACCAGGTCGGCGTGCCAACAGGCTCGGAGAGTTCGAGGTAGTAGCTGCCGTGCTGGTACGACGGAATCGTCAGCCACTCGGTCGTGTTGTCGACCATCGGTTCGATCCGCTTCGCCGCCACCCGGGCGCGGTCACCACCGGGATCCTCACGGTAGAGCGTGACGGTGGCCCCCGACGTCGTACTGCTGTAGGTCGCCAGCATGAACCGCACCTGGGTGAGGCTGAGCCCGAAGGGCACGGTGAAGGTCTGGCCATAGCTGCCCCCGGTACGCAGCGGCGGCGGTGCGGAGGTGTGGACGGCCTGCTCGATCGCCGTGGGGGGCCACAGCGTGGCGGCCATCGCCCGCAGACCCACCGCCGCGAGCGGTATGTCCGCGTCATGGTCCGTACGCGACCGACGGTAACGACCGGGTGGTAGGCCATAGGTGCTGGAGAAGCGTTTGGAGAAGTGAAACGCGTCAGCGAAGCCGCACTCCTTCGCCACCACCGCAAGCGGCTGGTTGCCGCACAGCAGCATCGATGCCGCGCGGGCGAGGCGCAACCGCTCCAATGCAGCGACGGCGCCGATGTCGTAGTACTGACGGAACTGCCGCGCGAAATGGCCGGTCGACACCGACGCTGCCTCGGCAAGCTCGTCCAGGCGGATCGCCCGCAGCCGACCGCCCGCCCATTCATGGCGTACGAACGCAAGGGCGTCACTCACCGGTGTCGGCATGGCAGACGTCACAATTACGCATTCTCAACCGGGTGGCGCGGGCAGTGTCCAGCCCGCGTGTCCGCTGCTGGACTGCGGATTCGGACGCCTGGGCCGCCGATCACGAAGAGACATTTTTCTGCGCGAGAGCGACATTGTTGCCACGCGAGCCCGACAGCACTATGGGGCCGGCCATCGTCCGCGTACGCCTGACCGGAGGTGCACATGCGTGCCAGCTTCGCGGCCCTGCTCGTCGGCGGAAGTCTCGTACTGGTCGCCTCGGCCGCCGATCCGGTGCGGACCGAGCCGGCGGCACAACCGGGAACGGCCCCCGTCTCGTTGGCCGCGGGATCCGCGTCGTCGGCACCGCCCGACCGGTGCCAAGTGAGTCCTACGGTGTCGCCGTTCGGCACGTCTTCGCCTGCGGTCACGAGAAGAGCCAACCAGTTCTGGACGATCTACGGCCTCGGCGAAGGCGGACCCGAGGCGCCCGGCTCACCGCTCGGGGCCAACAGCGCATGGACCGAGTGGGACGCCAGGAAGTTCGCCTGGACCGACCAGCGGGGCCACCGCGACCGTGGCATGGAGCGGCTGCTCACGCTGCCGATCAACGGCTCGAACGGCGTCACCGGCAAGCAACCCGACGGTTTCCCGTGGTCGTGGGCCGACCTCGAGACCTGGCCGGACACGAACGACCGGCACGGGGGCGTCGGCTCGTACCACTTCGACCAGATCCCGCGGTTCATCAACGCGACGTACGACCACTACGTCTGGACCCGCGACGAGGAGTTCCTGGCCCGCGCGCTGCCGCGTGCCGAGCTCGTCATGGAGCGCTACGTCCTTCCGGTTCTGGGCGGCGACGACGGCATCTGGACGATCCCGCTCTCCACCAACGACGGCGTGGCGGACCGGTCGAGGCCGAGCACCTACTTCGACCAGCTGCGTTCCGGACATCAGGACGCCTGGGTCAACGCGGCGGCCTACACCGCCCTTCTCGACATGGCGCGACTGGAACGGCTTGCCGGCAAGCCCGACCAGGCCGCGCGCTACGGCGCACTAGCGGAGGCGTTCCCGGCGAAGTACGACAAGGCGTTCTGGAACAACGCCAGCGGAATGTATGCCGGCTGGCACGACGCCGAGGGCAACCTGCACGACAGCGGCTACCTGCACGTCAACCTCGAGGCCCTCGCTCGGGGCCTGGGCGATCCGGAGAAGGCCAGGAGTGTCTTCTCGGCCATGGCGGCACCCGCCGACCCGATCGCGTTCGGGCCGCACACGGGAAGCGCCGACGTCTACCAGAACGTCGTCGCACCACGGACGACCACGGGCAATCCTCCGGACTCCGACTGGGACGGGTGGTCCGATCCGGCCCAGGGCCGCAAGCCGTACGGCGACACCGTGCAGCATGGCGGGACCGTGCTGTGGTTGAGCTACTACGACGTGATGGCGCGGCTGCGTCACCAGGACGCCGACCATGCGTACGCCCGGTTCGTAGCGATGCTCGACCGGATGGCTGCCGACTCGCACTGCCTGACTTTCGACGCGCCGAACCGGCTTTACAACGACTTCGGGGAGAGCCTGGTGCAGGTCGGGTCCAATATCCCGTTCCCCGAGTCCGGCATCGCCGCCCTGCCCCTACTGGAGGGGTTCGCGGGTGTCGAGGCGACGCCTGCCGGGCTGCAGGCAACGCCGAACCTCCCGTCCGCACTGGTCGACGCCAGGGTGTCGCAGATCGACTACGCCGGCCAGTCGGTCAGTGTGGACGTCTCGCGGGCGCGGGTGGTCGTGCGGTCGGAGCCGGACGCCGGCCCGCAGGACCTCGCTCCCGGTGCCTCTGTGGCACGGGAGTTCGACGCCAGTACGCCGTTCAACCAGGCGCAGGTCCAGGTTTCGGCCACTCACGGAGGCCGGGTCACCGTCGCGTTGGAGCGCCGCGTCGACGACTCGTGGGTACACGTCGCGGCCCGCCGCCACGACGATCTCGCGAGCCGCGCGACCTGGCTCGACCTCGCGGTGCCGGCCCAGGACCCCGGGCGCTACCGCCTGCTCACCATCCGGCCGGGCACCGACGGCCCGCTGCCCCATCCCGAGGGAGAGGGTGGGGGCGGCATGACACTGGCAGCTTTCCGGGTACTCGACGCCGCCCAGGAGGACGTGACACCGCCGTCACTGGCCGCCGGCGGCGTCGTCACCAACGCACCGGTGGACAGGTTCACGGTCGATCTCGGGACCGCGACCGACGAACCGGTGGCCCTCACCCTGCAACGTCGTATCGGCATGCGCTGGGTCAGCGTTGCCGCGCAGGTGCTCGATCCGGCTGGCGGTCGACAGGTCGTCGTAGGAACGAGCGACCAGCCAGCGGGACACTACCGCTTCGTGGCGACGGACGACAGCGCGCAGGCAGGCGTCGTCCTGACCAGGCTCGAGCGCGCCCGCTACACCGTCGAGGCACCCGAGCTCGAGGTCCGTACGACCGCACCCGCGGGAGAGCCGGTTACGCTGGCCGCCCCGCCAGACAACTGAGAATGTCTGCTAGCGCACCGCACGTTCCAGGCGTACGCCCGGGTCCAGGGTCAGCCCGAAGCCAGGCTTGTCGCCGACTGTCAACAGACCCTTGTCAGGTACGTCCTCGCCGGTGAACAGCGGCGCGTGCTGCCGGGCGACCGACTCACCGTCGGCCGACAGCACCGGGAACTCCGCGAGGTCACCGCCCGGCTGGGTGACGACGAAGTGGTAGTTCGGCATGCCGCAGGTGTGCGGGATGACCTTGACGCCGAAGACACGTGCCACGTCGGCGATCCGTAGCACCTCGGTCATTCCGCCGCACCAGCCGAGGTCGGGCTGGATGACGTCGACCCCGGCCTCACACAGCAGCTTGAAGCCGGCCGCGGTGTACTCGTGTTCGCCGGTGTTCAGCGTCATCGTCGGCGGCATCCGATCACGGATCCTCCGCAGACCGGAGTAGTCGTCCGGCGGAAGCGGTTCCTCGATCCAGGTGAAGCCGAGCGGTTCGACGGCGTGTGCCAGGCGTACGGCATAGTCGACGTCGAGCGCCATCCAGCAGTCGTACATCAACGGGAAGTCGGCGGGCACGCTCTCGCGCGCCTCCCGGGCAAGCGCGATGTTGTTGCGGAACCCCGCCTCGCCCTCGCACGGGTGCCACACGAGCGGCAGCTTCGCGCCCGCGAATCCCCACGCGGCAGCGACTTCCGGCTTGGGACCCGTCGCATACACGGGTACGCCCTCACGGATCCGGCCGCCGATCAGCGCATGGACGGGCTCGCCCACGACCTTGCCGTGCAGGTCCCAGATCGCCAGGTCGACCGCCGAGATCGTGTGCAGCACAAGGCCTTTGCGCCCATAGCGCAGGGTGCTGGAGAACATCCGATCCCAGATCCTCGTATGCGCCGACGCCCGCTCCCCGACCACCAACCGGGCCAGGTGCTGGGTGATGATCGCGGCGGCGGCGAGCCCGTTCGTCGTCCAGACACCGACCTGGCCGGACTCCGCCTCGACCTCGACCACGACCGTCCCGCCGTCGTCCGCGCCGATTCCGGCGTCGCGGTTGTCGCGGAACTCCGCGTACTTCGTCATCGGGTTCGCGACCTTGCCACCGAGCCAGTGGTTCTGCCGCCTGGCGGAGGTCCGAGCGGACATCTCCCGCTGGCCCGATGACCCCCCGGTCTGCGCAGGTTCGTCCGTGGCGACGAAGGATGCGCGAACGTCGACGATGCGGTCCTCGGCCATCTCCTGCTCCCTTCCACCCTGACGCGGAGCCTTGATCAGGTCCGGGAATCGGTCAACCACCCTTCATATCCGTGAAGCGGCACACGTGCGTTGGCCCGGCGGACGTCACTCGCGGGGGGTCAGGTGCGGCGAAGGACGTACTTCGCGAAGATGCCGTCGTCGGAGTAGTCCGCGTTCTCGACGGCGAAGCCGGCTCGCCGCATCATCGGCTCGAGGAGCCAGCTGAAGGTCGAGTGCTCGTCGCGGACGTGTTCTTCGAGATCACGCCGGTTCCAGCCGTCCTCGACCGCCTCGGGAAGAGTGGAGCACCACGCTTCGATGCGTTCCTCGGTCTCGGTGGGTTCGAAGCTGTACACGATGTCCCACAACCGGAAGACGCCACCCGGTCGAAGGAACCGATGGATCCGCGCCAGGGCGACGGCCTTCCAGAAGTCTGGCAGGTGGTGCAGGGAGTACCGGGAGTAGACGAAGTCCGCCGGGCTTCCCTGATGGTCGTAGGTCAGAAACCCGGCGCGGACGGAGTCGATGTTGTCCAACCCCGTCTCGTCGATCTTGGCGCGCAGTATTCGTAGCATCACCGGTGAGACGTCCACCGCGACGATCCGCCGGCACTCGGGTGCCACGGCCAGGGTAAACTGTCCGGTTCCTGGCCCGATCTCGACGATCGTCGACTCGCGTGTCAGGCCGAGCTCGCGGCACAGGAGTACCTCCTCGGCTGCCCCCGAGTCCTCCTTCAGGTCGTAGCGGGCAACATGGTCGGCGTCGAGGTTCTCCCGACCCGCGGTCGCTATCTCGTCGAGCAACCAGCCAGGAACGCCGGCGGGATCACGGGCAGTCGCCATGGGCGGCATTGTGCCATCCGGGAGGGGAGACATCGCCCGGGCGACCTGGTCAACCTTGCGTGACGAGCACTTTCAACAGATCACGCAGGGACTCCTGCTGCGCCGCGGTGAGCGGGGCCAGTGGTGACTGGGTACGCAGGCGCTTGAGCACGACCGCGCGGGTGCGCCGGCCGGCCGCGGTGAGCACGATCTGCTTGGCCCGCCGGTCAGACGGGTGGGGTTGCCGCTTGATCAGACCCTGCTGTTCGAGCCGGTCGAGGATGAACGTCGCGTTCGACGCTTCGCAGTGCATTCTGGTGGCGAGCTCACGAGCGGTGATCGCCTCGGAGAGCTCCCGGAGCGCGACGACCTGCGCCGGGGTGAGGCCGAGCTCATCGGCGACGCCGCGAACGTGGACCTCGAGCCGCTGCACGAACTGGTGGACCAACCCGCACACGTCCCGATCGATCTGCACTTCTTCGGCCAGATCCCGCTGCCCTGCCATAGCCCCGAGTGTAGCGCTCGTACTTCGAACTGTGATAGTTCTAGCTCATATTATACAAGCTAGATGCATTGGAGCGCGTCGCCATGCCACTCCCCGTCCTCTCGCTCATGCTGGTGGTCTTCAGCCTGACGACCGGTGAGTTCGTGATCGCCGGCATCCTGCCGGACGTCGCCGCGGACCTCTCGGTGTCGATCCCCGCGGCCGGGCTGCTGGTGACGGCGTACGCCCTCGGCATGATCGTCGGAGGTCCAGTGGTCACGGTGGTGACGGCACGGCTTGCCCGCAGGACACTCCTCACCGGGCTCATCGCCGTCTCCCTGGTCGGGAACGTCGCGTCGGCGGTGGCACCGACCTACGCCCTGCTCCTCGGGGCCCGGTTCGTCGCCGGCCTGGTCGTGGCCACGTTCTTCGCCGTGGCGATCACCACAGCCGTCTCGATGGCGCCCGAGGGCAGGCAGGCCTCCACCGTGGCGAAGCTGGTCCTGGGCATGAACCTGGGCATCATCCTCGGCACCCCGATCGGCACGTTCATCGGCCAGAACCTCGGCTGGCGGACGACCTTCGTGGCGGTCGTCGCCTTCACGACCGCCGGGCTGCTGGCGGTCCTGCGGTTCGTTCCCGCCGGGCCCGCCCTTGCCACCGGTTCGGTCCTGGGCGAGCTGCGGGTGTTCGCGAGCAGCGACGTCCGGCTCGCCATCGCGCTCACCGCGGTGGGGAACGTCGGGATCGTCATGGTCTTCAGCTACATCACGCCCCTGCTCACCGACGTCAGCGGTTTCGCCGCCGGCGCGATCCCCGTGCTGCTGCTGGTCTACGGCACCGGCGCGGTGCTCGGGAACTTCCTCGGCGGTTGGCTGTCGGACAAGGCCCTGATGCCTTCACTGATCGGCATCCTCGGCGTCCTGGCCGGCACTCTGGTGGTGTTCTGGATGGTCAGCGGGATCCAACCGGCCGCGGCCGTGCTGACCTTCGCCCTCGGAGTTCTTGCGTTCGCGCTCATTCCGGGCATGCAGGCACGTGTCCTGACGACGGCGAGCGCGGCGCCGACACTCGCCGTCGCGGTCAACGCCTCCGACTTCCAACTCGCCGCCGCCTTCGCCGGCTGGCTCGGCGGCCAGGTGATCGGCAGCGGGCTGGGGCTGCGGTCGATCTACCCTGCCGCCGCCGCCCTCACAGTGGCCGGCCTCGCGATCGCCCTCTACTCCCTACGCCGGGACCGCCAACGCCTCGTCCGCCGCACAAGTCGTTGTCGTACGTACGCTCGCGACCGCTAGGGTCATTGCTCGTGGCGTGACCTCTCCCGCGCGGCCTCTGCCGCGCAAACGACCACCGCCCCGTCGGTCCCGACGGGCGGCTGTCCGACTCTGGGAGAGACCACCTTCATGAACGACGCCACAGACACCACCGACCACACCGACCCTGCCGTGGTACGAACCCGGCACGTCGTCAGCGCGATCAACCACCTCCATGGCCTGCACTTCGAACTGCGCGGCCGCTGCGAGGGCGGGATGAACGGCGGAGCATGGATCCTCGTCGATCCCGCCGGCGGGCACGCCATCCTCAAGTGCCGTGACGACGACCCAGCGTCGCGCAAACCGCGCCTCCTGGGCATGGTCGACGCCCTCAGAGCAACCGGCTACCCGACTCCGCGGTGGATCGTCGCCGGCGTCACCGAGGCCAGGACCTCCTATCACGTGCAGGAACTCGTGTCCGGTCAGCCGGGAGACCCGCTGACGGCCGAGTCCGTTGCCCCGCTGGTCGACGTGATCGAACGCCAGGCCGGGCTGGATCCTGACCCCGGCCATGACTGGTCGGACTACATCAGTGCCGTCGTGCTCGACCAGCATCCCGACGGCCCACGACCGTTCCTGCAGACCCTCGGCCAGCCTGGGAGAGACCTCCTCACCCACTTCGACCAGGTCCTCGCCCCGCATGGTGCCGTGCAGCTGCCCGGCGGCGACATGGTGCACGGCGACTTCAACAGCTGCAACGTCATGATGGAGGACGGTCGGGTCACCGGAGTGATCGACATCGAGGCGCTCGGCAGCGGTACCAGAGTCGTTGACTACGCATGGCTCCTCCGGGAGGCCTACGTCGAGACCGACAGCGCAGAGGTCCGCCAGCTGATCCGGCGCGCGGGGGAAGCCGTCGCGGGACCCGGACCGCTCGCGTTCTGTGTGGCCGCCACGGCCTTCGACATCGTGCGGTTCCAGGTCGTCCGCGACGACCCACGCAACGTACCTGGCGTCCTCGCCAGCCTGCACCTGTTGGCGGACGACTTCGCCCGTCCGCTGTGATCGCCGGTCAGGTGGACGCCGAACGGCTCCCGGGTTCCCCACGGTGCACCTTCGGCGTGACGTACCTCCAGGGCGGTACGCTGCAGCCCGCACCTGCGCTGGACGACGTACGCCAGGTGCCGCCGCCTGACCGATCCCGTGGCAGCGCCATCGAGACACGATCAAGGTACGCAGAAAAGCAAGGCGCATACCGCAGAAGGAGATCGTGATGGTGGCACAACTTGCGAGTTTCACGCAGTTCGCACAGGCGTACTGGGGCAACGGTCATCCCGGTTGGGGTGGCGGCGGGCCGGGCTGGTGGCTGATCTTTCCGATTCTGTTCTGGGTCGCCGTTCTGTCCGGCATCGGGTACCTGATCTACCGCAGGTCGCCCGCGCAGTCGGCACGCGGTGCCGCCGAGCGCACCCTTGCGGAGCGGTACGCCAGCGGCGACATCACCGAGGAGGAGCTGAAGCAGCGTCGGGCCGTCCTCCGCGGCAAGTCCTGACGGCGGTCTGGATCATCGCCGTCGGGTGCCGAATCGGTGCGGAAGGGCATGCCGGGCGCCGCCACGACAGGTGGCGGCGCACTGGCCCCTTCACCGTCGGCGTCGCGGGATCAGCAGATCAGGCCGCGCTTGGCATCCGGGCCGTAGGCGACGGGCGCCTCGCCGATCCAGCGGTCATCGACGGGTTCCGACGCGAGCTGGTAGCGCGAGTCCGACGAGAGTCGGATCCGGTCGGAGCGGTTGTCGAGACTGGCGTGCACGAGGTAGATGCTGAACGTCAGCAGGTCTCCCGCCCGGAACTCGGTGGTCAACCAACGTCCACCGAACTCCTCGCGCAGGCGCACCGGGTCCCGGGAGAGCGTGCCGTTGAACCGCGACAGGTCGTCCTCACCGTCGGTGTTCTGACAGTAGGTGTCGACGTCACGAGGGGCGTAGTCGTCGACGATCTGGCCACGGCGGTGCGACCCCTCCAGGACCATCAGGCCACCCAGGGTGAAGTCCGCGTCTCCGAGCGGTACCCATGCGGTGTAGACGTTGTGCGTTCCGCGGCCCATGAAGACCACGTCCCCGTGCGGAGCCGTCCCGCGCCCCGGCACCACCGCCCGCATCCAGGTGTAGTCGTAGTGCCGGATCGCCCCGCCCAACAGGCGTTGGCAGAAGTCGAGCATCCGGCGTCCCCGCCGGACCGCGCGTGCCTGACCCGGGTCAGGTGTGCGCGTCAGGGTTCACCCAGTACCACGTCTCCGGGTCGTACACGGCCGGGTTCGGGTGGCTCCACGGTCCGCAGAATCCGTTCAGCCGGAGGTTCTCCCGGCGCGGTACGTTCCCGAGATCCTTGTGCGCGAGGACGACCCGGGGGAAGTTCGCGACGGCACCCATGAAGAACGGCCCGTCGCTGACATGGATCTTGATCATTTCCCAGACCTTGGCGTAACGGCGCATGGCGTCGGGCTCTGTCTTCGCCTCGTCGTAGAGCTGCCACAGCCGCTCGATGGGTCCCCCGGGTTCGGGCTCGACACTCGGCGGGGTGCGAGAGTATGGATCAGTGCCGCGTAGCTTGGCGGCGTCAGCAGTGTTCCAGACCGCGTGGAAGTTGGCGTGGAGTGGTGCCCACCAGGCGGAGAAGCCCTCGAGTGGGACCAGCACCTGAGGTTCCACCAGGATCTCGTGGATGCCGCCGCCCATTTCCCAGGCGGTGGTCGACATCAGTTCGCCGGCGTCCCAGTCGACCGTCCACGCATCAGGCGGCACGGGGTTGAGCTTCGTCTCCAGCCCGATGCGTTCCCAGTCCTTCTTCAACAGCTCGTTCTTCTGGACGTGGTCGTGACTGGTCCCCGCCGGATAGTCGAGGCGGATGACGAGCTTGCCACCGTCGGGCAGGTTCCGCTTGCCGTCACCGTCGGAGTCGACCACGC
The DNA here is from genome assembly GCF_040195635.1 of Actinopolymorpha sp. B11F2. Lineage (NCBI taxonomy): Bacteria > Bacillati > Actinomycetota > Actinomycetes > Propionibacteriales > Actinopolymorphaceae > Actinopolymorpha > Actinopolymorpha sp. B11F2. The sequence continues at coordinate 126,025 of NZ_JBEFTX010000019.1, read as the reverse complement.
CGATCTCGTCCAGAATCGCCTTGGCCTGCTCGGGATCGTGGTCGACATAGCTGTCGCGCCACTGCGTGTAGACATCCTTGGCGGTGTCGTCGGCGAGGAAGTCCAACGACTTCGGACTGTAGGTTCCCGTCGTCCGCTCGCCGGTGTTGAAGTAGATCGCCTTCTGCGCCTCGGCCCGGTCGAACGCATGAGACAACGCCTGGCGGAACTTCTGGTTCCGGATCAGCGCGCGCATCGTGGGTTCGCGATAGTCGTAGTTGAAGAAGAACAGCGATCCGGTCCCGTCGCCGCTGTCCCACAACAAGACCTCGAGTGCGCTGCGGTCCTGGGTCTGCTTGAGCGAGGAGACATCGCTCAACGTGACCGATCCGGAGAGGTAACCGTCCACGTGGTCATACTCCCCCTCCTGGATCTGGAGCTTCATCACCTCAGGGTCTGCGACGGCGGCGACTGTGACCGTGTCGACGTACGGCAACTGCCGCCCGTCCGGGTCGGTGCACCAGTAGTACGGATTCCGTTCGTAGACGACCTGGCGGCCCTCCTTGTAGCTCTTGAGCCGCCAGCCGGTCATCGTGGGGCAGTCCGGGTTGACCGTCCAGTTCCGCTTGAGCTCGAACTCGCCTCCGGCAGAGGCCCAGTCCTTGGACACCTGGTCGTTGTAGGCCGGATGGAACTGCTTCAGATAGTGCTTCGGCGCCATCCACGTCGGCCCGATACCGCCGTTGACCCAGCGGGCAAGATGAAACGGCGTAAGGGGCGCGGGCGTCTCGAACCGCATGACGAGGGTGACGTCGTCCGGCGCGGACAGGTCCATGAGCGCACCGTTTCCGGAACGCGTCTCATCTGGTGGAGTGTCCGGATGCGCGTCGTTGCCCACCATGTCCTTCCACCAGAACATGATGTCGTCCGTCGTCCACGGCGCGCCGTCGGACCAGTGGAGACCTGGACGGAAATGGAACGTCCACTCCGACGCGTCGTCGTTCGTCTCCCAGCTCTCGGCCAGCCCGGGTCCGATGTCCATCCCGTCGTTCAGCCACCGGATGAGGGAGTGACCGTACATGTACTCCCGGAACGCCGCGCTGTCGGTCGAGGAAGCGACCAGCCTGAGCTCGCCGCCGTACTTCCCCGGTGTGAGCCAGTGGTGGGGCACCACGTAGGGACGTTTCGGCAGCCGTTCGGCCACCGGGGGAAGACGACCAGCCTTCACCTGTGCGGCGAGCTGAGGTGCTTCGTCCAACGACGAGGGGGTCGGCAGCGGTCTGGTCGCGGATCCTCTCTTCGCCGCGCTGCCCGCACGTCTCGCCTTTCCGGAGCCGGTGCCTGTCGCCTGGCCAGCCGAGCCTGGGGAGCAGGCCGAGAGCATCACCGCACCTGCCGTGGCAGCGCACATGTACAGCACGCGACGGCGACCGACCTCGGTTCGGCGACCGCTCGACTCCGTCCGTTCCAAACTCCCCAACGATGCCACCTCCTCTGGCCGGCTGGCCCTCTCTACCGCTGCGAGCTCTACTGCTGCGACGGCCACAGGCGAGGACAGACCGCGGGATCGGAGTAGTCCGGATCCCCTTCTGCCGTACGCCGTACCAACGAATCAAGGCCATGCCGGGCGAACTCGCCATCGGGCAGCGGATGCCTGACGAAGTGGTTGTCGCCGGGCTGCAGGTGGATCGCGATCGACCGTCGCGCGCCGTGACTCAGGTTCGGTCCGCTGCCGTGGATCGTCCGACAGTGGTGGAAACTCATCGCCCCCTTGGGGATCTCGGTGACCGCCACCTCGAACTGATGGTCGGCGCGCAGCCGATCAAGGGTCGACAAGTCGGGATCGAAGAAGTTGAGGGCGACGTCCTCGTCCCAGCGATGACTTCCCGGGACGAACGACACCGAGCCTTCGGCGGCCCCGACGTCGTGGAACGGCACCCAGGCGGTGAGCATGTCCGTGCTCGCGCAGGTGCGCCAGTACTGCCGATCGGTGTGCCAACCGACATTGACCTGGCCGCTTTCGGGCAGAAGTCGTTCGGCAGGCTTGTAGAGAAGTTGGTCATGCCAGAGCCGGATCTCCTCGACTCCAGCCAGGCGAGCGGCACTCGCGGCGATGAGCGGATGGCGCACCAGTGCGGCCAGCTCGTCGACCACCAGCGAGGCGTAGTCGTTCTTCCGGAGGACGTCACCGTGTGCGGGCACCCAGCCGTGCTGCGACTCCCCGTTCGGCAGACGATGATCGACATCTCCTGCGTAGAGTCGCGCCATTCCGCGCTCCGCGGCGGCGATCACCTCGTCGGGGATGATCCGCCCCGAGATCCAGTAGCCGTGCTGGCGGAAGAACTCGACATCCTCGTCGGTCGGCAGCAGGTGGGCGGGGGCCCTCAGTGAGGTCATACCTCCGCACGCTAGGCCCGGGAGTACCCCGGCGGCGTTCACAAACACCGGTCAAGACGTACACAATCTTGCGATGACCGTCGAGCCGTCCGTCATCACGCCGAAGGGGATCCAGGCAGGGTTCCACGCCTATCTCGAGCGATCCGGGGTGGCCGGACTCAGACACGCCGGAGACCAACGCGCACCCACCTCATGGCTCATCGGACCGCACGCCCATGCCGTGTGGGAGTTCTACCTGCAGACCGATGGCCCGCCGACCCGTTGGCGGGTGGGCGCCAGCGAGTACGAGGTCGCCCGCCATGGCCTGCTCGCGGTTCCGCCCCGGACCCGCCACCACATGGTCCGCCCGGCGGCAAGGTCGTGGCAGTTCGTGTTCGCCGGCCTCGACGTATCCGTCCTTCTCGAAGATCTGCCCGACGTCGCGGCCTGCTGGCAGGCCCACCTGCCCTACCACCTGGCCGACGCCCACGCCGTCCATGGACCGTTCGACGCGTTCCTGCGTGAGGTCACGACGGCCCAGGCGTTGCGCGGTGAGGGACTGAAATTGTCCGTTCAACATCTTCTGGTCGAGATCACCCGCCAACTTGCCACGACCGGCCAGCGGCACGACCTCCTCCACCCCGCTGTCGCCCACGCCCGCCGGATTCTCGATGCCCGCTACGCGGACTCGGTTCCGCTGGCCGAACTCTCCGGCAACGTCGGCCTCTCGCCTACCTACCTGACTCAGCTCTACACCAGGCAGATCGGCGTCAGCCCCGCCCGCTACCAGGCCAACCTGCGGATCGAGCGAGCGGAAATGCTCCTCACCGAGACGGACCGCAGCATCACCACCATCGCCAGCGAGCTCGGCTTCTCCTCAGCACAGCACTTCGCGACCGTGTTCCGCCGGCACACCGGCCGGTCGCCCAGTGAGCTCAGGCGCCGCGACGCGGCCAGTCAGTGGCGTACGTCCACGCCATAGGACTCCGTGTGATAGCCGGGCCAGGCGGTGGCGCGGCGATCAGTGACCGGCTCCTGCCGCAGGGGTGTCTCGACGAGGCCCTCGCTCGTCGCCCACGGTGATCCCGCCTTCCTCAGCTGCTCGGCGAGGGCGGTGGACAGCGCCCGTCGGACCTCCTCGGTGTCCGGGCTGCCGCTGCGGTCCACCAGTTCGTCAGGGTCGGTGTCGAGGTCGAAAAGCTGCTCCTGGGCGCCTTCGGGGTACCAGATGTACTTCCACCGGCCGTCCGTCACGGCGAGGTAGACCGGCACGGGCGCGGCACCGGCACCGGAGCGGCCATCCGCGGCGAGGCCGCAGACGTACTGCCGTACCGGCGTTCCGGCACGCACCGTCGCCAGCAGGTCATGCCCGTCGAGGTCCGGCGAGGGCTCACCGCCCGCGGCAGCGACGAGGGTGGGAAGAACGTCGGCGTGGGTGACGAGCGCATCGCTCGTGGTGCCATGCAGGCCGTGCCCGTCGCGCTTGGGCGGTCGCACCAGGAACGGGACATGGGCGGACGACTCGTGGAACATGACCTTGTTGCCGGCGTGATGGTCGCCGAGGAACTCGCCGTGGTCCGAGGTGAACACGACGAACGTGTCGTCGAGCAGTCCCACGTCCTGCAGCCCGGCGAAGATCCGCCCGATCGCGTAGTCCACGTGGGTGATGAGCCCGTAGTACGCCTCGCGGGCGGCCCGGATCACCGGTGGCGGCACGAGATCGTAGCTGTGCCGTTGCCGCTGGCGCAGGAACGCTTCGGGCGCCGCGTCGTCACCGCTCCAGTCACCGTAGACGGGATCGGGCACGGGCGCGTCGCGGTACATCGAGGCGTACGGCTCGGGCGGGTCCAACGGCGGGTGCGGCTTGGTGAAACTCGCCCACAGAAAGAACGGCGTCGTCGGATCGCGCCGGTCGCGTACGTAGCGTACGCACTGGTCGGCGATCCACGTGGTGAGTGTCAGCGCCTCGGGAACGGTGGCCATCCCGGGGTAGAGCTCGTTCTGTCCCAGGCCGTGCCGCATGGGCTGCACCGGCGTGCCGCTCTCGCTCATCCAGCGGTAGTAGTCGGCGGGCAGCAGCATCTCGTCGAAGCCGTGGCGCGCCCGCTCCGGGGTGAAGTGCATCTTTCCGATCGCCGCCGTGGAGTAGCCGAGATCGCGGAGCACCGACGGCAGCGTGCCGTCGCGACCCATGACCGCCGAGGTGGAACCGTTGCCAGCCATGCCGTGGGAGAGCACGCTGCGGCCGGTCATGATGCTCACCCGGGACGGTACGCAGATCGGGCACTCGGCATAGGCCCGGTCGAAGCGAACGCCCTCGCGACTGAGCTGGTCGAGGTGGGGCGTCCGCAGAAAGTCAGGGGCCCGCGGCCCCACGGTGTCGAACCGTTGTTGGTCTGTTGTGATCAGCAGCAGGTGAGGACGGTTTCGCTGCTCCACAGTGCTTCCACCTCTCTCGCCGGTCGGGCGACCACCCGCTGGAGCGTCCTGACATGGCCTGGCCCCTGTCGGCCAACGGCCCGCCTCGCACCGGCTCCGACCAGCGCAGACGCGTTCCTCGACGCCCTCGGGCCAGCTGGCGAGAGCGTTCCTGGCCGCACCGCTCGGGGCCTACACTCATGTGCCCACGCGACGCCGGACACCGAATTGCATGGAGACGGGGCCATGATGGCAGAGCTTCACCAACGCCGCAGTCCGATGAGCCGCCGGGCGTTCCTGCACGCCTCCGCCGCCGGTGCGGGCGCGGTGATGCTGGGAGCCTGTACGCCGGACGGCAAGGGCGCAAGCGGAGACGGGCCGCCCGCCAAGACGAAGGCAGGCAAGGGATCACCGACGAAACCCCTGCCACTTCCGGACCGCTACACCGAGGCGCCCGAACTGGCGGCCAAGGTCAAGGCCGGCGACCTGCCGCCGCTGAAGGAACGCCTCCCCGGCCGGCCTTACGTCGTTCCACACCACTGGCTCGAGCGGGGACACTACGGCGGCTCCCTCCGCCTGCTCATCGACGACACCGAGAGCGCGGCGATGAAGGAGTACATGTACGGCCACTCCCCGCTCCGATGGCTCAACGACGCCATCGACGTCGGTCCCGGCATGGCCGAGAGCTGGGAGGCGAACGCCGACCAGTCGGTGTGGACACTGCACTTCCGCGAGGGACTTCGCTGGTCCGACGGACAACCGTGTACGACCGGCGACGTGATGTTCTGGTGGGAGGACATGGTTCTCGACGAGGCCCACCCGGAGGTACCGCCGGCGGAGTTCCGCTCCGCGGACGGGACCGTCGCGAAGTTCTCCGCACCGGACGACCTGACGCTCGAGATCGCCTTCGACACACCGGCCCCGTTGACGGCATTCTACCTGGCCAACTGGGTCAAGGCCGGAGTCGGGCCGACCTGGATCGCCCCGAAGCACTACCTGAAGGCGTTCCATCCCACCTACACCAAGGGTCTTGGCGAGGCGTGGGCAGATGCGTTCGAGCGGAAGCGGAACTTCGCCCTCAACCCGGACTGCCCGACGATGACCGGGTGGCGGCTTGCGGCCTATCACGAGGGCCGCACGATGACGTGGGAACGCAACCCGTACTACTGGTGCGTGAGTCCCGACGGCGACCAACTCCCCTACGTCGACAAGCTCGTGGTCAGTGCGGTGGACGACCAGGAGGTGGCCAAGCTCAAGGTCCACGAAGGTGAGGCGGACTACGTCCACGGCACCTTCATGGGGCTCGCCCTCGCCGATGTCTCCTCGCTCAAGAGTGCGCGGACGCGGCACCACCTCGACATGCTGCTCTGGGACAGCGGCTCGGGGTGCGGTTCGCTGTTCTTCTTCAACCTGAACTACAAGGATCCGGGCGTACGCAGGATTCTGAACGAACCGAAGTTCCGGCAGGCGGTCTCGCACGCCATCGACCGGTCCGAGATCCAGAAGGCCGTCTTCTTCAACACCGGCAGGAGGACGACCGGGACCTACCGCTTCCAGGCGACGGACGCGCAGGAGGACCCGGAGGGCAGGAAAACCTTCGAACGTTGGCGGGACAGCTACGTCGACTACGATCCGGCGAAGGCGGAGAAGCTGCTCGACGAGATCGGCGTCAAGGACCGCGACGGCGACGGCATCCGCGAACAGCCGGACGGCAGCCCGCTGCGGATCCGGTTGGACCATGTGGCCGACATCGCCCAGGACGGCGACCAGATCGGCGACTACTTCGCGAAGTACTGGCGGGCGATCGGGCTCGATGTCGTACGCAATCCGGTGCCGCCCGCGCAGTGGGCGACGAAGTGGCAGGCCGGCGAACTGATGTCCTACACGGCGTGGCTCTATCCCTCCATGCCCGTCCACGAATGCATGGTGAGCCCGGAGCTGCTGGTGCCGATCGGCAACTCCCTGAGTGCAGCTTTCTGGGCTCCGTTGTACGCGAACTACCACATGCTCAGGAACACCGACCAGGAGTCCGACGTCGCCGACATCGATCCGTACGAACGGAATCCGCCCAGCGAGAAGCCGGCGGCCGGTGGTCCGGTCGATCGGCTGTGGACGCTCTACGACGAGGCGAAGGTCGAGACCGACACCCTCCAGCGCTACCGGCTGGTGTGGGAGATGATCAAGATCCACATCGACGAAGGTCCCTTCTACATGGGGCTGGTGAGCAACTCGCCGGTCGTGGTGATGGCGCACGAGGAGCTCGGAAATGTCCCGGCCCGGGAGAATCTTCAGGCGGGCGGGCTGATCTGCCCGTGGCAGCACCCGACGCCGGCGGCGTACGACCCGGAGGCGTTCTTCTGGCGCGACCCGGACACGCACTGAGGCCGGGAGTCGATCCGCCGGGTACGCCGCGCCGGTGAAACCTTTTGCTGGCCAAGGACGGCTACGTGACAATGCGACCATGACAGGGACGCCGCGGCCCAGCTACGAGTGCGCGCAGGAGCCTCTCCCGCGACTTCTCGACGAGGCACACGAGGGCAGAATTCAGGTGCCCGAGTTTCAGCGGGAGTTGAGCCTGGACGACGAGTGGATCACGAGTCTGCTCGCGAGCGTCTCGCTGGGCTATCCGATCGGCGTGTTCCAGCTTCTCCAGGCGGGGGACCCCGGCCTGCGGTTCAGCTCCCGCCCCGTCACAGGCGCTCCCTCGTCATCGGATACGCCCGAGCGGTTGCTGATCGACGGGCAATATCGCCTGACCTCGCTCTACCAGGTCCTTGCCTCCGGCCAGGCGGTGCACACGCGAGATGGTCACGGAAATCCGGTACGACGCTGGTACTACCTCGACATCGCCGCGGCCACCGATCCGGCCGCGGACCGCGACGAGGCGATCATCTCCCTGCCGGAGACTCGGCAAGGAGTGACACCGCAGCGGAGGCCACTCGACCTCAGCACACCGGAACGGGAGTGGGAGGAACGCATGTTCCCACTCCGCCTGGTGTACGGCGACGCCGCGGAACGGCGGCACTGGCGGCACGGCTTCGTCACGCCAGGAAACGCCACGGCCGCCGAGGCTGCCGTGGACGGCGAGGGCGATGCGATCCGAGATCAGCTCATGGACCGATTCACCGCAACCGTTCTCACCGCCTTCGAGAACTACCTGGTTCCGACCATCGTGCTGGGGAGCGAGACGACCAGATGGTCGGTGCGGGTCCACGGCGGACCCGATGGCCGGACTCTCTCTGACCGGTTCCGCGTCGCCGACGATTCGTGAGGCGGCCTTCCTCTTCGTAGCCGTGCTTCAGGCGTACACCTCGAGTTCGACGATGCGGGAGTACCGCGGCTCGCACCCGAAGCAACACCCAGGCTGACAGCCTCCCTGCAAGAGACCTCAGCCGCCGGCGCACATGACCACGCTGAGCAGGCCTGCGGTCTCTGGACAGGTGCCGGCACCTGTTCCGGGTGCCGCAGGCCTGCTCAGCGTGGTCATGTGCAGGAGGTCAGCACCCCCGTTTCCCCGACAAGGGAGCACGGCGTTCCCGGCAAGGAGCGCCGCGCGGGCCTGTGCGGCGGCGGGCTCCACCGGGTCCGTGGGCTCAGGTGGTGACGGCCACGGTGGGGATGGCGCGATGACCTTCAGCGTAGCCATCCCACGCCCGAGCGAGCCGTTGTACGCCGGCCACCATCGCGGTGCGCGGAAGGGCGTACGGCAGCCGGGTGTGGTCGTCGGTCACGCTGTCGGGAGAGAACGCGGTACCAGGAAGGATCGCCACCCCGAACCGCACCGCGAAGTGCGCGAAGTTGGTCACCGAGTCGGTGGGTATCCGCACCCAGAGGGATGCGCCTCCGCGCGGCGTGCGCCATGTCCAGTCGGGCAGATGTTCGCACAGCAGGCCAGTCAGCGCCGCCAGGCCCTCGACGAGCTCGCGGCGGCGGGTGGCCTGCGCGTCCGGCAGCCGGTCGAGCAGGTGGATCGCGATCTGCTGGCTCACGAGCGACGTGCCGAGATCGGTCATGCCCTTCACCTGCGCCAGTCGCGAGACGACCTGGGCCGTGCCGCGGATCCAGCCGAGCCGAAGCCCGCTCCAGAACAGCTTGCTCATCGACCCGATCGTGAGGATCCGCTCACTCGTACTCAGTCCGGCCAGCGGTGTCGGCGGCGACCCCTCGATGAGCGTGCCGGCGAGCGCGGTGTCGTCGACCACGATGATCTGGTGGCGCTCGGCGAGCCGGGCCAGGCGGCACCGCCGGCCGTCGGCGAGGACCATGCCGGTCGGGTTGTGGACGGTCGACTGGACGTAGATCAACCGCGGCGGGCGTTCGGTGAGGAGATCCTCGACGCGCTCGACGTCCATGCCGTTGTCGTCGCACGGGACCGACCGGATCCGACAGTTGGCCAGCCTGAACGCCTCCAGCGCGCCCCGGTAGGTCGGCGCCTCGGTGACCACGCTGTCGCCCGGCTGCAGGCAGCCGTGGGTGATGAGCTCGAGCGCCTGCTGCGCCCCACTGGTGATGAGGATCTGGTCGGCGGTGGTCGGCACGCCGTGCTGGGAGTACGCCGCCGCGAGCCGTTCGCGCAACGCCGGCAGCCCGCGCGGCTGGTAACCGTGGTAGCCGGCGGTCAGGGTGTCGTACTCCGCCCGGGTCAGTCCCGCCGCCACCTCGGGCACCAGGTCGAGGCACGGTAGGGCCGCGGTCGAGAAGTCCATGGTGGGCAGCGGACCGTGCAGAAACTGCGCGCCCGCGTGGTCGCCCACAAGCGCCCGGGAGGACACGGTTTCGCGATGCCCGGGGCGGCCTGATCCGGTCACCCGGGTGCCGCTGCCCTGGCGGCGTTCGAGGCGGTCTTCCTGCCGGAGCGTGTGATAGGCGGCGACGACGGTCGTACGACTGAGCGAGAGCGCGTTCGCCAGGGCGCGCTCCGACGGCAGCACCGACTCGGGCGGGATCTCACCAAGATCGATGAGCTCGCGGAGCCCTTCACTCAGCCGCCGGTGCAACGGGCCGGGCCGGGCACCCGACTCGAGGAGCATCCCGGCCAATTGGTCTGCCGTAAACCTCATCGCCCCAAGGAAAGTCCAATTTCTCGGATTTGGCTATAGCTTCGCCGGGCCGAAGTCGTCAACCTGAGGGTCCGCATGGCATACGTCGCCTCCATTGGCTGTGTGCCGCAAGCCAATGGGCGATGACGAGGAGTGGGCCACGGGCGATCCCCGGCCGGCCAGCGAGGAGCGAACGTGCCCGTAGGCGATATCACGTACCAGTTCGAGTACGAAGAACGGATCCCGTGTGCGTTCATCGGCGCGGGCGGTCACTCGTACCGCAACGTCTATCCGGCGTTCCAGTACGCACCTGTCGACCTACGGGCGGTGTGCGACGTCGACGAGTCGCGGGCGCGGGACTACGCCCGCCAGTTCGGTGCTCCACAGGCGTACGCCGACCACCACGAGATGCTCGCCCGCGAGCAGCCCGCAGCCGTCTTCATCGTGACGAGCTACCACGAGGACGGCCGCGTCCAGGCGACACAGCTGGCCCTCGACTGTCTCGCGGCCGGCGCCCACGTCTGGATGGAGAAGCCAACTGCCGCGTCGACAGCGGAGATTCGTCAGCTGCAGGAGGCCTCGGCGGCCACCGGCCGGTTCGTCATGACGGGGTTGAAGAAGATCTTCACTCCGGCGATGGAGAAGACGAAGGCGATCATCTCCTCGCCGGAGTTCGGTCCCGTCTCCTCGGTCTTGGTTCGTTATCCGCAAGGGCTTCCGCCACCGGAGAAGCGCGACAATCCGCGCGACATGATCGGGTTCCTCGACCACATCTACCATCCAGGTGCCGTTCTGAACTACCTCATGGGGCCAGTGACGCGGTTCAGTCACGAGTGGGAACCGGTGGCCGGTGCGAGCACAGCGATGCTGCGGTTCGCCTCCGGCGCGGTCGGTACGCTGCATCTCGCGGGCGGCAGTGCGGCGACCAGTCCGCTGGAGCGGGTCGAGGTCATCGGGCGCGGGACCAACGTCGTGGTGGACAACGGCGTTCGGCTCACCTACTACCGGCGCGGAGGGCGGCTGGCGTACGGCCGGTCGCGTTCGTACGTCGTCGACGACGAGGCCGCACCGCTGACCTGGGAGCCGGAGTTCTCCCTCGGGCAGCTGTACAACAAGAACCTCTTCTACCTCGGCTACGTCCCAGAAGTCCTGCACTTCTGCGAGAGCGTCCTGGCGAAGACGCCGCCGAGCAAGGGGACCCTGGACGACGCACTGGCCATCATGACGCTCTTCGACGCGTATCGGCGAACTCCTCCCGGCACGGTGGTGGACCTGCCACTCGCCGAGGTCGATCCGACATCCGTTCCCTCGCAGGAAGGTCACTGATGGTGCATCCCACCTCCGCGGTCAGCCGCGCCGACGACCACACGATCGAGGAGACCAGCTGGGGACGGCTGGTGTGGATGGTGTCGGAGAAGCTCGGCAACTCCACCACCATGACGGTGGGTCGGTGCTACATCGACCCAGGCATGGAGAATCCCCGGCACTTCCACCCCAACTGCGACGAGGTCCTCCACGTCCTGCAGGGGACGATCGAGCACAGCCTGGACGACCAGAAGATCATGATGTCGGCCGGCGACACGATCAGCATCCCGCAGGGCACCTTCCACAACGCGCGCAACGTCGGCGAGCAGCAGGCCGTCTTCGTGATCTCCTTCTCCTCCGCCGACAGGCAGACCATCGGCGAGGAGTGACCCACCAGCACGATAGGGGGAAGTCCATGACAACGAACCGTGGAAGCCTGCCCAGACGAGAACTTCTTGGTCTGGGTGGTGCCGCCCTTCTCACTCTGTCCTTGACCGGCTGCGATCTCTCCACCACACCGAAAGGGGATGGGCGAGCGTCCGGAAGTGACGGCCAGCTGGGGGCGAAGGAGGCACCCATGTGGGCGAAGCTCGTGAAGGACGGCGATCTTCCCCCGCTGAAGGAACGCCTCCCCGACAAGCCACTCGTGATCGAACCGGTCGAGCGGCCCGGCTTCTACGGCGGCACCTGGCACACCGCCCTGCTCGGCGTCGCCGACGCGGTCTGGATGGACCGCACGATCGGCTACGAAGGCCTGCTGCGGTGGAGTCCTGACTTCACCAAGATCATCCCGAACGTCGCCGAGTCCTACGAGAGCAGTGCTGACGGCACCACGCACACCTTCCACCTGCGGCCCGGAATGAAGTGGTCCGACGGCGAGCCGTTCACCGCCGACGACATCGTCTTCTACCAGAACGACGTGGTGAACAATCGGGAGATCACACCGATCGAGGCAAAGAACCCGTCGGTGGCGGAGAAGGTCGACGACCACACCGTCAGGTTCGTCTTCGAGCGGCCGGAGGGTCTGTGCATCAAGAAGCACGCGTCCAGCAGCGGTACGTTCGTACGCTTCCCGAAGCACTATCTCCAACAGTTCCACAAGTCCTACAACCCCGACGTCGACGCGCTCGTCGAGGAGGCCGGCGCCGACGACTGGGTGGAACTCTTCGGAACGAAGGCCTGCATCGGACTCGGTGCGGGCGAGACCTACATGAATCCCGAGTGCCCCACCGTCTATGCCTGGCGCACGATCACCGCACTCGGCGACGGCCAACGGGCCATCGTCGAACGGAATCCGTACTACTGGAAGGTCGACACCGAGGGCCGGCAGCTTCCCTACATCGACCGGGTGAACTACGAGATCCTTGGCGACGCCGAGGTCATGCTGTTGAAGGCGATGAACGGCGAGATCGACATGCAGAACCGCACGATCGGCAAGCCGAGGAACAAGCCCGTTCTCGCCAAGAACAGACAGAACGGCGACTACCGATTCTTCGAGACCGTTCCGACGTCGATGAACACGACCGTCATCGCGTTCAACCTCACCCACAAGGACCCGGCCAAGCGCGAGATCTTCAACCAGCGGGACTTCCGCGTCGGCCTTTCGCACGCGATCAACCGGCAGGAGATCATCGATGTGGTCTTCCAGCGGCAGGGTGAACCGTGGCAGACCAGTCCCCGCAAGGAGTCGGTGTTCTACGACGAGCGCCTTGCCACGCAGTACCTGGAGTACGATCCGGCCCTCGCCGACAGCATCCTTGACAAGACCGGCTACACCGAACGGGACTCGGCGGGTTTCCGCCTCGGCCCCGACGGCCGGCGGATCTCGGCACAGATCACGTTCGTCACCTCGTGGACTCCGCAGTGGGCGGACGTCGCCGACCTGTTGAAGTCGTACTGGAAGAAGGTCGGTGTCGACATCAGCCCGCAGGCCCAGGACAGGTCACTGTGGCTCGAACGCTCCGAGGCCAACGACTTCGACATCTCGATGTGGGAGGGAGAGCTCGGCTATGACGCCGACGTTCTTCTGCGTCCCATGTGGTATCTCCCGCTCGACGGAACCATCACCCCCGGGCCGCTGTGGCGGGAGTGGTACCACACCCGTGGCGCCTCCGGCGAGAAACCGCCCGAACTCGTCGCCCGGACGCTGTCGCTCTATGACGAGATCCAGGTGACGCCGGACGAGGCCGACCAGCACGCGCTGATGAAGAAGATCCTCGAGATCAACGCCGAGATGTTCAACGTGATCGGCATCAGTCTTCCGGCCAACAACTACGGCGTGGTCAAGAACAACTTCCGCAACGTACCAGCGTCGATGCGCGACTCGGTGACATGCCTGACGCCGGGCCTGACGAGACCTGAGCAATACTTCATCGAGTGAGCAGTCGCGCATCGAGCGTTCTTGTCGCCGGCGGGACCGGCGTCCTGGGAGCACGGATTGTCGACAGGCTCGTCCGGGCCGGTCACGACGTCTTCGCGACGACCAGGCGGCCCGAACGGACAGCCTCGATCGAGGCGTGTGGTGCCACCGCACTCCTCATGGACGCGTTGGTTCCTGCCGACGTGACGCGTGCGGTGGAGACGTCGCGACCAGACCTGATCATCCACGAACTCACCGACCTCGCGGAGTTCGACTTCGGCGGCAACGCCCGGTTGCGGGTCGAGGGGACGGCCAACCTCGTCGCCGCCGCCCACGCCTGCGGAGTGGACCACATGATCGCGCAGAGCATCGCCTGGGCGTACGAGCCCGGCGAGGGTCTCGCCGACGAGACTGTGCCCCTGGCGCGCGCCGAGGACGGGTCGCCCGCCTTCGGGTCAGTCGAGTCCCTGGAGGAGGCGGTGCTCAGCCTCGGGCGCGGAGTCGTCCTGCGGTACGGCATGCTCTACGGCCCCGGCACCTGGTACAGCCCGGAGGGCGGTGCCTTCCACCGCCGTGCCCGCGAGGGTGAGGTCGTGGCGACAACGGCGTGGACGAGCTTCGTCCACGTCGAGGATGCAACCGATGCGACGGTTGCGGCGCTCACCTGGCCTCGTGGCGTCGTCAATGTCGTGGATGACGCGGCGACCCATGTCGACGAATGGGGACCCGCCCTCGTCGCTGTCGCCGGGGGTGTCGTCTCCTCCATCTCCGCGCGGGCAGAGGGACGGGCGGCGAGCAATGCCCGCGCGAGGTCGCTGGGTTGGAAACCTCGCCATCCGTCGTGGCGAGAATCCTGGTCCCAGGACTACGAATGAACAGGTCAAGCTCTATACGCTCGAGGTCCTGCGTACACAGGAGGGACGAAGGCCGTGAGACACCAGCCGGACGTGTGGAAGGCCGCGTACGAACGCGATGGTTATCTGGTGGTCGAGGACTGCCTCGATGACAAGACGCTCGCGACACTTCGCGAAGCGATCGATCGCATCACCGACGACCCAGACGGAGTTCCGCCGCACCTGCGTTCGCATGTGCAGTTGGAACGGGACTACGCCCGCGACGGCGGTGACCGCCCGGACGCCGAGCGGGTGGGCAAGGCGGTCCGGCTGATCATGGAACTCCCGCTCTTCGATCCGGTGTTCGCGCGGTTGATCCGCTACGAACCTCTGCTGGACGTGCTCGAGACGCTGTTCGAGAGCAGGGAGTTCCACTTCCACAACTACAAGTGCATCAACAAGGAACCCCAGGCGAGCAGTGCGTTCGTCTGGCACCGCGACCTTCCGTACCTCTACCACTCCACGGCCAACCTGCTGACGGCGATGCTGTGTCTCGACGACATGACCGAGGAGAACGGCGCGACGGTCGTCCTCCCCGGCAGTCACCTGCTCGTCGACGAGAACGTCTCGGTGGGTGACCAGGACATCGACGAGGCCGACCTACCCGCCGGCATGGAACGCAGGACGGTCACCTGTCCGGCCGGGTCGGCCGTGTTGTTCCACGTCAACATCCTCCACGGCGGCGGCGCGAACCGATCCACCACACCGCGACGCAACGTCATCGGCATCTGGGCCGGACCGGACACCTATCCCATCGGCTCGAGTCGGTACGCCTACCAGGATCTCTACCCCCGCAGCGAAGATCCGGCGCGGCAACGTCAGCTCCGCATGACCTACGACGCGCTCGGCTGAGACTCGCACCGTGTGCCGGGCGCTGGTGTCTCAGCTGGCAGGCGCCAGCTTCCCGGTGAACATCGCCAGGATGGCGAAGTTGTCGGCGTACGGCGAGTTCTGCAGGATCGGATCGTCGTCGGCCGGCCAACCCTTCACCCGGGTGCCCTCCAATGCCGGGTTGTTTCCGTACCTCTCGAACAGCGGAATGATCGGGAGCAGTTCGTTGAACGCGAGTGCGGCCGTCGCCACGTTCTGCTTCTGCGCGGCCTCGTCGAGCCCTTCCCCTGCGGCGTTGACGATCTTCTCGAGGTCGACCGGCCCGAACGCGTCGGTGTCCTGGGTGAGTTCGAAGGCGATTCCCTTGCCACCCTGGTTGGCCGCGATAGGGATGTTGTGCGTGAACAGATCGGTGACGAACGAGAAGTGTGGGTGCGGGTGGCTCGATCCCCACGCCTGGATCGCCAGCTCGAACGCGCCCTTGTCGACGTCGATCGGTTGCTGGTTGGCGGTCACGCCGCGTGGACGAACGGCGATGCCGAACTTCGTCAGTTGCCGCGCGAGGTTGGTGCCCGAGGTCGACCAGTCGGCCCACTCCGCCGGGAACACGAGCGTGTAGCTCGCCTTCGTCCCGTCCGGTTTCTGCCACGCCCCACCGACCTTCTTCCAACCGGCGTCGGTGAGCATTGCCGCCGCCTTGGCCTGGTCGTACGCATAGGTGTCGAGCTTGGCCTGCTCCTCCTCGGACAGCCAGCCGGGAACCAGGATGTCGGAGAAGCCCGTCATCGACTCGACGCCCACACCCGACCTGCCGAGGGCGAACGTCCCGTTGGCCTTGCGGTCGATCGCGTGTGCCAGGGCGCGCCGCACCCGCACGTCCTTGAACTCCGGCAGCTTGTCGAGGTTGAACAGCAGGGCCGGACCTGAATAGACGGGCGGCCGGATGACCCGGACACCCTTTTTGACGAACTGCTGCTCCTCCGCGACCGCGAACCCGTGGGTGGCGTAGTCGACCTCCTTCGACAACACCAGCGGGGTGATCTGGCTCGCCGACTCACCGGCGTACAACGTGATCGTGTCGAACTTGATCCTGTCCGCGGCGAAACCCTTGTCGTTCTTGACGAGCGTGAGCTGCGCGTTGGTGATGCTGGCGAAGTCGTATCTGAACGGCCCGCTGGTCAACACGTCCCGTTCGGGATCCTGCGGGCGGTAGGCCTGGAGATCCTCGTTCAGGGTGCCGCCCTCGTCGGTGTCGAGATCCTTGCCGGACGCGAAGAGGTCCTCGGCCCGTTGCGCGAACTGGCCGTAGGTCGCGTCGGCCATGATGGGCGCCCGCAGCACGTACCGCTCGACGACGCTGGACGGATTGTTCATCGTGAACACGACCGTGCGCTCGTCGGTCGCCTCCATCGACGTCACGAAACCCCACTCGGTCTGCCGCATGATCCGCCGGCACCAGAAGGTCGTCATGACGTCCTTGCTGGTGAGTGGCGAGCCGTCGTTCCAGGTGAGGTCGGGCTTGATGGTGAGCGTGAACGTCTTCGCCGCCGCGTCGAACGCCCACGAGTCGGCGAGCAGCCGTTCCCACTTCTTGTCCTGCCAGTAGTACATGCCGCCGGGCAGGAAGATGAGGTCCTGGTAGATGCTGCCGGCGAGAATGCCGTCGGTGACGCCGGCCATGATGTTGAAGTGGCCCTTCGGCGGGACCTGGTACGGCCAGGCGCCCACGAACTCCGCCGTCCCGCCACCGCCCGCCCCGCGCCCTCCCTCACCGTCGCCGCCGCAGGCGCCCACGATGCTGGCGCCCGCCGCGCTCAGGCCGATGATCTCGAGCAGCCGGCGCCGGGAGAGGTCCGGGTGGTGGGCATTCGATGACGGACTCATTGGTCCTCCACGAGCTGGTGGCGGCTGGATTCTCCGCACGGTGCATGCGTCGTACCAGTGGAGTTGACCAAGACACAAGGCCATGCTCGAGGAGGGACCTGTAACGGACAGATTCACGTTCGTGGGGACAGCCAGATCGGACACCGACGTGCGACCCGACCCGCGCGATCCCGTCAGGCCGACGCATCCGGCCCAACGGGATCGCGGTTTCGGAGAAGTCGGCTCACTCGCTGTCGGTGAACTTCCGCTCCGCCGATTCCTTGACGTCGCGAGCGGCATCGCCCATCTTGTCGCCGGCCTGTCGTGCCTGCGCTTCCGCCTGCTCCGAACGTCCTTCCTTTTGGGCTTGTTCGTTGTGGGTGGCCTGGCCAACCTTCTCCTTGGCCATCCCCTTCATCTTCTTGACCTTGCTCTTTGCCTTGTCGGCCTTACTCATGCCGAGGATCTCCCTCCAGGCGCCACATGCCACGTCGTAGGACTGGCGCGGCCTCATCGCCTGGTCACCTACCCGCCTGGGCCTTGATTCCATTCGTCAGCTCCGCGCGTCCGCGACAGACAGGCGGGCATCGGCACGGTCGGTGACGCGGCGATCGGGCCAGTCCGGACAGGTGCTGCGCGTCTCGGCACAGGCGTTGTCGTACGGACAATCGGGAGGAATCGAGGTCTCGTTTCTCGGCGACGCCAGCCGAGGGCAGGCGATCTCGGCAACGCGGAGGACCCCGCAGCTACCTGAACACACCTGTTCAGGTTATCGTTAGCCAGGTACTATCCTTTACAACAGTGTTCAGGTTCCAGTCGGGGGGGTCACCCGCCCGGTGGAACGCGGAAGATCGACAGGAAGGGACCCCTCGTGCAATCGATCGTCAACACACACCAGGCCGAGGCGTGGAACGGATATGAGGGCGAGCACTGGGCTGCCCATCAGGACCGATGGGACGCGGTCAGCCGCGAGTTGAACGACCATCTGCTCGCCGGAGCCGCGATCGGCGTGCAGGACCGCGTGCTGGACGTCGGCTGCGGAAACGGACAGTCCACGAGGTCGGCGGCCGTCCGAGCGGCTCGGGGGTACGCCCTCGGAGTCGACCTGTCAGGGCCGATGCTCGAA
Organism: Actinopolymorpha sp. B11F2; assembly: GCF_040195635.1. Lineage (NCBI taxonomy): Bacteria > Bacillati > Actinomycetota > Actinomycetes > Propionibacteriales > Actinopolymorphaceae > Actinopolymorpha > Actinopolymorpha sp. B11F2. The sequence goes on along the minus strand of NZ_JBEFTX010000019.1, from coordinate 107,836 downwards.
CGAGCCCGGGCCACCGCGGCGGACGAAGGCATCGACAACGTGCGCTTCGAACAGGGCGATGCGCAGGTGCACGCGTTCGAGTCCGGCGGTTTCGACGTGGCGATCAGCCGCGGCGGAGTCATGTTCTTCGCCGATCCGGTCGCCGCCTTCGCCAACATCGGACGCGCGCTCCGGACCGCTGGGCGCTTGTTGTTCGTGTGTCCGCAGGAGGTCCACCGGCAGAACTGGTTCGTCGCCCCGATGACGGCACTACTCGGTCGTCCGCCTGGACCTGCGGCACCAGGTGACCCCGGGATGTTCTCCCTGGCAGACCGGGACCACCTCGACAAGGTGCTGCGCGCCGCCGGGTTCGAGACGGTGACCGCCACGGAGATCGGCGTACGGATGACGTACGGCCGCGACGCCGACGATGCCGCCGAGTTCTTCCTCGGCATGGGCCCGGCTCGTTTCCTGCTCAGCCAGACCGGCCGGGCGCACACCGACGTCCGTCCCGCGGTCAGCGCGGCGCTGCGTCCGTACGAACAGGTCGACGGGGTTCACCTGCCGGGTCGCTTCTGGCTGGTCAGCGCGACCCGGCCCTGATCGAGACATTCTCCGGCGCCTACGTCCAGGGCTCCGGAGACGTCAGGCCATGGCTCGGACTCGCCGCCGTCTCGGTCCTCGCCGAAGTGCTCCTCGCCGGCCGGATTCCCCTCGTGTCCCGCATCCTGGCCCACCCTGGGGCTCTGTCCCTTCTCGTCCTCCCGAACGTATTCCGGATCGTCGGCGCAACGTTCCTGACCGTGATGGCGCTCGGGCACCTGCCCGCGGCCTTCGCGCTGCCCGCCGGTCTGGGAGACATCGCCGCCGGGGTGGCCGCGCCGTTCCTCGTCTGGCGGCTGGCACGCGGCGACCGGCGCGGTGGGGTGAGCTTCCACCTGTTCGGCATCCTCGACCTCGCTGTCGCCCTGGCCGTCGGCTACCTCGCCGGCCTAGGACCGGTCCAGCTCATCCACGTCGCCCCCTCTACGGAGGCGCTCGGGATGCTGCCGCTGGTGCTCGTCCCGACGGTGGCCGTCCCCCTGATCATCGGGCTGCACGTCCTGTCGCTTGGTCGGCTTCACGCCATGGCGCGGGCAAAAGTCCGCCACGCCCCGGAGCCGCTCCCGGCGGCCGGCTGATCCGCCGGCGTGCGCGGAGATCGGAGCGAGGCGTTCGCCCATCGGCATGGGTCTTCGTCCGCGCGGGTCATGTCCAGGCGCACCCCGTGCGTCGCCGTATCCTCACACCATGACCGGCGAGACGGCCGCGAACCGCGCCACGCCCCGGCGCCGACGCGCCGACGCGGAACGCAACGTCGCCACGATCATCGACGCCGCGTTGGACGGGATCCTCGCCGGCGGCGAGGTCAACATGGCGGCCCTCGCCCGTGCGGCCGGTGTCAGCAGGGTCACTCTCTACACCCATTTCCCTACTCGGGAGGCACTGCTCGAAGCCGTCGTGGACCGTGCCATCGCGGACGCGAAGGAACTGGTGAGTGAGCTGAGGCTCGACGATGGCCCGCCGCAAGAGGCTCTGTCCCGACTGCTGCGGTCCCAGTGGCGAACACTCGACCGGTACCGCACCCTCTACGCCCTCGCCGCCACCGATCTACCCCCACCCCGGCTACGCGCACTCCACGCACCGTTGTTCGGCCGGGTCGCGAAGCTCATCTCCCGAGGGCAGGCCGACGGCGAGTTCCGTACCGACCTGCCGCGAAGCTGGCTCGTCGCCAGCGTCTACGGCCTGATGCACCAGGCCGCCGAGGAGGTCAACGCCGGCCGCCTGTCCGCACGCAAGGCCGGCGACACGGTGACAGCGACGGTGCTGTCCGCCCTGGCCGGCTGACCGCAGGCTGGCTTGCCGAGTTGGCTTGCCGAGTTGGCTCGCCAGGTTCGCTTGCCAGGTTGACCGGCAACCGATTGCACGCCAAGGTGGCTGGCCAGGAGCCAGGCGGTGTCAACCCAGCGAGGAGACGTCATGTCGGCGTTGGACTGGACGGTGGTCGTCGGCTACTTCGTCGTGATGGTGGCCATCGGGATGTGGGCGAAGGCGCGCATCCACAACGCGGCCGACTTCTTCGCCGCAGGCGGCAGGATGCCGTGGTGGCTCTCGGGCATCTCGCACCACATGTCGGGTTACAGCGCGGCGGTGTTCGTCGGGTACGCGGCGATCGCCTACACCGAGGGGTTCGTTCTCTACATCTGGTGGGCGCTCGGCATCACCTTCGCCATGCTCGTGGGTGCTTTCGTGTTCGTACCTCGCTGGCCACGACTGCGCATGCGGCTCGGGGTGATCTCGCCGCTGGAGTACCTCAAGATCCGCTACAACCTCCCGACGCAACAGGTGCTCGCCTGGAGTGGCACGGCACTCAAGGTCTTCGACGTCGGCGCCAAGTGGACCGCCACGGCCCTGCTGCTGAACGTGTTCGCCGGCGTACCCCTCGCGTGGGGTGTCCTGCTCACCGGCGGCGTCACGCTGATCTACTCGACCATCGGCGGGCTGTGGGCCGACGCGCTCACCGACCTGGGCCAGTTCCTCATCCAACTCGTCGCCGGCGTCGTGATGTTCGTCGCGGTGCTGGCCCACCTCGGCGGCGTCTCGTCGATCTGGACCATGTGGGGCGACCTGCCCGAGGGCAACGCCGAACCGTTCAGCGGGCAGTACACCCCGTTGTTCGTCCTGGTCTACCTGCTCATCAACACCCTGTCCTACAACGGCGGCACCTGGAACCTCGCGCAGCGCTTCATCGCCTCGCCGAGGGGCAGCACCGCCCGCCGGGCCGCGCTGCTCTCCGCCGGCCTGTACCTCGGGTGGCCGCTGGTGATGTTCTTCCCCATGTGGGCGGCGCCACTGCTGCTGCCCGACCTCGCGAACCCGGAGCAGTCGTACGCCCTGCTCACCAAGGAACTGCTGCCGGTGGGGCTCGTCGGCCTCGTCCTCGCCGGACTCTTCTCGCACACCATGGCGATGACCGGATCCGACGCGAACGCCATCTCCGCAGTGGTCACCCGCGACATCCTGCCCGCCGTGTGGCGCGGCATCCGCGGCGCGGCAGCGCGCACGGAGCTCGTCGTCGGGCGGATCAGCGTCTTCACCTTCATCGCGCTGAGCATGGTCATCGCACTCACCGCCGACAGCTTCGGCGGCGTCCTCGGCCTGATCATCTTGTGGTTCGGCGCTCTCGTCGGGCCGATCGCGATCCCGATGCTGTTCGGCCTGCTTCCGGCGTTCCGGCGCTGCGGGCCGGCGGCCGCGATCCTGTCCTGGGCGGCTGGCCTGGCGACGTTCGTCGTCACGAGGTACGTCATCGACGCCTGGGTCGTCTCGCTGGCGCCCGACCTGGTGACGGCGGTCCAGGTCGGCGGACCGGTGGTCGTCGCGCTGCTGGCGTACATCCTCATCGGGTTGGTTCGGCCGTGGCACGACGTGCGCTCCGCCGAACTGGTCGAAGCCCTGTCCACCGACGCCGACGACGCCGGCACACCGGAGCGCGCCGATGCCCGAGCCGGCTGAGGCCGACCCGATCGGGGCCAATCCGATCGAAGCCAACACCGCCATCGGGCGGCACCTCGTCGATGATGTGCTCGCCTGGTGGATGCAGCACGGCCCCGACCGCGAGCACGGCGGCGTGTTCACCTGCTGGAACAACGCGGGTACGACGCTCGTGTCGACCGACAAGTACACCTGGTCGCAGGGGCGCTGGGTCTGGCTGATGGCGCGGGTCGCGACGGCCGCCGCCCGTGGGGTGGGCGATCTCGATCCCGCGATTTACCTTGCGCAGGCCCGGTCCACCGCTGCCTTCGTCCGCGACCACGCCGTGCGGCCGGACGGGACGACGGTGTTCGTGACCGACCGCGCCGGGCGGCCGAAGCCGGGTGCCGGTGAGGCCAGCGTGTTCGCGGACCTGTTCGCCGCGCTGGGCTTCGCCGGCCTTGCCCAGGCCGAGCGCGTCGTCGAGGCGCCGGACGGTGAGCGGTGGACCGACCTCGGCGAGCGGCTGCTCGCCACAGCCGCGGAACGCATCGCCGCCGGGACGTTCGAGTCGGCGCCCTATCCCGTGCCGGCCGGGCACGCGTCGTTCGCCCTCCCGATGATCCTGACCGGTGTGGGCGAGCAGGTGCACCGCGCGACGGGATCCGACCGGTCGGCGGGCATCGTCTCGGACGCCGTCGCCCAGATCGAACGGACGCACCTGCGCGAAGCGGACGTCGCCGAGATGCCCCCTCTCGTGTCCGGCCGGGACGACACCATGCTGGCGCGGCACCGGGCACCGGGGCACGTGCTCGAGGCCCTGTGGTTCCTGCGGCACGCGGCGGATCTCGCGCCGGGCAGCCTCGCCGACCGCCTGGACGACCTGTGTGACGTCGCGGTCCACGCCTGCCGGATCGGCTGGGACGACGAGCACGGCGGGTTGTTCCGGTTCGCCGACCGGGACGGGGGCGAACCGCGCGGCAGGCGTACGGACGATCGCTACGAGGCGCTGGTCGCCGACACCTGGGACACCAAGCTCTGGTGGCCACATGCGGAGGCGCTCTACACGTTGGCCCTGCTCGGCGCTCAGACCGGCCGGGCGGACGTCGCCGAGTGGTACGAACGGCTGCGTGCGTACACGATGGCGACCTTCCCGGCCGGTCCGGGACAGGAGTGGATCCAGATCCGCCGGCGCGACGGGAGTCCCTTGGAGGCCACCGTCGCGCTCCCCGTCAAGGATCCGTTCCACATCGCCCGCGCGCTGCTGCTCCTGGGCGAACTGGCCCACGACCCGCTGCCGCCGGAGGGTGGCCGCTCCGGGAGGGTGATCGCATGAGTGGCGAACGGACGGTACGCGCAGGGGCCGCCGTGGTCGACGTGACACCGCCCGCGGGCGCCACGATGTCCGGCTACGCGGCCCGCCTGGGCCCGGCGACCGGCGTCCACGACCCGATCACGGTGCGGGCGGTCTGTCTCGAGGACACGGCGCTGGTCGCGGTCGACGTGGTGGGCCTGCACGAGGACTTCTGCGCCACGGTGGCACGGCGGTGCCCGCTGCCCGATGAGGGCGTACGCATCCACGCCACGCATACCCACAGTGGTCCCGCCAGCGTGCCCGGCCGGCTGGGCGGCGGTGTCGACGCGGTCTGGCTGGCGAAGCTGGAGGACGCCTGTGTGGAGGCGATCGCCGCGGCCGTCCGGCGGCGCGTGCCCGTGCAGGTGCTGGCCGGCTACGCCGCCGAGGTCGACGTGGCACGCAACCGGCGGCGTATCGATGGTCCGGTCGACCACAGCCTGCCGGTGGTACGGCTCGTTGCCGACGATGGCGCTTCCGTCGCGGTGGTGATGTCGTACGCCTGCCATCCGGTCGTCCTCGGCGCGGACAACACGTTGCTCAGCGCCGACTATCCGGGCGTGGTACGCCGGCTGGTCGAGGCGCGCCATCCGGGCTGTGTGGCGCTGTTCCTCACCGGGTGTGCGGGCGACGCGAACACCGGACACGCGGCGAGCGCGTCCGTCACCCAGCAGGCCTCGATGTCCAGGACCTTCGCCGCCGCCGAGCAGGCGGGTGAAACGCTCGCGGCCGCGGTGCTGGACGCCCGCCTGGTCGCACACGCTGGGCCGGTGCGCGCGGCCAGGACCACGCTGGACCTGGACATCGCTGACGACCCTGGGGTGGACGGGGTCGACGAGTGGCGACGCCTCGCCGCCGATCCCGGCACCGACCCGGGCCTCACGGCACTGATGCGGTACTGGCTCGACTGGTCAGAACGCATCGCCGGCAGGGGCGAACGCCGGTGGCCCGCGCCCGTGGGGGTTCTCGACTGGGCCGGCGTACGGATCGTCACCCTGCCGGGAGAGCCGTTCGCCCAGCTCGGGCTCGACATCCGGGCGGCGGTCGGTCAGAGGCCCGCGGCGGTCACGATGGTGGCGGGCTACACGGACGGGTGCCCGGGCTACCTCCCGACCTCGCCGGAGTATGCGTTCGGTGGGTACGAAGTCGAGGAGGCTCACCGCTACTACGGCCTGCGCGGACCGTTCGCTCCCGGATCGGCGGAACGCCTGGTCGAGGCCGCCACAGCGCTGGCTCGGTCCTAGGCCCTGTCCTAGCCGGCACTCCGTCCGACCCCGCGTACGATCCCCGATCCCCGCAGACACCGCGCGCGAATGGTGTTGCGTCAGGCGGCGGTTGTCGTCGAGCCTGCCGTGGTGGCCACCTCGAATGTCAGCATCAAGCCGGTCGTTCCCGCGCTCCTGCCACCCACCATCCGGTTCCTGACCGACTGGGTGACCGGCAGCGAGGCGAAGGCCGACGAACACCTGGAGGACCACCCCTCCGGCGGCGGGTCCAGTTTCGTCGCCATGCACGGCGACGAGGCTGTCGGCATCGCCACCATCCGGTGGGAGTCCAGGTATGCCGGCTTCAGGGACCACGGCATACCCCTGCTCCACCAGGTCTCGGTGGCGGGACCATTCCGCCGGCAGGGCATCGCGACGAGGCTGATGGACACCGCCGAACGACTCGCCCGGGACCGTGGAGCCGCGACTCTCGGCATCACCGTCGGCCTGTTCGACGAGTACGGCCCGGCGCAGCGGATGTATGCCAGGCGCGGCTACATCCCCGACGGGCGCGGCGCGTGTGTCGGCGCCACGCCCGTCGGTGAGGGCACCACGGTGACCATCGGGCACGACCTGATCCTGTGGCTCACCAAGGATCTTCGCTGACCCGACTCCGGACCGCGATCATCGGATCGGGTCACGGACTGAGGGTGACCGGGATGTCGACCACGTGGATCCGTGAGCCGTTCTCGGCTGACACTTCGTACACCTGGATCGTCCCGGGTTGGGTTCTGCCGACCGCGAAGCGGACGGCTGTGGAGTAGCTCCCCCGGCAGCCGGTTCCGCAGGTGGCGGTGGTGAAGGCGGTCGCGATCTCGGCGCCCGAGGCGTCGAGAATGCGAATGCTCACCGTGGCCTCGAAGACGTTCGCGGTTCCGGAAACCGTGACCGGGCTGGTGACGGCCGCGCCGATGTGCGGCGACGTGACCACGATCGGCGGCAGCAGGTCGGCGTAGTCGGCTCGTCCGACCGGCATGTTTCCGGCGCCGTTGATCCGGAACTCCACCTTGGAGAACGTCGGATACTGCGTCAGCGTGTAGACGACCTGCGCCTGTCGTTGCCGAGCGAGGGTTCGACCACCGGTGAAGAACGACGACGGCAGGTCGATGCTGGCGACTCCTCGGGAGTACGACGCGATCGAGAACGCCGTGTCCGTACGAATCGGGCTGCGCATCCCGGCAGCGGCCTCGACCGCGGACGGCCCGGCGACCAGCTCGGTCACCGCGAGGTGGGCGACGGCGGGCGTCCAGGGCCTGGTCCTGCTGGTCACGGCCAGCGCGCCGTCCCGAACGAACCAGAGCTGGAACGTGTGGACCTTGCCGGGAGAGCCCGGATCCTTGGGCCGGGGACTCGCCGGCGTGGTGGTGGGCGGCGGGCCGGGCGGTCGGGGCGGACTAGTTCGGGTCGGTCCTTCGCTCGCCGACGTCCCCGGTGTCGGCGCAGGCGTCTTCGTGGTGGGCGGCGGCGTGGACGGGGACGGCGACTGGCTGCGCGGCGCCGACACCGTGGGCGCAGGGCCGAGCGCTCCTGAACCGGACGCCACGCAGGCCGGAAGTGCGAGCGAAGCGCCCAGGGCGAGTGCGACCAGCGGAACAGTGAGCCGACGACGCCCGGCGCGGACAGTGCGAACAGTGCGGACAGCGTGGCTAGTGCGGACAGCGTGGATGCTGCGGACGGGGCGGGAAGGGTGAGTTGTGCGTGGGACAGGGCGGGTGAGATGGGTGTTCATGGTGCTTCCCCCTTGAGAGGTTCGTGCACCTCACGGTCCGCGCCGAGTTCATCGGCAGCCTCACCGTCGCGTAACAGTCGTGTCGCTGCCGACGGCCCGGGCTGTGCACTCGCCGGCCCTGCGGCCACCGGCCCTGCGGCCACCGGCCCTGCGGCCACCGGCCCTGCGGCCACCGGTCCTGCGGGCGCTCGTGGCGTGGAAGCTCGTGTGGGGGCTGGGTTGGCGGTCACCGGTAGCCGCAACCGGAACTGCGTCCCCTCACCAACGTTGCTGCTCACCTCGAGGGTCCCGCCGAGCAGGCGGACGTTCTCCCGGACGATGGCGAGTCCGAGGCCGCTGCCGCCGCCGGAACGGGCCGTGTCGACCTTGTAGAAGCGTTCGAACAGGTGGGGCAGGTGCTCGCGCGCGATTCCCGGACCCTGGTCGGTGACGCTCATCGACACCCACTGCCCGTCCCTGCGTAGACTCACGGCGATCCCGCCACCGTCCGCGCCCGGATCACCGTGCTCGACCGCGTTGCCGACCAGGTTGGCGACGATGCGTTCCAGCCGCCTCTCATCACTGAGCAACGTGACGGGCTCCCCTTCCACCCGAACCGAGCGGTCCCAGCCGTGCCTCCGCAACACGGCGGCGACAAGTGCGGAGAGGTCGACCTCCGTCCGGCGTACGTCCTCACCACCCGCACTCAGCCGGGAGATCTCCATCAGCTCGTCGACCAGCCGCCGCAGCCGCAGGACGTCGCCCACCAGCAGTTCGGCGGGGCGGCGCGCCTCGGCGGGCAACCGGTCGAAGCTGTCGGCCAGCAGGGAGGCCGCCGCGACGAGAGCGGTCACGGGGGTACGCAGTTCGTGGGCGACGTCGGCGGTGAACCGCCGCTCCCGCTCCTGCGCCGCCGACAGCGCGGCGATCTTCGCCTCCAGAGCCCCGGCCATCCGGTTGAACGACGCGGCCCACGCGCCGAACTCGTCGCGACCCTCGGCGGGCAGGCGCGTGTCGAGCAGGCCTTCGGCCACGGCGCGCGCCGCCTCGCTCGCGCGTGCGACCGGGCCGAGGGTACGCCGTGCGATCACCGTGCCCACCAGGGTCGCCACCGCGACCACACCCAGCCAGCCACCCAGCAACGCGGCGGCAAGCTGCGCGAGGTCGGTATGGAGGCGATCCTCGACGAACACGACGAAGAGCTCCGCCGAGCACGTCGACGCGGGTGCTGTCGGGCCGACGCTCTCCGGGCTGGTGCAGCCCGGGATCCGACCACCGACGACGAGCAGGTGGCGGCCGACGTCCACAACGCGTTCGTACCCGATCTGACCGTTGGCGGTGACCGAGCGGAGGCGCTGCGACAACGGCGGATCGAAGCCCGGGTTGGAGGCCGCCGCCTGCGTGTCCTGCACGAGGATGACGTGCCGGCCGCTTTGTTCGAAACTCCCGAGCAGCCGGGCGCTGCGGTCGTTGTCCAACGGCAGGAACTCACGGGCCACCAGGAGCTGGAACCGTACGTCGGACTCCGCGCGCTGCAGGGACTCGGCGAACCGGGCGTTCTGGACCAGTGCGTACGCCCCGATCGCCAGCGCTGCCGCGGAGACGCCGGCGACGAGGACGAACGCGATCGTCAGCCTGCGCCGGAACCGCCACATCTGCGGAACCCTCGGCCGCCCCGCGACGAGCGTGCGCCGAGCCATGGCAGGCCTACTGACGCTCGACTGGCGCGCCGGGCGTGAGCTTGTAGCCGACGCCACGGACGGTCCGGATCAGCACGGGTCGGGTCGGATCGTCCTCCACCTTCGCGCGTAGCCGCTGGACGGCGACGTCGACGAGCCGCGAGTCGCCCAGCCGGTCGTACCCCCACACGCGGTCGAGCAACAGCTCCCTGGTGAAGACCTGGCCCGGTCGGCGCGCGAGCTCGACCAACAGCCGGAACTCGGTCGCGGTGAGGGCGAGTTCCCGGCCGCACTTGTGGACGGTGTAGCTCGCCGGATCGACCACCAGGTCTCCCACCGCGAACGGGGTGTCCAGCGGCGGCGCGGTCGCTCGACGCAGCACGGCCCGCAGCCGGGCGATGAGCTCGTGGATCTCGTACGGCTTGCGTACGTAGTCGTCGGCACCACCCTCGAGACCGACGACCACATCGATGGGGTCCGTCCGCGCCGTGAGCATGACCACCGGCACCCGGCTCGTCCGGCGAATCTGCCGGCACACCTCGAACCCGTCGAGCCCCGGCAGCATGACATCGAGCAGCAGCAGATCGAACGCTTCCCGCCGCGCCCGCGCGAGGCCCTCGCTGCCATCGGTTGCGGTCGTGACCCGGAACCCCGCCCGCGCCAGGCCAAGGGCGGTGATCTCCCTGATGGAGGCATCGTCCTCGACGAGAAGGACGTGGGCGTTCATGTCTCAGCGTAGAGCCGCTGGCGGCGGCACCACGGGCAAACGCCGACATCGCTGCCTTGCCGCCGGCCTCAGAGCAGCGTTCAGCCTTCGGCGGAGGGCTCCTGCGGCTCGTAGTCGAGGTTGGGACGCAGCCAGCGCTCCACCTCGGAAAGGTCGAGGCCGCGCCGCCCGGCGTACTCCTCGGTCTGGTCCCTGCCGAGGCGCCCCACCGTGAAGTACCTGGACGACGGGTGGGCGAAGAGCAGGCCGCTGACGCTGGCGGCGGGCGTCATCGCGAAGGAGTCGGTCAGCTTCATGCCGAGCCCGTGCGCGTCGAGCAGGTCGAACAGTTCCTGCTTCTGGCTGTGATCCGGGCTCGCGGGATAGCCGAGGGCCGGCCGGATGCCGCGGAAGCGCTCGGCGTGCAGGTCCTCGATCGCCGGGTCGGCGTCGGGTTCGTACCACGCCCGCCGCGCCTCGAGGTGGATGTGCTCGGCGAACGCTTCGGCGAGCCGGTCGGCCAGGGCCTTCGCCATGATCGCGCGGTAGTCGTCGTGCCCCGCCTCGAAGCCCGCGGCGAGTTCCTCGGCACCATGGATGGCCACCGCGAAACCGCCCAGGTGGTCACCGGCCGGGGCAACGTAGTCGGCGAGGCATCGGTTGGGCCGCCCGGCCGGCTTCGCCGTCTGCTGGCGCAGCATCGGGAACCGCACCCCGGTGCCGAGAACGATGTCGTCGCCCTCGGCATGTGCCGGCCAGAAGCCGTACGCGCCACGAGCTCTGAAGCTGCCATCGGCGACGATCTGGTCCAGCATGGTGTTCGCGTCGTCGAAGAGTTCGCGGGCCACCGGCTGGTCGAGAATGGCCGGGTACTTCCCCGTCAGTTCCCAGGCGAGGAAGAGGAACTGCCAGTCGATCATCTTCCGCAGCGTCGTCAGATCCGGTGTGATCGTGCGTACGCCGGTGAACGCCGGAACGGGGAGGTCCTCGAAAGGCACCTCCTCCCGGTTCGCCCGAGCCTTGGCGAGTGTCAGCAGCGGAGTACGCCGTCTGCCCGCATGCTGTTCGCGCAGCCGTTCCTGCTCGGCGCGGTTGGTCTGGGCGAGTTCCTCGGCCCGGTCGGTGTCGAGCAGGTTGGAGACGACGCCGACGACCCGGGACGCGTCGAGCACGTGAACCGTGGTGTTGTCGTAGGCGGGCGCGATGCGTACTGCGGTGTGCTGGCGCGAGGTCGTGGCACCACCGATCAGCAGCGGCTGCTTCAGCCCTCGGCGTTGCATCTCCGTGGCGACGGTGACCATCTCGTCCAATGACGGCGTGATGAGGCCCGAGAGCCCCACAGCGTCAGCGTTCTCGGCAGCCGCGGTGTCCAGGATGACCGACGCGGGCACCATGACGCCGAGGTCGACGACCTCGTAGTTGTTACAGCCGAGGACGACACCCACGATGTTCTTGCCGATGTCGTGGACGTCGCCCTTGACGGTGGCCAGGACCACCTTTCCCTGTCCACGAACCGATTCCGCCCGCCCGTCCTTGATCGCCTGCTGCTTCTCGGCCTCCATGAACGGCTCGAGATAGGCAACGGACCGCTTCATCACCCGCGCGCTCTTCACCACCTGGGGCAGGAACATCTTCCCGGCGCCGAAGAGATCACCCACGACCTTCATGCCGTCCATGAGCGGTCCCTCGATCACGTCGAGCGGACGCGCCGCCTGCTGCCGGGCTTCCTCGGTGTCCTCCTCGATGAAGTCGACGATGCCGTGCACGAGGGAGTGGGCAAGCCGCTCCTCGACGCCCGCTTCGCGCCAGGACAGATCGACGGTACGACGGGTGCCGGAACCGCTCACCGTCTCCGCGAAGGAGACGAGCCGGTCGGTGGCGTCAGGGCGCCGGTCGAACAGGACGTCCTCGACCAGCTCGAGCAGGTCCGCCGGCACGTCCTGGTAGACGGCCAGCTGGCCGGCATTGACGATGCCCATGTCGAGGCCCGCGCGTACGGCATGGAACAGGAACGCCGAGTGCATCGCCTCTCGTACGACATTGTTGCCACGGAAGGAGAACGACAGGTTGGAGATGCCACCGCTCGTCCGCGCGCCCGGGCACCGCTCCTTGATCAGCGGCAGCGCATCGATGAACGCCTTCGCGTAACCGTTGTGCTCACTGATCCCGGTCGCGACCGCGAGCACGTTGGGGTCGAACACGATGTCTTCGGCAGGGAAGCCGATCCGCTGCGTGAGCAGGTCGTACGCCCGGGCGCAGATCTCCACCTTGCGTTCCGTGGTGTCCGCCTGGCCCTGCTCGTCGAAGGCCATCACGACCACGCCGGCGCCGTAGGCGCGGATCTTCCGCGCCTGCTCGAGGAAGGGCTCCTCACCCTCCTTGAGGCTGATGGAGTTGACAATTCCCTTGCCCTGGACGCATTTCAGCCCGGCCTCCAGCACGCTCCACCGCGAGCTGTCGACCATGATCGGAAGGCGGGCCGCCTCCGGCTCCGTCGCGATCAGGTTGAGGAACGTCGTCATGGCCTGCTCGCTGTCGAGCAGGTCGGCGTCCATGTTGACGTCGAGCAGGTTGGCCCCACCACGGACCTGCTCCAGGGCGACGTCGACGGCGGCCTGATAGTCGTCGCCCTCGATCAGGCGGCGGAACCTCGCCGAGCCGGTGACGTTGGTGCGTTCGCCGATCATGACGAACCCGGTGTCCGCGCCGATCTCGAACGGCTCGAGACCACTGAAGCGGGTGTGTGTCGCGGCCGGCGGAACCTCGCGCGGTGACATACCGGCGGCGGCGGCCGCGATCTGCTCGATATGGGCCGGCGTCGTACCGCAGCAGCCACCGACGATGTTGACCAGGCCCGCGTTCGCGAACTCGCCGAGCAGCCGGCCAGTCTCCGGCGGTGTCTGGTCGTACCCACCGAACGCGTTCGGTAGGCCGGCGTTGGGATAGGAGGCGGTGTAGGTGTCGGCCAGCCGGGAGAGCTCCGCGACGTGCGGCCGCATCTCGTCCGCACCCAGCGAGCAGTTCAGCCCGACGACCAGCGGCTCGGCGTGTTCGACCGAACGCCAGAAGGCTTCGACGGTCTGGCCCGACAGCGTGCGGCCGGAGAGGTCGACGATCGTGACCGAGATCCACAACGGCAGGTGCGGCGCGACCTCGCGGGCGGCGGCGACGGCCGCCTTCGCGTTGAGCGTGTCGAAGATCGTCTCGATCAGCAGGACGTCGACGCCGCCCTCGGCCAATGCCTGGATCTGCTCGGCATACGCGGTCCGGACCTCATCGAAGGTCACCGCGCGATAGGCAGGGTCCTCGACGTTCGGCGACAGCGACAACGTGACGTTCAGCGGTCCGATCGAGCCGGCGACGAACCGGCCGCCCACCTCGTCGGCCGCCTGGCGGGCCAGCTGCGCGCCGCGCAGGTTCATCTCCGGTACCAGCGCCTGCAGCCCGTAGTCCGCCTGGCCGATGCTGGTCGCGGTGAACGTGTTCGTCGTGGTGATGTCCGCACCCGCCGTGAGGTACTGCCGGTGCACGTCGAGAACGACGTCGGGACGCGTGAGGTTCAGCAGGTCAGGGTCGCCGGTCACGTCGTGCGAGTGATCGCTGAGCCAGTCCGCGCGGTAGTCCGCCGGTTCCAGGCCGGCCTGCTGCAGCATCGTGCCCCAGGCCCCGTCGAGCACGACGATGCGCTGGTCGAGGAGTTCTCGAAGACCTTGAGCGGCTTCACCCGCCGTGACTCCGCGCGTACCTCTGGCGTCGTCATGTCCACGATCATCGTCGCGGCTCGAAGACCTGACCACTGGAGCACCTCCCACTCGCTGGGAGGCGCCCTTGCGATCAACAGTCCGGGTCGAGCGTGGCGGGCATCAGCCCGTTGCAGCGCCTCTCGACCCGGATCCGAGGATACCAAGGACGGGTCGACCCGGTGCTGTGGCGCATCGGCCGGGCGGTGCGGCGCCTGCCGTGGTGCGCCATCTGACGCGGGCGGGCTGGCACCGCGTGGGGCTGATCTCGTTCGCCCTCAGCGGATCTGCCCACAGCAGAGGATGAGCCGGCGAGCGCCGTTCCTCGACGACAGTGGTGGTCGGAACGGACTCGAGGAGGCACCGTGAACCTGTCCATGATCGAGGCGGCCACCGGCACGAACACCTTCGACGACCAGCTGGCCGCCCGCCTGTTGCACCATCGGATCGTCCTACTCGGCTCAGAGGTCGAGGACGTCAGCGCCAACCGGGTCTGCGCCCAGCTGCTACTGCTGTCGGCGGAGGACCCCAGGAGCGACATCAGCCTGTACATCAACAGCCCCGGCGGCGTGGTCTACGCCGGGATGGCGATCTACGACACGATGCGACTGATCCCCAACGACGTGTCGACCCTGGCGATGGGGTTCGCGGCGAGCATGGGCCAGTTCCTGCTCTGTGCCGGTACGAAGGGCAAGCGGTTCAGCCTGCCGCACACCCGGATCATGATGCACCAGGGCTCGGCCGGGATCGGCGGAACCGCCGTCGACATCGAGATCCAGGCGGAGAACCTGGAGTACTCCAAGGCCCAGATGCAGCGGCTCCTCGCCGAGCACACCGGCCAGTCGGTCGAGACCATCCGGACCGACAGCGACCGCGACCGCTGGTTCGCCCCCGAGGAGGCCCGTGACTACGGGATGATCGACACGGTGGTGGACTCCCTCGACACCATCGGTCACGGCATCGGCCGCAGGGGGTTCTGAGCCATGGCCCACTACACCATCCCCAACGTCATCGAACGCACCCACACCGGCGAACGCGCCACCGACGTCTTCAGCCGCCTGCTGTCCGACCGCATCATCTTCCTAGGCAGCGAGATCGACGACGACGTGGCGAACGTCGTCATGGCGCAGTTCGTCCATCTCGAGGGTGCGAGTCCGGACACCGAGATCTCGCTCTACATCAACTCACCCGGTGGTTCGTTCAGCGCACTGATGGCGATCTACGACACGATGCAGTACGTACTCCCCGACGTGGCGACGATCTGTCTCGGGCAGGCGAGCTCGGCCGCTGCTGTGCTCCTGGCCGCTGGCGCACCCGGCAAACGGTTCGCGCTCAGGCATTCCCGGGTGCTCCTGCACCAGCCGGAGGCCAGGGGGCAGGGCGCTCTGTCGGACCTGCAACTGCAGGCCCGGGAAGTCTCACGGGTGCGTGCCCAGATGCTTCAGGTCCTCAGCGAACACACCGGACGGTCCATCGAGTCCCTCCGCGCCGACACCGACCGCGAACGCGTGTTCGACGCCGACGAGGCGCGCGAGTACGGCCTGGTCGATGGTGTGATCACCAACCGCAGCGAGCTTCTGGAGCCGATGTTCACGCGGCCATGAGCACCGGGCCGGTGGGACGCCCGGCCGGGATGGCGCGGGCCTCGACGGTCAGCACCCGGAAGGTCCGCGCCACCAGGTCGGCAAGGCGGATGTTCAGGGCGGCGCACACGGCTTGGAGGATCTCCGAGGAAGCCTCCTTGCGGCCCCGCTCGATCTCGGAGAGGTACTGCATCGACATGCCAGCGGCGTCAGCGACCTCGGTCAGGGTCCGCCCCTGCTCGGTCCGGACGTCCCGCAACGCCCGGCCGATGGCCGCACGCAGAGGCAGTTCTTGCGGTCGTGTCCGAGGCCGTAGGGGAACCACCTTGTCCGTGCTCATCCATACCCTCCTCGCTGGTCCGGCCAGCGTACCGCGGCGCCCCGCCGGCGTCTTCGTGAGCGCGGAGACATCCCGGCCGGTGGTGACCGGCTGACCTCGACAGCGTGCCGCACGCTCGACCCCAAACCCCTGGCCGGCGACCCCGGATTCGAACTGCTCCCTGCCCTGCACAACCGATGGGACGACGTTGTCGCGACGGCAGACGTTCCGCGTGCCGTGCGACGCCGTTTCGACCTGATGACCGACACGCTCGGCCTTGACCGGCAGCGCGCCATCGGCTGGACGCTCGGACGCGTTCTGCAGAACGTCCTCTGGGATGTCGAGAACGCCGACACCACTGTGCACACAGGGCCGGACAGGGCGATCGCGCAGATCCTGCTCGACCAATAGCGAGGTACGTACGTCACAAGGCAGCAATTGGACATGTCTGCGCACGAAAAAAGCACCGGCCTTGTGTCGTCCCGGTCCGTCAAGTAGCGTCCGCGGATTCGATCCGATGGTGAAGCGGAGGTACCCAGAGTGTCGGTACGCGTGGGAATCCAGCTGTACTCCGTCCGGACCTCGATGGGCAAAGACCCGCATCGAACGCTCGAGAGGCTGGCAGAACTAGGCTTCACCCACCTCGAAGGCGCCAATCACCACGCGGACACCGATGACGGGATCGGGTTCGGCATGCCGGCCAGGGATCTGCGCGCGATACTGAACGAACTCGGCATGGACATCGTCGGCTGTCACATCAATCCGTTGAACCTGGACCGTCTGCCGGAAATCCTCGACTACCACGGGGAGCTGGGAAACACGCGGGTCGGTTGTGACATCGAGTTCTTCCCGTACGCGGACATGGACTACATCCTCCGTCGCGCCGAGTTCTTCAACGACATAGGTGAACTCTGCCGGGCGCGCGGGATGCGGTTCTATTACCACAACCACTACCAGGAATTTCAGATTGTCGACGGCCGTACGGTCTACGACCTGATCATGGAGCACACCGATCCTGGCCTTGTCTACGTGGAGATGGACACCTACTGGATGGCACGGGGCGGCCAGGATCCTGTCACGATGATGAAGAAGTACCGTGACCGCCTGATCCTGCTCCATCAGAAGGACTTCCCGCGCGATGCGCCGCAACCTCTGGTCATGTTCGAGGGGATTGTCGACCGGAACGCGCCGATCACGATGGAAACGTTTCTCGAGACGAAGGATCCCCGCTGCTTCACCGAGATCGGAACGGGCATCATGTCGATCCAGGAGATCATCGACACCGCTCTCGACTGCCCGAACTTCGAGTACCTCCTGCTGGAGCAGGACCACAGCCAGCTGGACGATCTCGCCTCAGTGGAACGCAGTCGTACGGCCTTCGACCGCTACACCGGCGTGTCGTGGGACTGAGCCGGCGACTGACCTGCAGCGGTCGGTGGGGTGGGCGGGGTAGTCGCGGTCGGTGTGACCAGCGCGGTCACCGCGGTGAGCGCCTCGATCACACCTGCCCCCACCCTGGCCTGCGCCACGTAACCGCCGCATTTTCTGACCGCGTCCTTGACCTCCGTGTCGGCGTTGCCGGGTGTCGCGGCGCGGAACCCGAACGCGCCGTCCAACATCGACATGTCGTTGGAGGAATCGCCGATCGCGAGGACCTGATCGGCAGGGACGCCGCACAGGTCGGCGAGGGTCGCCAGGACGTTGCCCTTGCCGGCTTGGCGATCGACCACCTGGACCAGCCGGGTGTTCCGGTTGCAGGCGAGCTCGCTCTCCGCGTCCAGCAGCCGGTCCGCCAGCCAGTCGCGAAGGACGGCGGCGTGCTGGGACAGCTCCAGCCGGATGGTCGCCAGCCCACGGCGCGCGATCTCGCTTCGGTCGAACCTCCTGGACGTCCACCCACGGCGATCGGCCTCCGCCGCCACCCTGTCCACCCACCGCATCGCCTCGTCGAGAAGCGCGTCCCAGCGTTTGCGGATGACGACGTTCCATTCGTCGTACGAGTGGTAGGCGGGAGCGGGTTGCCGGTGCTCGTCGAGAAGATGGATCTCTCGCTCGTTGGCGATCAGTGCTGCGAACCGGCCGGTCGTCGGGCCGACGTTGTGTCGCTCGAAGAGCTCGACCTGGAAGTCGAGCGGACGTCCGGTCGCGGTCACGCACATGACGCCCTTGGTCTGCAGGGTTTCGAGTGTCGTGAGCACCTGGTGGTCGATCGTGGTGCCCGACTCGAGGATGGTCCCATCGAGATCGAGGGCGACCATGCGGACGGGTGGAGCGACGCGACGGTCGACCGACAAGCTTCTCAACTCCACTCAGGGACAGGGCTACAGGTAGGACGCGACACCACAGATCATCACCCGCGTCGCCGTACGCCTGGTTGGTCGTGGTCAGGTTTGGTCACCTTGAGCTCGTCGACCAGCGCCTCCAGCGCGGGCAGGGCATCGAGGAGAGTGCGCGCGGCCTCGTCCGGCAGCCGTTCCAGACACAAGGAGACGGCTCGTGTCCGCAGTGTCCGGATGCGCTGGTGGACGCGCCGCCCGGCCGGGGTCACCTCCACCCGCACCACGCGCAGGTCGGCCGGATCCGGACGTCGCTGAACAAGTTCCAGCTCGTCGAGCCGGCCGACGACCCGGGAGAGCATCGTGGGGTTCAGACCCTCGAGCCCGGCGAGTTCTGCCATGCCCAGCGGGCCGCGCCCCGTCACCAGGCCGAGCACCGACGCCTGGGTCGGCGTCAGGCCCTCGCCGGTCGCCGTCGCGTTGAGCTCTCGGGCCAGCCGGCCGATGACGACGCGCAGGCGGGTAACCGTGTCGGCGTCCACCATCTCTCCACCCCTTAGTTGCCTGCCGGCAAGCAATGTAGTCTGACACGGTGCGCACATCGGAGCCGTCATCACCTGAGGACCACCCTCTCCGGCGACGAGCTGGCTCCACCACCCGCCTCGGACGGGGGCGCGGGAAGCGCAAGCATATGGTCCGTACGCCTGCGCCCGGACCGGCCTCGGCCAAGCAGGAGAAGTCCACCGAGCCGACATCGACGTCCGCACCGACATCGGCACCAGCATCCGGCTCGGCGCCGGCCTCAGCGTCGGTCTCGGCGTCGACGTCGGACAGCCAAGGGAAGCCCCCAGCAGCGCCGGCCACCACCAGCGTCGGAGACGAACCGCTCCCCCGTCGCGGCATCGTCTTCGCCATCGTGTCGATCGCCCTCTTCATGGGCTCGATCGACCAGACCAGCGTGGCGACCGCTCTCACCGCGATCCAACAGGACATGCAGACGCGGATCAACTGGAGTGGCTGGACGATCACGATCTACGCCCTCGGCCAGATCGTGGTACTGCCACTCGCCGGCAGGCT
Source organism: Actinopolymorpha sp. B11F2 (assembly GCF_040195635.1). Lineage (NCBI taxonomy): Bacteria > Bacillati > Actinomycetota > Actinomycetes > Propionibacteriales > Actinopolymorphaceae > Actinopolymorpha > Actinopolymorpha sp. B11F2. Next base: position 88,637 of record NZ_JBEFTX010000019.1, on the reverse strand, counting down.
CAGCGACCAGTACGGCCGCAAGCGCGTCTTCCTCGGCGCCATCGTGGTGTTCGTGACCGCCTCCCTGTGCTGCGGTCTGGTCGACAACATCTACCTGCTGATCGGGTTCCGTGCCCTGCAGGCGCTGGGCGGCGGCGCGTTCATGCCGTCGGCCACCGGCATCGTCGCCGACCACTTCGGCAGCGGGCGGGACCGCGCACTCGGCATGTTCACGAGCATCTTCCCGATCGGCGGCATCGTGGGGCCGATCATCGGGAGCGTCTTCGTGACGTACTGGTCCTGGCGTGGGATCTTTCTCATCAACGTCCCGATCGGCCTCGTCCTCTTCGGCCTCGCGGCGGCGCTCATCCCGGCGGGTGCCCGCAAGCCGGTCGCTCGGACCGACGTCCGCGGAGTCGTGCTGTTCGCCGGCGCGATCCTGGCGGCGATGTACGGAATCACCACCCTCGGCAACGCCAGTACGCGGCTCCTGCATCCGGCGTTCCTCGTCTCGGAGGTGCTCGCCCTGGTATTGGCGGTGCTCTTCGTCCAGCACACGAGAAAGTCCGCTGCCCCGTTCATTCCCTGGCGACTCCTGCGTGGCAAGGGATTCGGGATCATGAACCTGATCAACTTCTGGTTCGGGACCGCCGCACTCGGGTTCGGGGCACTGCTCCCCCTCTACGCCGAGGCGCGCTTCGGCTTCGACGGGCTGGAGGGCGGGACGCTCCTCACCGCCCGTGCGGTCGGGATGATCTGTGTCGCCGGGCTCGCGGTCCTGGCGTTGCGCCGTACCGGCTGCCGGCTACCGATCGTCATCGGATTCCTGCTCGTGGCCGGCGGGCTGGTCGGACTGGCGTTCGCGCCGGTGGGGAGTTCGTCGTACGGATGGCTGGCGGTCGCCACCGGCGTCACCGGCCTGGGCATGGGCCTCGCCGTACCCGCGTCGAACAACGCGAGCCTGCAACTCGCGCGCGACCACCTCGCCGCGGTTGCCGGGCTCCGTGGGATGTTCCGGCAGTCCGGGTCCATCGTGGCCGTATCGATCTCCACCGCCGTGCTCGCGCGAAGCAGCGATGCCGGGGCGACGCAGGCGTACATCTTCCTCGTCTTCGCGATCATGCTCGTGTGCATCACCCCCCTCGTCCGCCTCGTTCCCGAGCACCGCGGAAGGTGGTAGCCGACGCTGGCGACCGCTCGCTCTCGGTGCGGTGGTCGTCGGATGTCAGCCGTGGATGTCAGCCGTGGGATGTCAGCCGTCGAACGACGGGACTGTGAGGCGCTCGCCGCCTCTCAGCGCGGATTCGTGCGCGACGATTCCGGGCGCGGTCCACGCGGCCGAGGTCACCGCGTCGATCGCTGGCGGCCGTGTCTCGACGATGCTGGAGATGAACTCGTGTACCAGATACGGATGGGATCCGCCGTGCCCGGCCGTCTTCGTGGTCGCCGGCCCACCGTCGTGCGATTCCAGCGTGTACGTACGGACGAACCGGGCGAGCTGCTCCGGCAGCCGGTGCGCGTAGTCAGGCGGCTCCAGGACGGACTCGCGGGCGTGCCGACCGCGTGAGCCCTTGGGTGACTCCGCCGGGCCGGCCGGCCGCAGTTCGAACAACCGCATCGCCTCGCCCGGCGCCCCCGACCACTCGAGGCTCCGACGGTCGCCATAGACCGAGAAGCCCTCCACGTAGGACCTCGCCGTCTGGAAGAACGACATGGTGACGTCGGCGACGACATCGGAGTCGACCAGCCGGAAGAGTCCCACCTGCAGCGGGAAGGGGTTGTCGTACGACCCCACCCGATCGGCGGTCAGCTTCGACGAGCCGTACGCGGTGACATCGGCGACCGTGCTGCCCGTGAGTGCGAGGATCGGCGCCAGCGCGTGGGTGATGTACTTCATCGGCGGATAGCCTCGCCAGTACTCCGGGTATCCGTCGAGGTTCTGGATGTGGTAGCCGCGGTAGAAGGTGAGGCCGCCCAGCTCACCCTTGCGATACATCTCCTCCGCGACGAGATACTCGCGCCCGTAGACGGCGGTCTCCATCATCATGTAGTTCTTGCCGGACTCGCGCTGGGCGGCGACGATCGCGTGCAGGTCCGCGACGTCGGTGGCCATCGGCACTGCACATGCGCAGTGCTTCCCCGCCCCGAGCACGGCCAGCGCGTACGAGGAGTGAAAGGCGACCGGCGCGAGGATGTGGACGGCATCCCAGCGTTCGTCGGCCAGCACGTCGGCAATATCGGTGAAGCGTTCGGCGATCCCGTGCCTGTCACCCACCTCGGTGAGCCGCTCCCTCGACTGGTCGACAATCCCCACCTCACCCACCGACGGATGGGCGGCGTACAACGGCAGGAAGTCCTCACCGAACCCCAACCCGACAACGGCGACGTCGACTGCTCCGGTCCCGTTCATCCTGCCTCATTCGTTGTTGTCGTCTGCTGGACTGCGCGATCCGTGCCGCTATGCGGTGTCTCGTGGGGAACTGGCGTGTGTCGCATCCGCTGTCTCACATCGCGTACACGCTGGTCTCGGATCCCGAGACCAGCGCGCGTACGATCGTTGCTCTCTGGACAAGTGCTGCTGTCGTACTACGCAAGGTGTCCTTGCCACTCCTTCCTCATCGAGTCGAGATAAGGAACGCTCCGCTGAGCGGTCGGGCTGGTGTGGGCGACCAGATGAGTACGTACGGCGTCGAGGAAACTCTCGCGCTCCTGCGGTCCGTAACCGTCGCAGAACTCGCGGAGCCGAGGCCCGCGCGGAAGCACCGGGAGACCGATCCGGACGCACACCTCGTCGGGGTAGAGCGGGACGAACGACCATGCCGCGTGGCCACGTCGGCGAGGGCCGGCGCCGGACCGGCGAGATCCCAGTCGATGAACGCCGTGGGCCTCCCCTGCCGGTAGATCGTGTTGTACGGCGCCAGATCGTGGTGGCAGATGATCAGTCGCCCCAAGGACTCGTCCGGCGATCCCGTCCGGTGCCACACCGCGTCTGGTGGCGGTCGGAACCCCTGCACGGCATCGTGAAACCGTCGGACCAGCTTCCCGGCAAGGGCCGGCGTCTGCGGTCCCACCGGTCTGCGTACGGTGTCATCCAACCGCCAGATGACGCGACCCTTCCCAGCTCCGGCGAGACGTTCCTGCCGCATGACCCCCTACCTCACAAGGCCGGGCCGGCCCCACTAACGGGGCAGCTCCACGACGCCGAGGTCGGTGGAGATCGCCGCGGCGGCCTTCTGCACCGCCGCGATGATGCCTGGCAGCGCGTCCTCGGTGAAATCACGGGAGAACCCGGTGACGCCCACCGCGTACCTCACCCGGTCCGAGGCGTCGAAGACCGGGGCGGCGACGCAGCCGATCTCTGCCTGTTCCTCTTCGATTTCGATCGCGTATCCGTTGGCGCGGGTCGTTGCGAGTTCCTTGCGGAAGCCCTTGACGGCGGGGCGTCGGGCATTCGGACCGGATCCGGCGACCAAGTGGTCGAGCAGCGGCGTGAGTTCTGCGTCGGGCAGGTGAGCGGCGATCGCCCGGCCGAGCGCGGTCAGGTTGAACGGCGCGACCTTACCGATGAACGTGTCGAACTGGATGAATCCGGGTGTCGCCGCCTTCGCTACGTAGACGATCGCCGTCCCGTCGAGAGCGCCGAGGTGAGCCGGCATGCCGACCGTGTCGCTCAGGGCGCGGAGGTGCTGGCGGGACACACTCGCGGGATCGATCTTGCGGACCAGGCTCGAGGCCATGGCGTACAGCCTGAGGGTCGGCTGCCAGAAGTGGCTTCGGCCGACGATCTGGCGGGCGGCGTATCCGCGTTCCTCGAACGTCTGGACGATCGACGCGCACGTGGCCAATGGGACACCCGCGGTCTGGGCGAGCATGGTCAATGTCAGCGGGCCTTCGGCCTCGATCAGCGTTTCGAGGACGGTCAAGGCACGATCGGTCGACGGCGAGGCCGGCCGTGCTGCTGGCTTGGCGCTCACAGGGGCCCCCTTGCTCCCGCGTTCGCAGGTTCTTACGACATATCGAAGATTAGCCTGGGCCGGTCAGTCCGCCACGACACCCTCCAGGTCGAGCGTGTCCGCGTAGTGGCACCGGGCGGTACGACGAGAACGCAGCGGAAGGAGAGCTGGCTCCTCGGTGTCGCAGCGCTCCTGCGCGTACGGACATCGGGGATGGAAAGTGCACCCGGCCGGCGGGCTCGCCGGGTCTGGAACCTCGCCCCGCAAGGGGATCCGCTTCCTGCTACCCCGTAACCGGGGGTCAGGCAGTGGCAACGCCCGCAGGAGCGTCTCGGTGTAGGGGTGCCGGGGCCGTTCGAAGAGATCGTCGGTCGTGGCTTCCTCGACGATCCGGCCGAGGTACATCACGGCGACCCGGGAGCAGAGGTGCTGGATCACGGAGAGATCGTGCGAGACGAAGACGTAGGTCAGGCCGAGCTGTTCCTGCAGATCGTCGAGCAGGTTGAGGATCTGGCTGCGGACGGACACATCCAGGGCCGACACCGCCTCGTCAGCGACCACGAGGCGCGGCCCCGTGATCAGGGCCCGGGCGATCCCGATGCGCTGCCGCTCGCCGCCGGAGAACGCGTGCGGGTAACGCCGCATGTACTCCGGCCGGAGGCCGACGAGCCGAAGCCCTTCGGCGACCCGCTCCCGGAGTTCATCTCCACGGGCGAGATCGTTTGCCAGCAAGGGCTCCCCGACGATCTGGAGCAGGGTCATCCGCGGGTTGAGCGACGAGTTCGGGTCCTGGAACACGGTACGGATCTGACGCCGGTACGGCCGTAGCTGACGCGTGCCCAGCGTGGCGAGGTCGACGACTGCGCCGTCCTCGCGGCGATAGCGGAGTTCGCCGGACGTCGGCTTGTATGCCCGTAGGATGCAGCGGCCCAGTGTCGTCTTGCCGCACCCGGACTCGCCCACCAGGCCGAGCGTTTCCCCTCGACGCACGGTCAGGTTCACGTCGGACACGGCATTGACGGTCATCCGTGCGCCCATGCCGAGGAATCCCCGACCGACGTGGAACCGCATGGACAAGTTGCGGATGTCGAGCAGCGCCTCGGGATCGCTGCCTGTGCCAAGTGCGGACGCGTCAGAACGTTCCCGCTCCGACCGTACGGCCGTCATCGGCGGACCTCCCGTCGTGCCGTCGTTCCGTCCCGGACGGCCTCGGGCGTCTCATAGAGCAGGCAGCGAACCGAGCGCCCACCGCCGTGGACCTCCGCCGACGCCGAGCCGTCCGTTGCGAGTCTGGGCGGGACTGTCGTCTCGCAGAGTTCTGCCATCGCGTCGCGACACCGCGGATGGAACGGGCAACCGGCAGGGCGCTCGTACGGATGCGGAACCATCCCGGTGATGGTGGCGAGCCGATGTCTGGCCCGCCGACCGACTCTGGGCACCGACTCCAGAAGTGCCTTGGTGTACGGATGACGTGGATCGTGGAACAGTTCGTCGACCGCGCAGTACTCCGCCACAATGCCGAGATACATCACCGCTACGTCGTCGGCGATCTCCGCGACCACACCGAGGTCGTGGGTGATGAAGACGACGGCCATGCCGGACTGCGCCTGAAGTTCCTGCAGCAGTTCGAGGATCTGCGCCTGCGTCGTGACGTCGAGCGCCGTCGTGGGTTCGTCGGCGATGAGGAGCTTGGGCCGGCAGGCGAGGGCCATCGCGATCATCGCGCGCTGCCGCATGCCACCGGACAGCTGGAAGGTGTAGGCGTCCACCCGGCGCTCCGGCCGTGGGATGCCGACCCGGCGGAGCTCCTCGATCGCGCGGTCGCGGGCGTCGCGTTTCGTGACATCTTCGTGCGTACGGATGTTCTCGGCGATCTGGTGCCCGATCGTGTGCACCGGACTCAGCGACACCATAGGCTCCTGGAAGATCATCGCGACGTCCCTGCCACGGATCTGCCGGACGGCGGTGCCCTTCGGATCGAGCTGGGCGAGGTCGAGTACGCCGTCCTCGGCCGCCGCGACGGCCGCCCGGTCACGCCGAGACGGGTGCCGTGCCGTCAGGACCTGATGATCGGGGCCGAGGCGCAGGAGCACTTCACCGGCGACGATCCAGCCCGGGCGCTCGACGAGTTGGAGGATCGACCGCGCCGTGACGCTCTTGCCGCAGCCGGACTCTCCGACGATGCAGAGCGTCTCACCGGCCCTGACAGTGAGGTCAACGCCGTCGACGGCACGCACACGACCTTCGTCGAGCTCGAAGTGGGTCCGTAGCCCGCGAACGTCGAGCAGTGGAGCGCCGTTCTGCCCAGCATGGCTAGCCATCGTTCCTCCCCTCAGGTTTCGTACGGATCGGCGGCGTCGCGGAGGCCGTCGCCGGCGAAGTTGAGCGCCACGACCGCGACGATGACAGCCGCGCCCGACAGGAGCAGCCAGGGAGCCGTCGACAGCACACGGATGTTCTGCGCGTCCTGCAGCAGGACGCCCCAGCTCACCACGGGCGGTTGCAGTCCGAGGCCGAGGAACGACAGTGCCGTCTCCCCGAGGATCATGCCGGGAATGGTGAGGGTGAGCGTCGCGATGATATGGCTCGTGAACGCCGGAAGCATGTGCCGGTTGATGATCCGCATCCGGCGTACCCCATCCAGCTCGGCCGCGAGCACGTAGTCCTCCGACCTGATCTGCAGGAATCGGCTGCGGACCACCCTCGCCAGCCCGGTCCAACCGATCAGGGACAGGATGATGGTGATGGCGAAGTACGTCTTGATCGGCCCCCACCCCGGCGGCACAGCCGCTGCCAGGCCCAGCCAGAGCGGCAACGTGGGCACGGACATGATGAACTCGATGACGCGCTGGATCACGGTGTCGGTGACACCGCCGAAGTAGCCCGAGATCCCACCGAGCAGGACGCCCAGGACCAGTCCGACGAGGACACCGATCAGTCCCACCGACATTGAGATCCGTGCGCCGTAGATCAACCTGGTCGCCAGGTCACGACCCTGCTCGTCGGCACCGAGGGCGTAGAACGGACGGCCGGGATCCACCGGGCCGAAGAAGTGGATGTCGCTCGGGAACAGCCCCCACAGGTTGTACTTCTCGCCTTTGACGAAGAAGCGGAGCGGAACGCGCGTGGACGTGTCGACGGTGAACTCCCGCAGCATCGTGTCGGGGTTCGCCCGGGTGCGGTAGTCGTGGACGAACAGCTGAACACCACCGTCGAAGGAGACGTGCACGCGCTGGGGAGGCGCGTAGGAATAGGTGGCGCGATACGTGTCCGGCGTTGCCGGTGCCCAGAACTCACAAAGCGCCGCCGTGAGGTAGATCAGGCCCAGCACGACCGCCCCGACGACTGCGAGCCTGTTCCGGCGGAACCTCCACCAGACGAGTTTGTACTGCGGTGCCTGCCTCATCGGTATCCCTCCCGCACGCGGGGGTCGACGAGGGCGAGCAGGATGTCGGAGACCAGGGTGCCGATGACGGTGAGGACGCAGGCGATGAAGATGATGCTGCCGGCGAGGTACATGTCCTGGCTCTCCAACGCCCCGAGCAGCAACGGCCCGGTGGTCTGCAGACCCAGCACAGTCGCGACGAGCACCTCCCCGTCGAACAGTGCGGGGATGAGCCAGCCGATCGTGGCGATGAACGGGTTGAGCGCGACGCGCACCGGATAGTGCGCGATCAGCCGGCGCTCGGAGAGTCCGCGGGCCCGACCGGTCACGACGTAAGGCTTGTGGAGTTCGTCGAGCAGGTTGGCCCGCAGAATGCGGATCGTTCCGCCGATGCCGCCGAGGGACAGGACCAGGACCGGCAGCCACACGTGGTCGAACAGGTCGAGCAGTTTGCCGAGGTTCCACCTGGCGCCTACGTAGTCGGGTGAGAGCAGTCCGCCGACGGTCTTGTCGAAGTAGCGGAACTGGATGTACGCGACCGTGAGAGCGAGCAGGAATCCCGGTATCGCGATGCCGAGGAAAGCTACGGCGGTCAGCACGTAGTCGCCGACGGAGTACTTTCGTACCGCCGAATAGATTCCAGCGGGCAGCGCGACCGCCCAGGTGAACAACAGGGTCGAGAGGCCGAGTGCGAGAGTGAGCGGAAGGCGCTCGGCGAGCAGGGACGACACGGAACGCCCATACTCGAACGACTGGCCGAAGTCGCCGTGGAGGATGATGTTGGTGATCCACTTCCAGTACTGCGCGATGACCGGCTGGTCGAGGGCGTACCTCTCCTTCAGCGCCGCGAGCTGCGCTGGATCGACGTTCTGGCCCGTGCGTGACAGGTTCGCAACCACCGTGCTGAGGTAGTCACCGGGTGGCAGTTGGATGATCAGGAACGACACCAACGACACCAGGAACACCGTCGGTACGACGTAGAGCAGCCGACGCAGCAGGTAGGCGACCATGACCGGGCGGGCCCGCTCAGGTGTGTTGCTCGGGGTGTTTGAAGTACAGCTGGGACAGGTCCATCGCCGCTTCGTACAACGTGCGGTAACTCGCCACCGCGTCGTCGCGAACATTGCCCATGTCCGCGCTCACGACCACCGGCGCGAATGCCGACTGGACCGTGCCGATGATCCAGACGTTCTTGTCGTGCAGCTTCAGGATCTGCTGCCCGAGCGCGAGTCGCTGGTCGTCGTCGGCCTGCTGGACGAGCTCGTCGTAGAGCACCTGCAGCTGGCGGATCTCGCCGTCGGGCTTCATCGAGAACTCCCCCGCAGGATCGTCGTACCAGTTGCCGTACTTCGGTGCCCAGTAGGTCAGACCGCTCGTCGGGACGTACCACAGCGAGTCGATGTCCCACAGGTAACCCGCGGGGACATAGCAGTTGAGGTCGAAGTCTCCGTGCCAGATGCTCGCGTACCAGAGCTCGGACGAGACGATCTTGATCGCCATGTCGATGCCGACCTGCGCCCAGTAGCGCTTGACGAACTCGAGAATCTGGACGGTCGGTACGCCGACCCCGATCGTGAACGTCTGGGCGACGAGCTTCATCGGTTTGCCGTCCGGGCGTAGTCGCATGCCGTTGTCACCGCGGTCGGTGAGCCCGGCCTGGTCGAGCAGGTCGTTGGCCTTGGCCTCGTCGAACTCCGTGAACCGCATGCCCATGCCGTCGATGTAGTACGGATCCTCCGGCTGTGCGCAGGGGTGCTGCAGCCGCCCCTGGCCGGCGAACAGCGCGTCACGCATCTCCTCGCGGTTGATCGCGTGCGAGACGCCGGCGCGGAAGTTGATGTCCTGGAAGAGCTCGCGTAACACCGGGTCGGGATGGCTCTGGTTGAGGTTGAGGGCATGGAAGAGTCCGTCGGGCTTCCACCGCAGGAACCGGAAACCCTTGTCCTCGGCGTTCCTGATCAACAGCGGTGCCGACTGGTAGCTCAGGTCCCAGGCGGCGAGGTCGACCTGCCCGTTCGCCGCCCGGAGCCCGAACGCCTCCTGGTCGAGGAAGGTGTAGGTCGCCTTGTCGATGTAGGGCAGCTGCCGACCGTCGGGATCGACCTTCCAGTAGAACGGGTTCCGCTCCGCTGTGGCGTTGTTGCCCTGGGGCTCTTTGGTGATCCGCCACGGGCCGAGCACCGGCAGGTCGGCGTTCTTCCAGTGGTCGTGCCGGGAGTGGTAGTGGTCGATCCACGCGTCGACACCCGCCTCCGCGAGCAACGCCTGCACCTTCTCCTCCCCGGCGATGTCAGGGTGGAAGGTGCTCATGTAGTGCTTCGGCTGCAGCAACGGGTTGACGCCACCTGCGAGACCGACGAAGCAGAGGTACTTCAGCAACAGGCCGTGTGGCGCGGCGAACTCGATCCGGAACGTCTGCTTGTCCTCCTGCACGAACTTCCCGGGCTCGCCAGCGGTGGACAGCCAGCCGGGGAAGACCGGGCACAGCTCCTTGTTGAGGTAGACGTACTCGTAGACGTACATGAGGTCGTCGGTCGTGCAAGGTACGCCGTCGGACCACTTCAACCCGTCGCGGAGGTGGAAGACGTAGGCACGTCCCTCGTCCTCGACCTCCCACGACGCGGCGACGCCGGGGCTCGGTTCGGGCGGGGTCGTCGGACTCCACTCGACCAGCCCCGCCCAGCCCATGTACTGCAGGCCGTCGCTGTTGAGGTCGATCTGCCCGCGCTGCATCGTGCCGCCGTAGATCCCCGCTTCGTTCAGCGGCTCGACCACGAGCGGATCCTTCGGCAGGCGGGCACTGAGTTTCGGCAGCTGCCCCGCCTTGACGCGTTGGGCCAACATCGGCGCCTCCTTGGCACCTTTGGCCGCGGCCTCCGGCCCTGCTGCCCGGTCGGGGTCGGTGGAGAAGAACGAACAACCGGTGAGGGCGTAGGCGCCCATGGCCGCGCCACCCAGCGCCAGCAGGTCTCTGCGGGTGTAACTCGAGGTCGTCCTGATTGACATTGGGGCCCTCCTCGTGGTCCACGACCGAGGCGACTCTACGAAACCTGAGATACATATACGAGATGCGAGATGATACCGCGTAGGGGCTTGCGTGGCCACAGTCCAGCCGCCTAGCATCCTTCGAAAATACAGATATGTATCTGAAATCCCAGAACAAGGTTTCAGAACTACAGTCCCAGCAGGATCCGAGAAACCAGTGGCGGGGCCGTTCTCGGCACAGCTCGTGGCCGTCGGCCTCACGGACCCGGAGGTCCCCATGGCAGGCACGCACCGGGCGGCACACCTGATCCCGCGCGGCGGCATCCGGGCGTCGCAGTGCGGCGGTAACACGGTCGGGGCGACGCTGCGTGAGCCCGCGCCCCGAGCCGACGGCTACCGTCACATCGACACCCCGGCGATGCTGGCGAAGCTCACCGAGCTCGGCGCCAACACCTATGTCTATGGCATCTGGGACTCGCCGACGGACTGGGACGACCTACGGCTGGAGTTCGCACCCGCCGCCGCGCGGGCCGGGATCGACGTGTGGGTCTACCTCGTACCACCGAGTGAGACCGACCGGCACGGTGGTCGCGCCTCCCGGCCGTATGTCATGGACTATCTCGCGTGGGCCCGTGCCTGCGCCGAACTCTCGGTCGAGCAGCCGAACGTCAAGGCCTGGGGCATCGACGACTTCGAGTTCAACCAGGACACCTTCACCCCCGACTACGTGGCGCGGATGCGCAAGATCGCACAGGACATCAACCCCGACCTGGCGTTCTACCTGTGTACGTACTACCACGCGGCGACAAGCGACGAGTTCCTCGCGAAGTACGGGCCCCATCTGGACCTCGTGCTCTATCCGTTCCTCGACGGGCACCATCTCAACACCCTCGTCGCCAGCAGCGTCGGACCGTGTCTCGACCACATCCGCGCCGCCGTCGAGCCGTACGACCTCGGCGTGGTCCTGCTCGCCTACACCGGACGCTTTCTCGACGCGTGGAACGAACCGAGCCCCGACTACAACGCGGCAGTCGTCCGTGCCGGCCTGGACTACGCCCGCGACGGTCGGATCGCCGGCGTCACCGCCTATGGCCTGCAGCTCGACGACGCGCCCACGATCTCCTCGACCAACAAGGCGATGTACGGCAACGGCCGCCTGAGTTTCCTGGTGCCGCCGGTACGAACGAAGAAGGGCGCGTACGCCGAGGCGTCCCAGGTCGTCGCCGTGGAGCCCGACACCGCCCGCCACGAACTTTCCTTCTGGCACAACGACATCTTCAGTGCGCGGTTCGGTGAGCCAGGTACGCATGTCAAGCAGGTGCTCATCGACGGCGAGGTGATCTGGTCCGAGGACGTGTGCCAGCACGGGTTCGCGCTGTGGCAGCAGTGTTCGACCCTGCACGGCCCGATCGACGTGAGCGACCGGTTGCGGGGAAAGACCAGCGCCACCCTCGCGTTCCGGCTCCTCGAGGCTGGAAGCAGCGACGGCGTGTTCCCGGTCGACGTCGGATTCGACCACATCGAGACCATCGGGTTCACCGTGGAGAACCCTGGCTTCGAGACCACGGAAGGCTGGCGTCTGACGACGAGCCACGGCGTCCCCGTCCCCAGCATCGACATCGCGGTGCCCGACCGGCCACGGCAGTCGTTCGCCGCAGTGGCGGCCGAGTACCACGCGGCGGCCGCCGAGCTGGCCTGAAGCCAGTCTTCGACATGGACGAGATCCGGATCGGCGTGGCGGGCCTCGGCCCTCGAGCGGTCGGCACCTGGATCCCGATGCTCCAGCGGATACCAGGGTTCCGGGTCACGGCGCTGTGCGACCCGATCGCCCCCTTGTTGGACCGGGCGCGGGCGCAACTGAGCTTTCCGTCGAGTGTGCGTACCTACCAGGCGTACGACGAGCTGCTCGGCGATCCACGGGTCGACGCCATCGCGCTGACGGTCCGGACCGCGCGTCAAGGCGACCTTGCCGCCATTGCGCTGGAGGCCGGAAAGCACGTCCATGCGGAGGTCCCGGCCGCCCACGCGATCCAGGACTGCTGGCGGATCGTGCTCGCCGTCGAACGCACCGGCCGGATCTACCAGCTGGCCGAACAGACACGGTACTGGGGCTTCGTCGAGGCCTGGCGGTCACTGGTCGCGAGCGGAAGGCTCGGCCGGATCACCTTGTGCGAGGGGCAGTACTTCCACCACTACGTCGCAGGAATGTTTCAGGATCCGCACACCGGCGACCTGCTTGGTCCCGACGCGCTCGCGGCCCATCCCGATGCCCGGCCGACGTGGGCGCAGCTGATGCCGCCGATCCACTACCTGCCGCACGAGCTGAGCCCGATGCTGCGGGTGCTCGACGACCGGGTGACGCAGGTGGTGGCTATGAGCACGGACGCGCCGAGCGCCGCACATCCTGCCCTCGCCCAACCAGACATGCAGGTCGCTCTCATGCGTACCCGGAAGGGCATCCTCCTGCGGATGGCTGCGAGCTTCGCTCAACCGCATCCTGACGGCAACTGGCACTGGTACCAGGTCCTCGGCACCGGCGGCCGGGTGGAATGGTCCCGTGGCGCCGGCGACCGGCCGAAGCTGTGGCTGGCCGACGAGCAGTTGGCCGACCTCGCCGACGCCGACTGGCGCTACGAACGCACCGACGCTCCATCCGAGGCTCGCGGCAGCGGCCATGGCGACGCCGACTACTACACCCATGTGGCGTTCCGGGACGCCGTGCTAGCCGGCCGGCAGCCAGAGTTCGACGTCTACCAGGCGATGGACACCGCCGCGCCCGCGGTACTCGCCGCGGAGTCGATCGCGCGCGGCAGCGAACTGCTGACCGTCCCGGACTTTCGGCCACACCCCGGGCGGCAGGAAGGAGAGGGCCCATGACCATCGGTGTGGTGCTGAGCGGGGACCAGACCGTCGGCCGGTTCGGCCGCTACCTTGCCGAGATCCTGCGGGCCGAGGGAATGGTCGACCACGAGATCCTCGACCTGTCCGACGAGAACCTCGGTGGCCTTGCACGTTACGACCTCGTCCTCGTCGCGCGGATTCGCCCCACCAAGGCGCAGGTCGGCCGGCTGCTCGACTACGCCGCTGCCGGCGGCCGGGTGATCCTCGTCCGCCCCTCCCCGCTGCTGGCCCGCACCCTCGGCCTCGTCTCCACGCACACGATGGTGGCGCCCGCGTACGTACGACCGGGTACGGCGAGTCCGCTCGGGAGCGGCGTGCCCCAGGAACCGATCGAGACGCACGTGCCGGCTGATGCGTACGCACCCGACGCATTGCCCGACGGTGCGGTGACCGTGGCGCGGCTCCAGGCCGACGCCCGCACGCCCACAGCTTTCCCGGCCGTCGTCGAACTGCCCTACGGCGCGGGCCGCGTGGTCGTGTTCACCTACGACCTGCCACACGCCGTCGCCCTGATCCGACAGGGCGACCCTGCCCGGATCGGTGGCCACGGTCTCGGCGCCGGCGAGCCCTACCGGATCCAGGACCTGCTCACCGGTTTCGCCGACCCGCGGTGCTGGCACCTTCCGCAGGCCGACATCCACGCGATGCTGCTCGGCAATGCGGTCAACCACCTCGCCCGCCACCCGCAGCCGCGCTGGTGGTACTACCCGACGCCTGAGCTACGGAGCGTTCTCGTCCTGGACTCCGACGACGACTGGTCGGAGCCGGAACACTTCGACGCCCTCATCGACGCCGTCGAGTCCCACGGTGGACAGGTCACGATCTACCTGATGTCAGGCACGACCCGTGGGACGGTCGCCACGAAGGAAAGGGTCGCGCGGTGGCGCGAGCGCGGGCACTCGTTCGGGATCCACCACGATCCCTCCGATCCGGCGTACGGCGGGGAGGACCAGGAGGAGATCCTCCCCGAGGTCGTACGCAAGGACGTCCGTGAGTTCGCGGAGGTCTACGGCGGGGTTCCGGCCACGAACCGCAACCACTGCGCGGTCTGGAAGGGCTACGCCGACCTACCGAAGCTCTACGCCGAACTCGGGATCGACATGGATCTCAACTCCATGAACGCGGGCCCGTCATGGCTTGCCTATCTCACCGGATCCGCCCGACCCATGCGGTTCGTCGACGCCGACGGCACGGTGATCGACTGCTTCCAGCAGGCGACTCAGGCCTATGACGACCTGTCCGTCAAGGAGTTGTTGACAGCGGATCCACTCGGCCAGGCCAACCTGACCCGTCGGCTGATGGAGGACAAGCTCGACCGCTACTTCAGCCCGCTGTCGATGCTGTCCCATCCGGTGTCCTTCGCGACCTACTCCAGCACGTACATGCACCGCTGCTGGACGTCGGCGCGCGAGCTGGGGATGCCGATCTGGAGTGCGTTCGCATGGGCGGAGTTCACCAGGGCCCGCGACGCCGCACGGATCCACGACACCAGGTGGGAGGGTGAGACCTTCTCGTACCAGGTGACCGGCCGGTCGCCTGCCGGAGGGTTGACGGTGGTGCTTCCGGTCCCGCTCACCCGCGTGCACGAGGCACTGGTCGATGGCGAACCGGCGAGGATCGGCGGGCTGGAAATGTTCGGCTGGCCGTCGGTCCTGGTTCATGTCGAGCTGGACCCCGGCGACGACCGCACCCGCCACCTGTCGTTGACCCTGCACCCGGATGCGAGCTGACGAACGTCAGGACAGCGCAGCCGAGCTGAGGTCAGGAAGCAGGTCGGCGAACTCGGCGAGCATCCGGTCGATCATCGCGACTTCCTCGGCGTCGAGAAGGTGCGCCGGCGCCCGGCAGTGCGCGCTCTCGAACAGGCCACGGCGTACCGAGATCAGCTTCTCCGCGGCGATGATCAGCTCGGTGTCCAGCATCCAGTAGGAGATGTACGGAAGCAGCCGCCGATGCAGCTCGGTCGCACCCTTGGTGTCGTCCCGCTCGAACCGGCGCCAGATCTCCACGTAGACCTCGGTGAGCGAGCAACCCGGCTGGACTCCGATCGCACCACGGCGTACGGCGTCGGGAAGCTGCACACCGGCGTACCCCACCAATGCCGGTAGTGCAGGGTCCTGAGTGCCGAGTGCGGCGATGAACGCGCCGGGCGGCGTCGATTCGACCTTCACCAACGCAAGGTTGGGGAGGTCACGGGCGACGGTCGCGATCGTCGCCGCGTCGAGGCTGGTGCCGGTCTGGTGCGGTGCGTACTGCAGGACGACCGGTGTCGGCGCCACCGCCTCCAGGACGTCGCGGACGTGCCGGCGCACGGCGGCGGGCGAAGGGCCGAGGAAGTACGGCGGCAGCAGGTTGATCAGGTCGGCGCCTGCGTCGACGAGCCGGCGCGCATGAGCGACCGCCAGCCTGGTGGCATGGTCCTGGACGGCGATGACCGCCGCGACGTCCGGCCGGTCCCGCGTCTGCGCGAGCACGATCTCCGCGAGTCGCCAGCGCTCGTCGTCGGTGAGCTTGTGGAACTCCGAGGCGAACCCAGGAAACATCACGCTGGTGACTCCGGTGCGCAGGACGTAGGTGACCACTCGCGCGAAGCCTGCATAGTCCACGTTGCCCTGCTCGTCGAACGGGACCTCAAGGACCGGCGAGACCCCACGCACCAGGAACCTCGATGCGGGCACCTGCTCCGGTGCTGTCGCGGCCTGCCGTGGGTCGTCAGTCGCGGTCATCCGCACCCCCGTTCCCAGCCGGACTCTCGAGAACTTTCAGTATCTCAGTCATATTTCTCGTATTCCGAACGACGCCATTCAACCACAGCGGAACAGCGGGGGAAAGGTCATGACCAGCGTGGCGGCAGGTGGCGGCCCAGGAGGCGTGCGACCACCCCGCCGAGGACGCCGGCACGTTGCTGCTCGGTGATGCCTTTCCAGTCCTGGACGCGGGCGAGTTCCGCGCGCGGCACGGTGTAGGGGGCATCGGTCGAGAACACGCACCTGTCCGTCCCGATCTCCTCGTCGCGGGCGAAGTCGCTGAGCACGGTGTCCCAGGGCGCGTACGACGTGTCGGCGTACAGGTTCGGTGCATACCGCAACGCCGGCGCGGCATCGATCCAGAAGTCGGTCGCACCGCTTCTCCCCATGAGGAACGACGACTCCGGATGGCGGCGGGCCAGGGTCGCGACCGGGAGCGGCAGGGCGGACGGCGGGGTGCCGGTCCGGAGGTAGACGATCCAGTCCTGCTCCGACGCGAACGCGAGCAGGGGGTCGAGCAGCCCGTCGAGGACGTCGAACCCCTGCAGGACCGGGTCGACGGCCAGGGCGACAGCGCCCGCGTCCCGCGCCCGGGCGAGCTCGTCGACCGCCCGCGGGCCCGCCCACGGGTTGGCGACCGCGTACGCCGCGAGGCGTCCGCCCGAGGCGAGCGCGGCGCGGCAGACCGTCTCGTTGCCTTCCCGGTTCGCGAAGGCGGTGCAGCGCTCGTCAGGAGAGACGAGCGCCCGGTCGATACCGAGCTCGGTCATGGTGGCGAGAAGGTCGTCGACGCTGAGTGCAACCTCGCGTCCCACGCCGAGCCGGACATGCGCGTCGATGATCATGGCGTTGCCGCCTCTCCCGGCTTCCCCAGTCCGAGTGCGGACAGGGCGTCGGCGTGGATGACCTGCTCGATCGCCTCCGCCGGCACGCGCGGGAGTTTCGTACCCTCCACGATGTCGTTGACGCTGCGGAGTCCGGCCATCGCCTCGCCCGAGGTGGAGATCGGATAGTCCGAGCCGAACAACAGCTTGTGCGGCACACCCCATTCGGTCGCGAAGGTCAGCGCCTCCCACAACAGCCACGGCCGCAGGTAGACCGACGACACGTCGGCATAGACGTGCGGGTGCTTGCGGATCACCGCCACCGTCTCCCGCACGAACGGATGCCCCATGTGCGCCATCACCACCCGCAGCTCCGGAAAGCGCAGTGCGATGTCGTCCATCACCAGCGGATGCGTGTACAGCAACGGAGCTTCGCGAATCGGCGACGTGCCCTGATGGAACAGGATCGGCAGCCCGGCACGCTCACAGTAGCCGTAGAAGCGTTGCGCCTCGTCGCACAGCGGGTCGAAGTTCTGGTAGTTGGGACCGAGCTTGACACCCACCAGGTTGAGCGCACGACAGCGTTCGACCTCCTCGAACACCTCCGGCGTGCGGGGATCGACCGACATGAAGCCGATCCGCTTGTGCGGGGCGGCGGCGACGAACTCGGCCGTGGCGTCGTTCGTACGTTCCGGTGGATACGGCAGACCCGTGGCGCGCAAGGGATCATCGACCGCGATGTTGAACACGATGGAGATGTCGGCCGCCGCCTGCTGCCGGTCGAAGTCGGCCCAGGAGTTCGTCGTCACCACCGGCCGGTCCGAGCGCCATCCTTCGAAGACGAGCCGCTCGTCCTCCGGCACCTCACCAGGGTGGGTCGGCGTGTGGTTGTGGACGTCGACGATCACCGGGCCACCACATCCCTTCTGCTGTTGGCTCTGTCGGGTTCTGGCCGCTCAGTGCAGCCGCGCCAGCACGTCGTCGCGCAGCCGTACGCCGAGACCGGGTCCGGGCGGAAGCCGCACGGTCCGGCCGTCGCTCGGCAGCGGTTCGGCCAAGATGTCCTCGGCGTAGTAGTGCGCGCCGATGATGTCGGACGGGAGATCCGTGGTGAGGCCAGGCATCGCGGCCGCGGCATGGACCTGTGCGGCGGCGCCGAGACCAAGCTCGCCGTTGGACCCGAGCAGGCTCTGGAGCCCGAACGCATGGGCGACCCTGGCGAGCTCGACCGCGCGACCCGGCCCACCCGCCTTGCCCACATAGACACTCACCACATCGGCGGCATCGGCACCGATCAGCCGGCGGAGATCTGGCAGGTCGAAGACCGACTCGTCGGCGACAATCGGAAAACCGAGGTCGCGAAGTGCCGCCATTCCCTCGAGGTCGGATCTCTCGACCGGCTGCTCGACGAAGGCGATGTCGTAGGGTCGAAGCGCCTCAACGGCGCCCCGCGCCTCACCGCG
Organism: Actinopolymorpha sp. B11F2; assembly: GCF_040195635.1. Lineage (NCBI taxonomy): Bacteria > Bacillati > Actinomycetota > Actinomycetes > Propionibacteriales > Actinopolymorphaceae > Actinopolymorpha > Actinopolymorpha sp. B11F2. Next base: position 70,400 of record NZ_JBEFTX010000019.1, on the reverse strand, counting down.
ACGCCAACCTCCGTTGGCATCCACACCCAGGAATCCCTGCTCACCCACCAGCCTCCGAGCGAGCGCCACCCGCGCGAGATCACCGGCAACCCCCAGACCCACCTTGACCTTGAACGCCGCAAAGCCCGCCTTGACGGCCGCGGCATGCACCTGTTCCAGCCGTTCGCCGTCGCCGGAGAGCGAGAGTTTGATCGGAACCTCCGTCCGCAGTGGCCCGCCGAGCGCGACCGCGAGCGGTACGTCGAGGCTTGTGGCGTACGCATCCCAGAGTGCGGTGGCGACGCCCGCCTTCGTGAACGGGTTGGCCGCCAGCCGGTCGTCCATCAGGTCCTCCAGCGCCGCGACCGGCGCCAAGGGACGGTTGACAAGGGCCGGAGCGAGCACGGTCTCGATGAAGTGGCGGGCGGAGACCCCGTCCTCACCGCTCCACAGCGGCGTGGCACTCACCTCGCCGAACCCCTCGACGCCCTCACTCGTCACCACGCGGACGACACAGAAGTCGGAGTGGTCGTGGCTTCCCCTGGCTCCGTGGACGATGAGGTCCGGGTGCGCCGGAAGGCTCACCAGGGCGGTGTGGACCGCAGCGACCGTGGCAGCGACCGGTTTCGGGCTCGCCTTGCCGGCCAGGACCTCTGCCGCTGTCGCCGTCGTATCGCTCATGTCGCCACCTTCCGCGGGCCGATCCACTTCTCCAGCAGTGCATGTGGTGCATCGACGAGCATCGCCCGCCGCTGGTCCGGCGTCGCTCCCCAGCCGTCGATCTCCCGGACCCGCGCGACCGCGTAGTCCTGGCTGGGCTTGTCGGACAGTCCCGCGTCCGTACCGAACAAGACCTTTCCCGGCGGCGCCTGCGCGAGAATCCTGCGGGCGGCGTACGGCGGGGTTCCGCACACACACAGGTAGAGGTTCGGCGTCTCCACCGTCGCGGCGAGCGCCTCCCGCCAGCAGTCGTGCAAGCCGCCGTGGCCGAGGACCACCGGAAGCCGCGGATGCCGCCGCGCCAGCGCGGCGATCTGCAGCGGCGTGGAGTACGGCGGCGTGCCGTCGTGGCAGAGCAGCACGCCGCCGGCCGCGGTGACGACCTCGCAGATCGGATCAAGGCTGCGCTCGTGCATCGAGAACCCCTGCAGCCACGGATGGAGCTTCAGGCCGGCCATGCCTAGCGTCGTGAAGCAGCGTTCGACCTCGGCGACCGCCGTGCGCTGGCGAGGACTGGCCGTCCCGAAGGCCAGCATGCGGTCGGGATACTCGGCGACGAATCCCGCCACGTCGTCGTTCGCCTCGGGTGTGGGGTCGAAGAGGCCGTCATGACTCAGCACCACGGCGGCATCGATCCCGGCAGAGTCCATGAACTGCACGAACTCACCGGCACCGAACGCCGCACCGGCAAGCCAGGTCGCGCTCTTCCACGCCGGTGTGTGCGTATGAAAGTCGATCACGGCTACTCCCTCCGCCCGGATGGACCTGTAGTCGCCCGCCGGGCGACCTCCTCTGCCAGGCTGAGACTGGCAAACCCCTCCGCGAGGCCTGGCACGGCCTTGTCCACGCGTCCCTTCACCAGGTCGACGAATGCCGCCACCTGCCGGTCGAAACACCGGGTGGTCCGATCGACGGGATCGTCGACGACCTCGACACCGGTTGCCATCGTCAGCCGCAGCCGGAAGGTGAACCCGTCGAGCACGGCGTAGGCACGCTGGCCCAACAGGCTCAGCTCACAGCGCGGCAGCCCGTCGGTCAGCCAGCCGAACTCCACCAGGGCGGTCGTCCCTCTGGGGTACGCGAGCCGGGCGCCGGTCAGGTTGGGCGAGGCGAACGTTGCGTCCGTGCGTACGGCCCAGGCATCGGCCACCCGCTCCGGCGAACCATCCAGCAGGTACGCCAGCCAGTCGAACACGTGCGCACCCTCGTGGACGACCGGCGAGCCATGGGCGAGCGCCTCACGGATCCGGTGACTGTGGGCGGGGTCGGTCGGGTCCAGGCGTTCGTCGTAGATGTGTGCGCGGATCAGCAGTGGACCATCGAGCGGGCCGTCGCGAATCCAGGTCCGCAGCCTGGCAAGAGCCGGATCATGTCGATAGGTGAGGCCCACCTGGAGCCGCGCGAGGTCCGCAGGCGGAAGCTCGACGAGAGCGTGGGTCGCCGCGACGGAGGTGGCCAGGGGTTTCTCCGCCAGCACGTACTGCCCGGTCCGGAGGATCGTGGCGGCGAGACCGGTGGTGACCCAGGGTGGGGTGGCGAGTACCACGGCGTCGGCGGCGGTAGCGCTGCCGAGGTCGTCGATGTCCGCGTACGCCGGAACGTCGCTGCCGGCGGCCTCGACGGCAAGCGCTCGACGCTCGGGACGCGGATCGACGACACCGACCAGGGCGACCCTCTCCGAGCGCAACAGAGCTGGAAGATGTGCGCCGAGTCCGATGTCACCGAGCCCGACGAGCGCAACACGGACCGGGGTGGTCGAGCCGTCGTCCATGCGTCCACCGACCCTCCCCAACAATCTGAGATATCGGAAATGACTCCGAGATACAGTGAAAGGCTAACAGGTCGTTCCCGGCCAGGGCCATCGTCGTTTCACAGCTCGAACCAACCAGTGCGGAACTTCCAGTGGCGGCCCGCGCGGATGTGGTCGACGATGGCCCGCTGCAGGGTGGTCTCTCGGGGAAGGTCGTCGAGTTCGGCCAATCGGCGCCGGAACACGAACTCGACCACTGTCGCGTTGTCGCTCGCCTCCCCCGCCGGCAGCAGCGTGAACCGCCGCTGGAACTGCACGATGTTGGTCGCGGGCGACAGGTACTCCTCGAGTTGGGGGTCGAGGATCCACGAAACACAGGTGGCGTACCGGCAGTCCTCGCCGGGGAAGTGCCTCGGGAAGAACGCTCGCGCCCTCGCGAAGGAGGCCTCACAGGCCTCCGGCGTCAGTCGACCCTGCGGAATGTGCACGCCGAGAGACCAGTCGCCGCGTTGTGGCAGACGGCGCCCGCCGACCGAACCCGCGGCGTCGAACCAGATCGGGAGCCGCTCGAAATAGAGCCGTCCCAGTGCGTACAGCAGGCCGCGGAAGTGCACCGTCATCCACTCCTGCGTGTGCAGCCCTCCCGTGCCGAACAGCGCCCGGTGGTTGGCAACCTGGGCCCCCAGTGCCGACAGGGTCTCCCATGAGGTCTCCTCGGAGATGCCGCGCTCGCGGTGGTAGCGCCCGACGGCCGGCACGGTGGCGAGGAGGACCCAGATGTAGAGGTAGCGCCCAGCCGGCCCGACCTCCTCCGGTAGCGATGGCCAGGGCCCCAGGTCGCCTGTGCGACCCATGCGCTGGAGCAGCCGATGGTGGCAGCGTTCGAGCAGCCACCACAGCGCCGGCTGCCTCCGCCTGTCGGGTCGCGCGGCGATCGCTTCTTCGATGTCCCGCGAAGCCAGCCCCAGCCGGTCGAACAGCGCGGCTGCCGCAGCCGGCGGGGGCAGCCGCACCGGATCGGGCGGCGGCCCGACCTCGGCAAGCGTCGTCAAGGCGTTCCGGTGGAGGTCCTCGAGACCCAGCTTCGAGAGAGCCCACGCGACCTCGCCCGCCAGATCCCGCTGGCTTGCCAGCTCCCGCCCCTCCTGCGACGTGCCCATGTCGTTCAGCCTCCCTCTTGTTGTCGCCGTCGGCCCATGGTGAGATCGGGGCGGCGGCTCGGGCGCGCTTGCGGAGCGCGGCCACGCGGGAGCCCTGGACGCGACCCCTTCGGCAAACGTAGACCGAGGAGTTGGCAGTGGAGGACTTCAACTGGTTCAGCTTTGTCCGCGTCGACAACTCCCGCCGATCCCGGCGGGCATCGAGCTGGGACCGCACCGGCGGGAATCTCGACCGGATCAGCCTCGCCCGCGGGCAGACGGCCACCCTGCTGGAGACCGAGGGTGCCGGCTGTGTGACGCACATCTGGATCACCAGTGAGAGCCTCGAGCCACTGTGGCTGCGCAAGCTCGTCCTGAAGATGTACTGGGACGGCGCGAGCACGCCGTGCGTCGTGACACCGCTGGGCGACTTCTTCGGCGTGGGCCACGCCACGTCGACGACCTACTCGTCCCTTCCGATGGTCATGGCGCCGCGCGATGGCAGCGGTCTGAACTGCTACCTTCCGATGCCCTTCTCCACCGGCGCGCGGATCGAGGTGACCAGTGAGAACGACGTCACCGAGACGCGGCTCTACTACAACATCGACTACGAGGAATGGGACTCTCCCCGCGAGGATCTGGGTCGCCTGCATGCGTGGTGGAATCGCCAGAACCCCACGGACGGCATCGTCGAGCCGCCGGAGATGCCCGACCACACGTTCCAGCACGCTGACACCAATCTCAGCGACGAAGGGAACTACCTGATCCTCGACGCGGAGGGATCGGGGCAGTACGTCGGATGCAACCTGAACATCCATCCCCTGCGCAACAGCAAGATCGACGGCTGGAACTGGTACGGCGAAGGTGACGAGATGATCTTCGTCGACGACGATGCCGAAGGAACCCGCTGGCCACCCACTCTGCACGGCACCGGGACTGAAGACTACTTCAACACCGCCTGGGGACCGGACGAGAAGTTCGACTCGCCGTTCTTCGGGTTGACCCTCTCACAGGGCCACAACTTCACCGGATACATCTCGTGGTACCGATGGCATCTGCTGGATCCCGTACGGTTCAGCCGGAGGATTCGCGTCTCGATCGAACACGGGCATGCCAATCGGCGCAGCGACGACTTCTCCAGCACCGCCTACTGGTATCAGCTCGAGCCGCACACTCCGCGGTCGATCCTGCCGGTCCATGAGCGCCTGCCACGCGCGGACTTTCCGCCGCTCCCGCCACCGTCGCCGGGCGGGCCAGACTCGGAGGCCACAGATGCGTGAGCTCTCCCAGCGGGTCACCGCCGCGATCGAGGCGTCGAAGGCGGAGGTCGGGGTGGTGATCCGGCACGTCGAGTCGGCGCAGGAGGTCGCGCACCGCGCAGACGTTCCCGTACCCCTGGCCAGCGTGGTCAAGGTGCCCGTACTCGTGGAAGCGTTCCATCAGATCCGCACCGGAAAGGTCGCGCTGGACGACCGACTCGAGCTGTCCGCTGACGTCAAAGCGCTGGGCAGCGGAGTGCTGACTCTGCTCGACGATGGCCTGTCGCTGACCGTACGCGACCTGCTCACGCTCATGACGGTGATCAGTGACAACACGGCGACCGATCTGCTGATGCGGAGGCTCGGCATCGACGCCATCGCCGAGCGGATGCGGCGTCTCGGGCTGGCCGGCATTCATGTGGTGCACACGATCGGCGAGATCTTCGCCGACATGCTGCCCAGCGCTGATCCTGATCAGGACCGCGCCGCGCTGGCGGCGTGGGAGGCCGCCAACGGAGTACGCAGGGACGGGTTCGCCTACAGCCTCGGGCCCGATAACAACGTGGGCACCCCACGCGACATGGCCCGTCTCCTGGAGATGATCGTGACGGGAGTTGCTCTGGACCGCCAGGGCTGCGACGCGATGCTCGACATTCTCCATGCCCAGCAACTACGCGACCGGCTGCCACGGTTCCTGCCGCCAGGCGTACGCATGGCACACAAGACAGGCACGTTCAGCGGCATCCGCAACGACTGTGGGGTGATCTCCGGAGAAGGAGGCCGTGGGCATGTCGTGATCGCGATGCTCACCAGCTGGGACCACTCCGCGGTCCGCAACGATCCCAGGGCCGATCGCCGCCGAGCCCAGCAGATCGACGACTGCTTCGGTGAGGTCGGACTGGCCGCCTACGAGACCTTCTTCGCCTGAGGTCGTCGGAGTTCCGTCACCTCGCCGACTCGCCTTGTGGAACACGCACATCCGCCCGGATCAGGCCCGCGGCACGCAGGTCGCTCCACAGCACCTCAGGGATCGCCGCACTCGCCCTGGCCACGTTCGTCTGGACCTGTTCCGGGCTCAACGCGCCAGCCAGCACGGCCGCAACGCGCGGGTGCGCGGCCGGGAACTGAAGTGCGCCGGCCGCCAGCTCGACACCGTGCCGGTCGAACAGGTCCGCGATCCGTCCCACCCGCTCGAGCTGGTCGGGGCTCGCCTCGGCGTAGTCGTACTGTGCACCACGGATCGGTCCGGTGACGAGGATCCCGGACTGGAAGGGAGCACCGACAACGATGTCGATCCCGCGCTCCTCGCACAACACCAGTTCCTCGGCGGCGGCGCTCTGGTCGGCGAGGGTGCATCGCATCGCGACCAGAAAGAAGTCGACGTCGAACAGCGCGGCAAAGCGCGGGATCATCCCGATCTCGTTGAATCCAACGCCCACGGCGCCGACGCCGCTGCCACGAAGTTCCTCGAGAGCACGCCACCCGCTTGTCACGAGTTGGTTCAGGTACGCCTGCACACGGGGTTCGGGCGCGTGGAACCAGTGATCGAGATCGTGCACGACGAGGGCATCGACCCGGGCCAGGCCCAGCCGCTGCAGGCTGTCCTCATAGGACCGCATGATGCCGTCGTAGGTGTAGTCGAACACGACGTCGAAGGGAAGCCCGCCGACCCAGGGTGCCGGATCAAACCGTTGCGGCTCACGAGCTGGCCGCAGCACGCGCCCGACCTTGGTGGAAACGGAGAACTCGTCACGGGGACAGCGCGAGAGGAAACGGCCGAACCGGTGCTCGCTCAGCCCGCGTCCGTACCACGGTGCCGTGTCGAAGTACCGCACACCGGCGTCCCACGCCGCCTGCAAGGTCGCCCATGCCTGCGCCTCATCGACCCGCTCCCGCATGTCGCCCAAGGGTGCGCCACCCAGTCCGAGGCGGGTGACCGTCACCCCATGACGACCCAGAGGACGCACACTCGCGGGTTCCATGGCGACAGATGCTATGCCATCCGCGGCACACGGCCCTCAAGGATTGCTTGTGGTTTGGGCCGCCCGGTGGAGTTCCGGTTGCGGAACCTCCGGATTCCACGGCACCGGATCAACGAGCTCCAGCTGGTCGAGCCCGACGAGCTCGTAGCCCCGCTGGCGTAGCGTTCGCAGGACGGTGGGAAGAGCTTCGATCATCGGCACCGGACGACCGAGGCGGTGCGCGGCGTCGTCCTGCTCCGAACTGTCATGCAGGACGATGATCGAACCGCCCTGGAGGTTCGGATCGGACAGGACCGCCTCGGCGATGGCGTCCGGGTCCGTCTTGGCCCAGTCCGACGGTTTGACGTCCGCGTCGATCAGGACGAGCTCACCCGAGGCGACGAGCGGCGACTGCGCACACGAGGTGTAGTCGAACGCCGGTGCCCGGGCGAACCTGCTGAGGCTTCCGGTGACATGAGAGATCGCCGCCTCGGCGTCGTCGTAGTCACCGACACCCACCACGTGGGTGTGACTGTGGTTGCCGATCACGTGACTGCGGTCCATGATCCGGCGCACGGTGTCGGGCCATCGTTCGACCCACTTCCCGATGAGGAAGAACGTCGCCTGGCATCCTTCCGCAGCGAGGATGTCGAGGACCTGCTCGGTCCGCGGTGGATTCGGTCCGTCGTCGAACGTCACGGCGACACGAGACGAATCACGCGACCCGTGCATGAAGTAGTGCAGCGTCATCCCCTTCGGCCCGCCTTCCCGCCTCTGCCGTGCTCCACGAGGTCTGGACTCAAGGTTGTCCCTCGGCACGCCTCTCGGCAAGGATCGCAGGCAAGGAGTACGACGCGTCGACCTCGCATCCGCGCCCCCGCCCCGGAGGAGCACGCATTTCTCATGAGTGCCGTCTCGAGCTGGTCACTTCACCGCACCCTTGGTTCGTACGTCTCCGGCGACGCAGCCGGCCGCCCGGCAGGCAGCCTGGCCGAACCCGCTGCCGGGCTGGCGCTGTTGGACCTGCCCGCCGAACTTCGGCGCCGCGGCTACGACACCCTCCAGATCTGCCACTTCCACCTCCCCAGCCGCGAGCATGGCTACCTGACTGACCTGCGCGCAGCCCTCGACGCCGACGAGATCACCCTCGACGCCGTGCTCATCGACGACGGCGATCTCACCCACCCCACGGACGCCGACGCCCACCAGGCCTGGATCGACGGCTGGCTCGACGTCGCCACCGCCCTGGGTGCCCACCGGGCCCGCGTGATCGCCGGCAAGCAGCAGCCGACCCCGGAGCGACTGCACACCAGTGGTCGCCGGCTCGCCGCACTGGCGGCCGACCATCCCGACATCCGCGTCGTCACCGAGAACTGGTTCGACCTGACGGCCGGGCCCACCAAAGTGCACACCATCCTCGATGCCGCCGACGGGCAGGTCGGCCTGCTCATCGACCTCGGCAACTGGACCGGGCCCGGCAAGTACGACAACCTGGCCGCTGTGGCCCCCCGCGCCGAGACCTGCCACGCCAAATGCCACTTCACCGCCACCGGTCCCGACCACGACGACTTCAGCCACTCGCTCCGAGTCCTCCGGCAGGCCGGCTACGCAGGGCCCCTCGCACTCGTCTACGACGGCGACAACCCAGACGAGTGGGCGTGCCTCGAACTGGAACATGCGATCGCCGCACGCGTTTTCGCCTGACCCAGCAGTGGCCTGACGTCGCCGACTCATCCGCGGTCGGATTCCCCGCCCTCGACAGACTCCGCTCCCGGGTAGACGGGTTGGCCGGCCCGATGGCCCGACTCGGCCAAGCTCTTAGTCGGGACCGGGCACGCGGTGCGCGAGGACGTCGAGGAGCCGGTCGACCAGGCGCTCCACGTGCTTGGCCGGCACGGGTTGGGTGAAGAGGGCCCGGAAGTACAACGGTGCCACCAGGAGTTCGAGCAGCTCCTCGACGGTCGGCACCTGCTCGCCCCGGTCGGCGGCGCGGTCCAGCATGACCTGGAGCTGCTGCTCGCGCGCCTGGAACGCCGGCGACGTCTGGCGTACCTCCCCGGGGCGGATCTCCATCACCGTCGCGCGCAGGATCAGCGGGACCGCCCCGTCTTCCAGACTCTCGGCCACCTGTGCGGTGTAGCGCAGGAGATCCTCGCGCAGCGAGCCGGTGTCGGGGACGCCCCCGGCAGTGGTGAACCGCTCGATCATCACGTCGTTCAGGAGGGCCGACATGGTCCCCCACCGGCGGTAGATGGTCGCCTGGTGGACGCCGGATCGCTCCGCGACGAGGGGCACGCTCATCTCCTCCCACGGGTGCTCTTCCATCAGGTCGATGACCGCCTCGTGCACGGCGGACCGCACCCGGGCGGACCGCCCTCCGGGCCGTTGCATGGCTCGTCCGTTACGCACACCGAAAGCATAACGCGAAATATCTTGCGTTAGGTAACCGACCGGCGTACTGTCACTGACGCGAGAATCCTCGCGTTTGCGGCTGGAGGGAATCATGAAGCGTTGGACGTCCCGGATTCTGACCGGGCTGTGGATCGTGCTCGCGGCGCTGGCGGTGATGGTGCTGGTGGGGGTGATGCCGGCGCGGGACGCGATCGCGGTCGCCTACCCGGATCCGATCGTCATGACCGAGGATGTCCGGGCATCCGTCGCCGCGGCGCGGCGTCCCGACCATGATCCGACGCTGCCGACGGCCGTGATCGTGGCCAGCTCGAGGGGCGCGAACGCGGCCGACGCCCTTGCTCCGTACGAAGTCCTCTCGGTGTCCGGCGAGTTCAACGTCTACACTGCGGCCCCCGTGCGTCGACCGGTGCCGCTCTCCGGCGGGCTGGACCTCGTCCCCGACTTCAGCTTCACCGAGCTGGAACGTCAGTTCCCCGAAGGCGTCGATGTCGTGATCGCACCCGAGGTGCCGGACGGGAGAGAAGTGACCTCGGATCCGGTGCGCGACTGGCTGGCCGCGCAGGCATCCGCTGGCGCCACGGTGATGGGTGTCTGCGTCGGCGTCGAGTTGCTCGCCCGCGCCGGCCTCCTGGACGGCCAGGAGGCCACGTCGAACTGGCTCGCCCTGAGCATGGGCGGCATGGAGAAGCGCTATCCGCAGGTGCGGTGGGCCAAGGACGTCCGGTACGTCGACAACGGCCGGGTCATCACGACCGCGGCGGTCCTGTCCGGAGTGGACGGCGCCCTGCGCATCCTCGAGCGCCAGGCCGGGCAAGCCGTCGCCCGCAGGGCCGCGGCCGCGGTGGGATGGTCGCACTACCGGCCGGGTCGGCCCGCGCCGGTGCCCGGATCGCAGGTCGAGCTCCCCGACGCGGTGGCGCTGTTCAATCTCGGCTACCGCGAGCCCGGCCGGATGGGTGTCATGCTGACCGACGGGGTCGGCGAGATCGAACTCGCCTCGGCCCTGCGCCCCTACACCACGCTCGCCTTCATCGCCGAGCCGCGGACTGTCACGATGGACGGTGGGCCGATCCGGTCGCGGCACGGGCTCACCTTCGTCCCGAGAGCCACTCTTGCCGACGTCGGTGAGGATCTTGATCGCCTCGTCGTGCCGGGTCTCGCGGCTTCGCAGGTGGCCGACCCCGCCCTCGCGAAGGCGGCCGCCGCCGTCGGGCTCGAGGCGGAGTACCTCCACGCGGAGCGGGAGTTCCCGTTCGACGCCGCTCTGCGTGACGTGGCCGCGACGACGGACGTGGCCACCGCCACCTGGGTGGCCAAGACACTCGAGTATCCGGTACGCACGGAGCTCAACGGTGCGGCCTGGCCATGGTCACCTACCGGCCAGGCACTGGCCGCAGCGCTCGTCGGAGCCGCGGTCGCCGCCGGCATCGGCTGGCTCCTCCACCGTCGACCGCCGGTGCGGCACTTCATCCGGCACGCGATCGAGATGTTCCTGGCAATGGCTGTCGGGATGATGCTGCTCGACCCGGTGTGGAGCATGTTCTGGCCCAGCCTGAGCGACCGCCCCGACGCGCACGTCCTTGTCATGGCCCTCGACATGACCATCGGGATGGGACTGTGGATGTGGATCCGTGCGCACCACTGGCGGATGATCGCCGAGATGGGCGTGGCCATGGTCGCGCCGTTCGTCGTACTCCTTGTTCCGTACTACCTGGGACTGCTGTCGGGCAAGGGACTCATGGACATCGGCCACGCGGCGATGATGCTGGCGATGATCGCCGTGATGCTGCTTCGGGTCCACCACTACGCGCAGCCGCAGGGGTGGAGGTGGCGTCAGCGTCAGGCTGTGAGCGCCGAGACCGAGCCGATATCAGTCGCCTAGTGTCCTGCGCCAGGACACTAGCCCGGCCGTACGTACGGACGAACGCCACGGTATGAGTGCGGCACGATCCTCGGTCGGCACACAGGGTCAAGGTGTGCCGACCGAGCCGAAGTGGTTCGCGTTGCTGCGCAGGAACTCCTCGAGCGTCTGTGCGCGCTGCCCACCGATGCGCGCGATCGCGTCGTCGCGCTCATACGCCGGGTCGACCCAGTTCGCTGCCCCCGCAGCCCGGAACACCTCCCACAGGCTCGTCAGGTGCGCGGCTGCGTGCGCGTTCAGGCCGTTGTCGAGCATCGACTGCTTCCAGGCCTGGCTCGGCACGTCGACGTAGCGCAGTGGCCGACCCGTGGCGACCTCGAACGCCGTCATGACGTCGGAGACGCTGGCGAACTCGGCGACGAGCCGATGAAAGCCCGCCGGCCGCACTTCCGGCGCGGCCAGGACCCCGACGGCGACCCGGGCCACGTCCCGCCCACCGACCAACGGAAGCACGGCGTCCTGTCCACCCAGAGGCATGACCAACTGGTAGCCGTTCGGTCCGGTCGTGATGAGTGCGCGGATGTTCTCGTAGAACACAGTGGCGCGCAGATGGACGGCGCCGACACCAGCATGGTCGAAGACCTGCTCGGACACCCAGTGCTGGCGAAGCCGAGGCGTACCGGCGTGCGGTTCCGGGGCGAGCTGGGAAACCTCGACGACCTGCCGGACACCCTCGCGGGCCGCCGCGCCTGCGAACACGGCGCTCGCTTCGAGCAGCCCGTCGCGTACCGGGTAGGTGAAGAACGCCCGCTCGACACCGCGCAGAGCAGGGCCGACGTCGGCGATCTCGCGCAGGTCGCCGACGTACACTTCCGCACCCTGCGTCCGCAGCGCTGCCGCGCGGTCGTCGTCGGTGCGAACGAATGCGCGCACCGGAATTCCCTTCTCCAGCAGGCCTCGCGCCACGAGGTTGCCCGTCGATCCCTGAACTCCGCCGGCCGCGCCGGCGACAAGGACTGGTGCGTTCGCCATGATCGTGCTCCGCCCATCTCTCGCTAGTTTCATCATGAAACTCACACACTAGACCTCGTGGGTTGTTTCACGCAACCGTCAAGTGGTACGGTCGCTCTCGTGCTTGGGCGTACCTACGAGGACCAGATCTGCTCGATCTCCCGGACCCTCGAGGTCGTCGGCGAGCGCTGGACCCTGCTGATTTTGCGTGACCTGTTCTTCGGACTGCGGCGCTTCGGCGACCTGCAGGACAGCCTGGGCATCGCACGGAACGTCCTGACCGAACGGCTCAACCGGCTCGTCGAGGACGGGCTCGTCGAGCGGGTTCCCTACCAGGAGCGCCCGGTGCGCAACGAGTACCACCTCACCGCGAAGGGGCTCGACCTGCTGCCCGTCCTTCTCGCGCTCATGCGATGGGGCGACCGGCACCGTGCCGGGACCGCCGGTCCCCCGCGCCTGGTCCACCACGCCAGCTGCGGAGGCGAGGTCGAGATGCCGCTCTCCTGCTCGTGCTGCGGGCAGACGTTGCAAGGACCCGACGAGGTCGAGATCCTCCCCGGCCCTGCCGCGCGCTGACCGCCCGACGGCGACTCGACCGCCTGGCGATAGACGCGGCGACGAGAACCCGCGGTCCAGTTCGCTGGCGAGGATTGGCCAACCCTCGGCGGATCTCCTTGGCGAACCACCATTGTCAACTGGACTGGAGTGGTCTACCTTGCCAGACAACTCACTCGATCCCAGGCGAGGTGAGCGATGGTCGGAAGCGTCCGCACGGGGAACGATGAGCCGCCGGCGCTGCAGGTGTACAGGATTGTCGCGGGGGCGATCGCTCGTGGGGCGTTCGGTGCTGGCAGCCGCCTGCCACCGGAGCGTGAGCTGAGCTCGCGCGTCGGGGTCAGCCGCGCCACGCTGCGGGTCGCGCTACGCGCGCTGGCCGACGACGGCCTCGTCGAAGCCAGACAAGGCCGTGGGTGGCACGTCACGGCCATGGTGGAGGAGGGCGAGGAGATGCCCTTGAGTTTCACCGAGATCGCCGCCGCCCGCGACCTGCGTGCCTCAGCAGAGGTCCTCGAGCAGGACACCCGGACGGCGACGATCGACGAGGCCGAGCAACTCGGGGTCGCACCCGGTTCCGAGGTCTTCTGCCTTGACCGGTTGCGAAAGCTCGACGACGTACCCATCGCTCTCGCGAGCGCCCGGCTACCGGTCAACCTGGCGGCCGCGGCCACCTCGCTCGACTACACGAATGCGTCGCTCTACGCCGCACTTCGCGAGCGGTGCGATGTCCACCCGGTTCGTGCTTCGTACGTACTCCAGGCGAAGGGTGTCACGGGTCGAGAAGCCGAACTGCTCGGCCTGGACGAAGGCGAATCCGTCCTGGTGGGCGACTACCGGTGTTTCGACCAACTCGACCGAACATTCGAGATCGGCCGGATCACCTACCGAGGCGACCGGTATCGATTCCGGGCGAACCTACGAGATCGCCGGGCTTCACTTCCGCGCGCCGTTCGTACGCGCGAAACGCTTTCCGGAACGAAACGTGTGGGGTGATGACACGGCCGTCTCGTCGACGTTAGTTCTCTCGAGATGGCGCCTTCTTATCTGCCGGCTCGACCACCGCAGCTTCGGTGTGAACGCTGGAGCGCCGAGTGACCGGCACTGATCATTGACGTAGAGGAGCGACAGATGGCTACCATCGGTAGACCCACACACGGGGTTCGGAGGCGCGACTTTCTCCGCGCGGTCGGCGTCGGAGGCGGAGCTCTCGCCCTGTTCGGCTGCGACGACGACTCGGGACCGCGAGCTGACGGCGACGCCGAGGTGTTGTTCTGGCTCCCAGGCGGAAGTGACATCTTCTTCACGACACACAAGGAAATTGCCAGCGCGTTTTCGAAGAGCAACCAAGGTGTCAAGGTGAGGATTCACCGGCACACCGGCCAGCAGGCGTTCATGGAGGTCCTGCTCGCCCGTATCGCTGCGGGTAACCCGCCTCAGGCCATGGTCCTGTGGGAAACGCCGATGTCGCTGGCGGTTCGCGGCTCTCTCACTGCCCTGGACGAGTTCATGGCAGCGTCTGAGAACTCTCAGGAGAACAACTGGCCCGAGGCGCTCTTGGCGAGCTGCCAGTTCAAGGGCCAGACGTACGGACTTCCCTTCCAAGCCGACTCCTACGCCCTGTGGTACAACCAGGACTGGTTCGAGGAGAAAGGAATTCCTGCCGACCGCGACAGTTTCCCAAAGACGTGGGATGAGCTACGCAGCCTGTCCAAGGAGTTCACCCGGTGGAAAGGGGACAAACTCGAGGCAGCGGGATTCATCCCGGGCTTCCTGGTCGGCGACCCCGCCGAAGAGCTTCCGATGTGGGCGGCATCGAACGGCGGCCAGATCTTCGACGCCGAGAACCAGCGGTACATGATCGACTCCGAGTCGAACGTCGAGATGCTGGAGTTCTTCTTGTCCTGGCTGGACGAGGAGTACCAGGGGAACATCCGGAAGGTCGCGGAGTCCGGTGCGTGGGGTGCCTATCCAGGAGAGCAGGGGCAGCCGCCGGCCTTCCAGAACCAGCGACTGGCGATGATGCTGACCGGCGCATGGGTGATGGGCGACCTCTACGAGGTCGAGCCGAAGTTCGAACACTGGAACATCGCCTCCATCCCCGTCGGACCCAGCGGGAGCGAGCCAACCTCGGGATACTGGCCGAACTGGCTCGCCATCCCCGCCGGCGTCGACAACGCCGAGGGGGCCTTCGCCTACCTGGATCACCTGAGTGTGGACGGTGCGCTGGCTCTGTACGCGACCGCGACCGGTGTGCCGACCAACGCCAACGTCGCCGGTGGCATCGCCCCTTCGCGGGTGGTGGAGAAGCGCGGCGAGGACTTCGCGACGGAGGCGACCGACTTCTTCCGTCGACAGCTGGACATCGCGACGCCCATGTGGGACTCGCCCGTGCAGAGCTTTGCCACCGATCAGCTGCGGCGCGCCTTGGAGCAGGTCGCCAACAAGGCCGCTCGCCCTCGGGCGGCACTGGCTGAGGCGCAACGCGTCTGCCAGGCGGAGCTGGAGAGCGTGCTGTGACCGCCCACCCGGGCCGGTTGAGGATGGCGCTGCTGGGGTGCGGCGACGTCGCCCAGCGCGACTACCTCCCCGAGCTCACGCGGCTGCGGGACCGGGTGAACCTCGTCGCCGTGTGTGGGCGAACCGAGGAGCGCACGCGTTCGGTGGCGGCGCAGTACGACGTTCCTTCGTGGTACACCGACTACGAGCGGATGCTTGCAGAGATCGACTGCGACGTTGTCGTCAATCTGACGCCGATACAGCTGCACTACCGGACGACAATGGCCGCGCTGAAGCACGGCATGCACGTCTATACCGAGAAGCCCATCGCGGCGTCGTCGGCCGAGGCACTGACTCTCCTCACTCACGCGCAGCAAGCCGGTCTGGTCCTCGTCTCCGCACCTTCGGTCCTGCTGTTTCCGCAGGTACGCATCGCCCACCAGCTGCTGGCAGAGGGTGCCATCGGCCCGGTCTACTCCGTTCGCGGATCCGGGTTCGGCGGCGTACCGCCCTGGCACGGGTTTCCTTCCGATCCGAGTCAGTACTTCATCCGCGGGGGCGGCCCGGCCATGGACATGGGCGTCTACCCGCTGCACGCCATCACCGGACTGCTGGGTCCGGTACGGCGGGTTGTCGCGATGACCGCCCGAGCACAAGACGGGTTCGTCGTTCCGGACGGACCGGCGCGAGGCACGGAGGTGCCGATCGAGGTTGACGACAACTGGCACCTTCTCCTCGACCTCGGCACGTCACGGCTCGCCTCGGTGTCCACGAACAACGTGGTGCAGGGGAGCCACGCGCCCCAACTGGAACTGTGCGGCCTGCAGGGAACCATCGAGCTGAACCTGCTCGATGTGGCCGCACCGGTCGAGGTCCTGTGGCCGCATGGCGAATGGGAAACGATCACGCCGCCCGGGACAGGTCGGGCGTCGGGCCCTGATCACCTCCTCGGTGTCGAGCACCTGATCGACTGCATCACCACCGGCAGTGAACCACTGCCCAGCGCGGAGCACGCCCTGCACGTGGTAGAGGTCATCGAGGCCGCCGCCCGGTCGTCGACGACCGGGCACGCGGTGGATGTCAGGAGCAGCTTTGTCGCCCGATGGGACGGCGAAAAAGTCAACGGACGCGTCGATGTGGAGTGACGATCGTGGATGACCACAGCAAACGACTCGCCGGCAGGACCGTCCTGGTCACCGGTGGTGCCCAGGGAAACGGTCTGGGCATAGCCCTCGCGATGGCCCGGGAGGGAGCCCACCTCGTACTCGTGGATCTCTCCGTCGAGCGGATGGAACGCGCGCGAGGCGAGATCGAGGCCCTCGGCAACCCGTGCCACCTCATCGAGGCCGATGTGTCCGATGAGGTAGCGGTGCAGAACATGATCGCGACGGCGGTGGAGCAGTCGGGCGGGCTGGACGTGCTGGTCAACAACGCCGGCGTCTTTCCGTTCAAGTCCGTGGCCGACTTCACCCGCGCGGAGTTCGAGCACGTGCTCGCCGTCAACCTCGTCGGACCCTGGCTCTGCGCCAAGTACGCCTTTCCAGAGCTGAAGAAACGAGGCGGTGGCGCCATCGTCAACATCACCTCCTGCTCCGGGCACTACGGTGGCGCTTCGGTGGGCGGAAGCGCCTATGACGCCAGCAAGGGCGGCCTGCAGCAACTGACCTACTCGCTCGCCTCGGAGTTCGGACCACACAACATCCGCGTCAACGCGATCGCCCCGGGGGTGATCGTGACCGAAGGTACCGGCGGGCAGAAGGCGTTCGAGCAGGGCAACTTCGACCAGGAGGCAGCGCAGACTCCGCTGGGACGAGTCGGCTTTCCCGACGACATCGGGCGTGTTGCCGTGTTCCTGGCATCTGAGGACTCGGCGTTCGTCAACGGCACGACCGTCATCGTGGACGGCGGCGCCATGGCCGTCTGGTGATGTGGTGACCTTCGACAGGTAGGTCGTCGAGGAGATTCCGTCTGCGGGGTCGGTAGCGTACGAAGGGAAAGCGAACATGGATGACAACGAGCGCCGCCACTTCTGGAAGGAGAACGGATATCTCGTTCTCGAAGAGGTGTTTTCGCCTGCTGAGGTGGAGTCCTTGCGCGGCAGTGCCGACCGACTCTCTGCCCGGGCCGAAGGACTGACCCAGAGCACAGACCGGTTCATCCTCCACACGTTCGGCGACGGCGGTGGAGCACCCATCGTCCAGCAGATCGCCGAGCCACACGAGCTGGGCGGCGAATGGATGGCGCTGGCACGTGATCCGCGGATCCTCGACACGGTGGAGATGTTGATCGGCCCCAACATCCAGCTCTACTACTCCATGATGATGATGAAGCCAGCGCGGCAAGGGAGCCGGGCTCCGTGGCACCAGGACTTCGCATTCTTCGTACACGACCGCGCCAGCCTGGTCGCATGCCAGGTCTATCTCGACGACTCGACCTTGGAGAACGGCTGTGTTCGAGTCGTCCCCGGGAGCCACCGAGATGGCCTCCTCAACCACTTCCATGGCGACGAGTTCACGGAGATGGTTCAGGGTGACACCGCCGAGTTCGACGCGCGGGAGGTCGCTCTGCCGGTCAAGGCTGGTGGAGTGGCGTTCTGGCACTGCATGACGCTGCACAGCTCCCACCCCAACACGTCCGCGCTTCCACGGCGTGCGATTGTCTTCGAGTACAAGGACGCGAATGCGCGTCTGCTGAAGGGATCCTTCTCCGCAAGCGAGGTGCGGGCCGCGGGCATGATGCTCCGGGGAAAGGACCCGCGGGCAGAACTGCTCTCGGCCCTGTAGCAGCGAAGGACCCGGTGATACGCGTGCCATAATCACGTGACAGCATCGACATGTCGCAGACGAGAGGGCCACCCATGTCCGCCTTGTACGGCGCCATGCTGGACGATCTGGTCGATGAAGCGAAGCAAGAGGAAGACGTCGTCGGCGTGCTCCTGACGGGCTCGCTCGCCCGAGGCGACGCCTTGCCTGGAACGGACATCGACCTGCGGCTCATCCTTGCAGACGGCCTGCACAGACCGGCTCAGAAAGAGCTGCGGGACGGCATCCTCGTCGAGCGCGGATACGCCGACGAGGCAACTGCCCGAGCAACCCTCGAAGCGAACCCGATGCACGACTACGCCTACCTGGACGGACGAATCCTTCACGACCCGCTAGGTGTCCTCCCCCGCCTGAGACAGCAAGCGCAACATCGGTTCGACACCTACCAGGTCACCGAGCAGGAGAGGTCCGACCTTGCCGCCCGCCTTCGCTATCCCCAGGACAAGATCCGGGTCGCCATGAGCGGTGGCGATCTGGTGAAGGCGGCCTTCGTCACCGGGACCAGCTCCTGGGGAATCATGGAGGGTCTGTGGGCGGCCAACAACCGGCCACTCCCCCCGAACAGCTCGGTACAACCCCACCTCCAAGACCTGGCAGGACCTCCCGACGTGGAAACGCTGTACCGGCAGCTCTTTGTCTCCGGGACACGGGAGCGTATAAGAGTCGCTCTCGAACTCTTCGACTGGATACTGAGCGAGCTGACGTAGCCGCCTCGCGGTTGGCGCTTTCGTCCTACGGGCCTACCGGCATGCGACCTGAACACCTGCCGGTCGCCAAGGCTGGCCCGTCGTCCGAATCGGGCTTCTCCTCAGGTGAGCAGCTTCGCCTTTGCTTTCTGGTACTCCGCGTCGGAGATGTCTCCGTGGTCGCGGAGCTGGGCGAGTTTGCTGAGCTCGTCGGCCTGGGTGGGCACTCGCGCGGTGCTACGCACGTAATCCTGGAACACCTGTTCCTGTTCCTTGACCTTTGCCATCTCCCGCTCACTCATGGAGCGCCCACGCGCGATGAGATAGACGAACACGCCGAGGAACGGCAGGACGATCACGAACAACAGCCATCCTGCTTTGCCCCAGCCGCCGAGGTCGTGACTGCGAAAGATGTCAACGATGATCTTGACCAGAAGGAAGATCCACAAGATCCACAAGAAAAAGAACGCCATCGTGAGAAAGGCGCTGAGCAGTGGGTAATCCATGTCATCCCCCAACAGACTGGACCAGGCGTCTTCAGCCTGCCACGCAGTAAGGATAGGCCAGTCGAAGCGACTACTGCCGGGCAATTTTCAAGGCCGTCTTGGAAGGCTCGGCCAATTGATGTGCAACCCGCTGAAACCACAACGCTAATGCGTGGCGCCACGATCAGCTGGTCCACGCCGGGCGAGGAACGCGATAAGTGCGAGTGCGACGACAACGATGCCGGCGAGCGAGATGACGACCAGGACGCTGGGTTGGTGCCACGCCACAAGGATCAGTCCGGCGACCGCGATGACCGTCACCCGCAGCCACCGCGCATTGTCGTACACCCAGGGGCCGGCGGTCCCGACGTGCAAACCGTGCAACTCCGTCCACGCCTGTAGTCGTTGGATCATCGCGGCCACGAACGAACGGGTGCGTGACGCGATGGTCGATGGACCCGTCATGAACGCTCCGCACGCCACCACCAGTCCGAGCACACCGAGCGTCCACAGCTGGTCCTGGAGATAGCGGACCAGCGTGTCGTAGATCGCGGCGGCAGCGGCGGAGGACTCAACGGAACGGACGAGGATCGCGCGTCCGATCGCCAGTACGACACCGAGCAGGACCATGCCACCGGCAACCCCGAGCCCTGCGGCAACGAGCATCCGGCGGCGCCGGCGCGCCACCACGACGCCCACCGCGAGGCAGCCAACGGAGAGCACGGGCAGGGTGGTGCTGAGCCGGTTGAGCAAGGTGTATGCGGACTGCGCCTTGGTCAGAGCCTCGGTCCGGAAGAGTTCGATACTGGGATTCACCGGGGGAAGGCTCTCGGCGAGGGTGAAGCCCGCATCGGCGAGATCCTGTTTCGCGACCTCGACGAACGGGCCGAGCTGCAGGCTGACCACATCGCCTTCGACGGTGACGGCGCTCTCCTGTCCCGACAGCACGTTCACCATCTCCTGGTGGGCGACCCGGTTAGCCTGCACCCATGCGTGAGCGAACTGGTCGCTGCGTACGAGATTGCCAACCCGGGTCTCGACGAAGCTGTGGATCCCGTCCGACATCGCACCCGTTACACCACGAAGTCGGTCCGCGAGGACTGGCGGCAGGTCGGTTCTTGCGATGATCGCGTTGACCGCCTGCCGTAGCACGCGGTCGACGTCCAGGCGGGTGATGATCGCGTCGGTCGTGCGACCGGCGACCGCTGCCTGTACGGCCGGATCTGTAGCAAGGGGTGCCACGGTCTCGACGTAGCGCTCCGTGTCGGACAGCTCCGTATGGACCCAGACCGCCGCAGTGGCAAGAGGCGCGAAGAGGGAACCAAGAACGACAAGTAGCACGGCGATCGGTGTACGCCAACGCCCTTTCCCACGTGACCGTGGTGCGGCTGTTGGCATCTCGCCAGTCCGCTGAGCACGTAACTTGGCCGCCTCCGCCCGAGCCTCGTCGGCATCTGCCTGCGCACGTGCCGCGACCGAACGCAGCCGCTCCAGCTCGGCCCGCTCATCCTCGTCCGACGGGCCGTCACCACTATCCGAACCCGAATTCGAC
Organism: Actinopolymorpha sp. B11F2; assembly: GCF_040195635.1. Taxonomy (NCBI): domain Bacteria; kingdom Bacillati; phylum Actinomycetota; class Actinomycetes; order Propionibacteriales; family Actinopolymorphaceae; genus Actinopolymorpha; species Actinopolymorpha sp. B11F2. The sequence goes on along the minus strand of NZ_JBEFTX010000019.1, from coordinate 49,709 downwards.
ACCGCTATCCACCGGCTTCCGCCAGGTGATCCGGAGTGGGCACGGAGCCAGATACGACGGGCACGCTCAGCTGGATGGACCCCGTGTCCGGATCATGTGCCACTACGGACCTATTGCCACCAATGCGTACAACCCCCACCCGCCGGCTACCACCACCCTTTCGCGAGGCACCCCGGCTGGCCAGAGCCAAAGGTCAGCTCCACTCCGCTCCACGCCGCCTCGAGGACTTTCGCGCGTTCGCTAGCCCCCACAGAATGGTTCGCCATGGGACGTTTCGACGGTTGGCCCGAGCAGGCGCGAGCGTCTCGTACGGCAGCCGATGCCCGTCGGGCACCGATCTAGATCAGGTGCAGTACGTCGTGGACCTTGGTGAGGGAGTCGTCGTACTCCTCAGGGTCGTTGTTGTCGAGAGACCAGGTGATGCCGCCGATGTTGCGGGCGATCCGGAACAGCCGGATGCGGTGCGGCAACGCGGGGTCGGGCCCGGCCTGCTGCTGATAGGAGTCCAGCAGCCGTGCCCCGAGGTTCTCGTCGATGTCCCACACGGGCGCGAGGTCGACCGCCGGATCGGCCAGTGCGGCGGCTTCCCAGTCCAACACCCCAGCGAGCTGGTCGCCGCGGGTCATGACGTTGTCGTGCCAGAAATCGCCATGCGCCAAGCCGGCTCGTTCGTCGGGCATGCCGTCGAGGTGGCGTACGAACGCTTCCCGCCACGCAACGAGCCGCCGGTGCATAGCCGCTGGCAGCTCACCGGCGAGGTGGTCAACCGCCCTGCTTGCCGTCGCGATCGCGCCGTGCTTCCAGCCGGCCAGAGAAGCCACCGCCGAGGTCAGCGAGTCCTCGCGCGTCCGGTGGAGTCGTAGGAGGAACTCCGCGAGCTGGACGACCAGCTCCCTCGAGTGGTCGCCGTCGCGCGGCAGCGCAGCTCCCTCGATCCGGCGGTAGGCCATCGCGCCGAACCGCGACCGCGGGCCCGGCTCCAGCCGCCAGACAGGCACCGGCACAGCCACCGACACCACGGACGCCACGACCGGGAGCAGCCGAGTCTCCCGGCGATGGCCGACCTCCGCCTCAGGGGTACGCGCAACGCGGACGACGAAGCCCGACCCGGTAGTCAACACATGGCTGGAGAAACCCGTGTACACCAGCCGTACCGGAGCCACGGCGATGTCCGGCCGCTCCCGCTCCAGCGCAGACAACGCCGCCCCCACAAGTTCGTCGACGCTCACGTCCACCGCTCGCGCCGCCACGCCTTTGTCCCCCACGCCGCCAGGCTGTCGCGGGCGCCAGAACTGTGCAATCCGTTTTCACCCCACGTACGCCGTCACCTGCCCGGAAGCAGGACGCGGCCACCGCCAGGCATCGCGTCACTGGTCGTTGGCGGATCTCACGACCTGCGAGCGTCCCGGTCCGACCTCGACCACCGTGTCGTCGCCGCCCGGCCCTGGCAGCCGGACGGTCGCGACGACGTTCGCGGGGACGTCGACGCGGACCCGGAACTCCTCGCCGCTCCGCTCCCAGTCCACCGACACCATGCCGCGTGCGGTGGGCACCGCACCGCGGGCGTAGGTCAGCGCGCACCTCGGCGGTCGGACCTCGACCCTCTCCGCACCGGGCGAGGCGACCCGAATGCCCAGCAGGAACTCGAGAACATCAACCGCGGCTTGCGCACCCCACCCGTGCGACTGGCTGTGGTTCGTGCCCTCGTCGAGCGTCCATGCCTCCCAGGTGAAGGTGCCACCGTCGGCGAGGATCTTCGCCCAGCCGAGGTCCTCGGCGTTGGTCAGCAGGCGGAGCACCGCATCGGTCCGGCCCACCCTGCCGAGTGCCCGCAGGAGACGGTGGACGGTCAGCGGACCCTGCCGCATGCCCAGGCTTTCGAGGTGGTCGGCGGCCGGCTCCCACACGTCGGGCGGCGCGACGTCGAACGCGATCGCGAACGACGTCGCGTGCTGCCCCGCGTGCGGGCTCTGCGTGCCGTCGGGGAGGAGCCCGTCGGTGTAGCGCCCGTCCGGACGGAGCAGCAGACGGTTGATCGCTTCGACAAGCCGGTCGGCCTGCTTGTCGTAGAACGCCACCTCGGCCTCGGGACGGCCCAGGACGCGGCCGAGGTACGCGACATCGCGGAGCACTCCGACGCCCTGCGCGTTGACGGTCGTCCGGGCTGCTGTGTCCATGTCGTAGCCGAACCGGCCGACCGCGGGCCAGTCGACGATGCCGTGGAGATAGGGGCCACCGCCGCCGGCGAGCTCGGTCACGAGTCCCGCGCACGGCCCGTCGGGGGCGATGTGGCGCAGGACGTATCCCGCGGTGTCGAACAGCGCGGGATACGCCTCGTGGACGAGCGGGACGTCGCCGGACTCCAGGTGGTAGCGGCGTACCCACGACGGCATCATCAGCGAGAAGTCGGGGATGTCGCGCTTGCCGTCGCCGTTGGGGTAGACGGCGTTGTAGCGGCCGCGCTCGTCGTCGGCATGCCAGTACCGCTCGGCCGAGGCCAGGAACTCACGGATGGCCTGCCGGGTGGACGTGCGCTCACCCCAGGCCGCCATCGTCGCGTAGGAGATGTTGACCGCGTCGGCGAGGAACTGCCCCTTCTCCCGGGTGGGCGTGTCGACGAACTGCTCCTGGATGCCGTAGAGCGCCGACGTTCGGAGTAGGTCGAACACCGCGTCGAGCATGGAATCGGAGGACTCGAAGCGGGCGGCGGAGAGGAACGACGGCGGTTCGGCGTGGACGACGACCGCGCTCACGTCGTCCACGCTCAGGTCCTCGCCGGCGTCGGGGATCTCGAGGTAGCGAAAACCCAGATGCGTGAACGCCGAGTACGTCTGCGGGCCATCGGTCTGCGTGCAGGGAAAGGACATGTCGGTGCCCTGCGTGAGCAGGTTGGACGTCGCCACCCGGCCGGTGTCGGTGAGGTTGTAGCCGGCGCGGATCCGGACGAGACGACCAGAACCGCCCGCGGCGAACCGCACCACCGGCCGCGCGGGAATGACCCGGCCGAAGTCGGCGACCGGGGTCCCGTCCTTCGCGGTGAGCAGGGCGACGGGCCGCACCGGCACCTCGGCCAACTGCGCCTCCTGGGGTCGCAGCCGCGTGAACGGAGGGACCGGGTGACGGCCGACGACCTCGGCGTGGTGCCAGTCGTCGTCGGCGTAGCCCGGCTGGTCCCAGCCCTCCGGGATCCTCCGCAGGTCGAGGTGCTCGATGGGGTCACCCTCGTCGTTCCGGTAGCCGACCTGGAGGTAGGGACCCTCGCACACCGTCCACGAACGGTCGCTGACGATCTCCTGGCGCGCGCCGTCGGCGTAGTCGAGCACCATGCGGACGAGCAGACCGGGCTCGGCGGCAGGGCGACCCTGCCCGTTGCCGTACCAGTGCAGGAGGACGCCGACGGCCGCCCGGCGCGAGCCGGCGAGCGGCTCGGTGACGTCGACGACCTGGTAGTAACCCTCACCGGGGTAGGCGAAGGAGGCTCGACCGCCCACCCGTACGCCGTTGACCCGCAGGTCGGCGTGGTGGTGGGAGGCGATGTAGGCACGGGCGCGGATCAGCTCGCCATCCCGCAGGTCGAACTCGCGGCGGGCCAGCGTCCACTCGTCGATCTGGCGGACCCTGCAGGTGTTGTCCCACGCCGTCAGCTGGCTGCTCTCTGGCGGGCCGAGGAGCGGCTCGCCGTCAGCCGCCCGCAGGGTGAGGCAGGAGAACTCGGCCTGCTCGCCGTCGCGCTGGAAGAGGCCGAACCGTCCGGTCGCAAAGGTGTCGTCGCGGCGGCGGTCGACCACCACTCCGTCGACCGAGGTCTCGAACGATCCGCCCCTGGCGACCACGACCACCCGATGGTCCTGGTCACGTCCGACGTCGAGGGGAACGATCTCCGCCGGGCCGAGCACACCGTCGCGGAGTACGTGGAACGCAAGTCCCTGGCGTGGAACCAACCGCCACACGTAGCCGCCCGTGCCGTCCACGCTCCGTAGCACCCAGCCGGCCGACCGGATCTGCACGCGTACCCGGAACTCGACGACGGAGTCGGCAGGAATCGACGGAGGCTCGCGGAGCAGGGTCGCGGCGCCGCCCGCCGCCCGGATCGCGCCGTCGACCTGCGAGAGCGGGCCGGAGCCGCCGGGTGCGCGCCTGATCCAGTCCGCGTGCCAGTCCTCGTCTCGCAGTCCGTACTCGAATGACTCGGCCGGTGCCCACTCCGACGGTGCGTCGTCGCCGTCGCCTGCCCAGACGCGCACGGTCCAGGTGTAGGCGGCGGCGGGCTCGAGTGGCGCCCCGGCGTAGGGCACCTGGCCCTGCCGCGCTGAGTGGACCTTGCCGGAATCCCAGACGATATCGCCCGATCCGTCGGTGACGACGATCTGGTACGCGGCCTGCCCTTCGTCCGGTGCTTCGTCTCGACGGTCGCCAGAGCCCACCTCGCAGCGGCGGCGATCATGGCCCACCTCGCGCTCGCCGTCGACGGTGAGAAGCCAGCCGAACCGCGGGACCTGCTGGGTGGCCAGCGGCCTCGTCCGATCGTCCACTGTCAGCGCTGCCGGGTATATCGCGGTCATCTCGTCCCTGTGGTCGTCGGCGTCGTTCGGCCTGCGTCGCGGCGGGCGGCCGAGCATGCTCGCCGGCCATGGTCGCGAGCTCAGCTACCGCAGTCTCGCACGAGTGGGAGAGCGCTTACCCGGATCCGTCCGCGCACGGCCGCCGATCGAACGCAGAGCGGACAGAGGTACGACGACGGCCGCCTGGCTGGATGCTGGTGGGTGTCGGTGTGTCCGTTCTCGGGAATGCTCGTCCAGTCGACGTGACGGGACTCAGATGGCAGGGGACGCTGTGACTGGCCGAGCCGAACGCACCGCCGAAGCGTCACAGCTGGTATTGCTGACCTTGGCGTCGGCACAGTTCCTCATGACGCTCGACAGTTCGGTGATGAACGTGTCGATCGCGTCGGTGGCAAGAGATGTGGGGACGACGGTCACCGGTGTCCAGGTGGCAATCACCATGTACACACTGGTGATGGCGTCGCTGATGATCACTGGCGGCAAGATTGGCCAGATCATCGGTCGTAGGCGTGCCTTCGCCATCGGATGCGTCATCTACGGCTTGGGATCGTTCACGACGGCGCTCGCACCAAACCTGGTGGTCCTCCTGATCGGCTGGTCGTTGCTCGAGGGCGTCGGCGCCGCGCTCATCATGCCGGCCGTCGTCGCGCTTGTCGCGTCGAACTTCGGCCGGAGTGACCGGCCCCGTGCCTACGGCCTCGTTGCCGCGGCGGGTGCGATCGCGGTGGCCGTGGGGCCGCTCATCGGCGGGCTGCTCACGTCGTACGCCTCGTGGCGTTGGGTGTTCGCAGGAGAAGTGATCGTTGTCCTTGGCATCCTCGTCCTGGTCAGGCGGATGTCGGATACTCCGCCTGAGTCCGGGATTCGGCTCGACTATGTGGGCACCGTATTGTCGGCGCTCGGCCTTGGCCTCATCGTGTATGGGATCCTCCGCTCTGGCACCTGGGGCTTCATCAGACCGCAGCCCAGCGCTCCGGCATGGTTAGGTCTGTCCCCGGTGATCTGGCTGATCCTCGCCGGGGGCGTTGTCCTGCTCGGGTTTCTTGCCTGGGAGCAGCGCTGTCGCGACCGCGGTAACCCGGTACTCCTCGACCCGGCGATACTGGCCTACACACAGCTTCGCGGCGGGCTTACGGCATTCTTCTTCCAGTACCTGCTGCAGGCCGGACTGTTCTTCTCGGTACCGCTTTTCCTGTCGATCGCGCTCGGGTTGACGGCCGTCGAGACAGGTGCACGGCTCCTTCCTCTCTCGATCACGCTTCTGGCGGCCGCGGTCGGTGTGCCGAAGCTCCTTCCGGATGCCTCCCCACGTCGCGTGGTGCGGCTCGGCTTCCTGGCACTGTTCCTGGGGATCGTGGCGCTGGTCGCAGCCCTCGACTTCGGTGCGGGTCCCGAGATCGTCACATGGCCGCTTCTCCTCGCAGGCTTGGGCGTGGGTGCCTTGGCATCGCAGCTCGGAAGTGTCACGGTGTCGGCGGTTCCGGACGCCCAGAGCGCAGAGGTAGGCGGCTTGCAGAACACCGTCACCAACCTGGGTGCCTCCATCGGGACGGCACTCGCCGGCGCCGTCCTGATCTCGGCGCTCACCACCTCCTTCTTCTCCGGAATCCAGGCCAATCCGGCGGTCCCCGAGGACCTGTCGTCGAGGGCGCAGGTGGAGCTGGCCGGTGGCATCCCATTTATCCCCGATGCCGAACTGGAGCCCGCTCTTGAAGCTGCGGGGGTGCCTGCACCGACGGCCGAGGCGATCGTCGAAGAGAACGCGCGGGCCAGACTCGACGGCTTGCGAGCAGCGCTGTCTGTCTTGGCACTGATCGCGCTCGCGGCACTGGCCATTTCCCGTGGCCTCCCCACGCGGCAACCCGCACGTGAGGAGTCTGGCCGTGGCGACCTTTGCTAGCGACGTCGATGCAGCGTGAACATGCTGGCGAGGAGGCCGAGGACCCACGCAATCAGGAGCGCAGCCCACAAAGGCATCGTGACCTCCGGAACGAGCAACCGGACCGTTGTGGGTGCGGTGTTCTGAAAGATGAATACCAGGCTGATCACCGCAAGCACGGCGAACCCGGCGATACGGCGGACTTCAGGACGGGCGAGGAACGAGCGCGGTTCCTGCTCCTGGTGGGTGCGAGCCATCATCCCCCCAATGACATCGATCACGCCTCCGCATCCAGCGTGCGCCATCGACCGACGACCCGCAAGTTGAGCGCAGAGCTCAACGGTTCACAGCCGATGAGTTTTCGCGGCCGGGATGGTCACCAACGCATGAGGAGAACACAGAAGACACGCATGCTGCTGAGGGCGATGTTCGTCGCGCTGCTGGCCGGCCTGGTCGCGGCCGGTCCGGTGACCGGGGCGACCGCGTCGCTCCCGGAACGCATGAGTGGTTCGGGCGAAAGGCGTTCCTACGCCGGCTCGATCGACGGCGCGGAGTACCGCGTGGAGGTTCCGCAGAACTGGAACGGCACGCTGGTGCTCTTCAGCCATGGCTACTACATCGAGGGCGTCTTCGATCCCGACCAGGTAGCCCTGTCGGTCCGGCCGGAAACCGAGTCGTGGTTGCTCGACCACGGGTATGCGCTGGCCGCATCGGACTACAAGAACCCGTTCGGGTACGCCGTCGCGGACGCGCAGCGGGACCAGATCGCCCTGCTGGACTGGTTCGACGAGAACGTCGGTCGGTCGACCCGGACCGTGACGTCAGGCATGTCGCAGGGCGGCGTGATCTCGACCGTCCTTGCCGAACGGAACCCCCATCGGTTCGACGGTGTGGCCACGACCTGCGCGGAGTACGACACACCAGGGAGCTGGAACACGGCGCTGGACGTCGGCTTCGTGGTCAAGACGTTGCTCGCACCGGGCGAGGACATCGAGCTGGTCAGGGCGGACGACCCGCAGGGCAGTACGGAGCGGCTGCTCGCGGCGGCGCAGCGGGCGCGGCAGTCGGCGGAGGGCCGGGCGCGGCTCGCCCTCGCCGGTGCGGTGGGGAACCTCCCCACCTGGTTCTCCGCGCACGACCCGGAGCCGACGGAGCTGGCCAGGCAGCTCGAGCAGCAGGCGGCCTGGGTGGAAGGGCAACTCGGTGGGCTGGGTCCGATCGGCCGGGTGGACCTGGAGGCGCGGACCGGCGGGAATCCGTCGTGGAACGTCGGCGTCGACTACCGCCGACTGCTCGCGAAGTCGGCCTACCGAGAGACGGTCGAGGCCGCCTACCGGGAGGCCGGGCTCGATGGCTCTGATCTGGAGCAGGACCTGCGCCAGCTCGACCGGGCACCGAAGATCGCCCCGGACGCGCACGCGGTGGCGTTCATGTTCCGGCACGGACTCTCTCGCGGGCACACACCCGTACCGGTGATCACCATGCACAACACCGGTGACGGCGGTGCGATTGTCGACCAGGAACGCTGGTACGCCGAACAGGTCCAGCGGTACGGCGATCCGGGCAAGCTCCGCCAGCTGTACGTCGACCGCGGCATGCACTGCGCGTTCAGCGCCGGCGACGAGATCGTCCAGCTCCGCACCTTGCTCGACCGGGTAAGGACCGGCCGCTGGCCGGACACCAGCCCGCGGGCGCTGAACGCGGCCGTCGCCGAGCTCGGACCCGACTACCAACTCGTGCTCGACATCGTCACCGGCCAGGACCGAGCGGCACCGCCCGCGTTCACCCGCTTCACCCCACCACGATTCCTACGCCCGTCGCGGTAGCCCCATCCGGACCGCAGCAGAGGACTGACAAGGCACGGCTCGGTGTCGACACCGCCAGGGGACCACCGGGGAGGACCGCAACCTCCCCGGTGCCCTCACGGTGCCGTGGCGGGTCGTCATGCGTAACCGCGCGCCTGGAGCCGGTAGAGCTCTGCGTAGTGACCGTCGGCCTCGAGCAGCTCGGCATGGCTGCCGAGCTCGACAACCCTGCCGTGATCGAGGACAACGATGAGGTCTGCCGCCGATACCGTCGAGAACCGGTGTGTGACCAGCACCGTGACCGTCCCAGATGCACGGCCTGCTTTCGCAGCCGCGGCGTACCGTTCGAACAGGGCGTGCTCGGTGGTGGCGTCGAGCGCGGCGGTGGGTTCGTCCAGGACGAGCAGCAGGGGATGATCGCGCATCATCCCCCGGGCGAGCGCGAGTCGCTGCCACTGACCGCCGGAGAGTCCGACTCCGCCGGGCCACGCCGAGCCGAGCTGGGTGTCCAGACCGCCCGGCAGCTGGGCGATGACGGCGTCGGCGGCGCCGTCCTCCACGGCCGTACGCAGCCGGCCCCGGTTGCTCAGGTGGTCGAGATCGCCGATTCCGACCACCTCGGCCGCGATGAACTCCGGCCTCAGGTAGTCCTGGAACGCCCCCGACAGTCGGCGACGCCAGGCCGTGACGTCGAACCGGTTCAGGTCGACGCCGTCGACGAGAATGCGCCCCGCGGTGGGTTGGTACATGCCCGCGAGAAGCTTGACCAACGTGGTCTTCCCGGCGCCGTTCTCACCGACCAGGGCGACGATGGAGCCGGCGGGAAGCCGCAGGGACACCTGGTCGAGTGCGGGCCGATCACGCGGTGCGTAGCGGTAGGTGACGCCGTCCAGCTCGATTCCTCGCGAGAGTGTGGGCCCGGGCTCGAGCGTGCCGGTGTGGACGCGTTCCACCTCCTTCGCGTAGTCGAGCAGCCAGAGCAGCCGCATCGTGGTCCGGATCATGTCGACGGCCGTGCGGGCGGCCTCCTGAAGGTCGCGGCTGCCTGACTGGAGCCGGTTGACCAGCAGCATGGCGAGGACGAACGAGTCGAGTCGGACCGTTCCGGCGAGCACGTCCCCGACCATCCACAGCAGCACGGCTCCAGCCACGCCGAAGAAGACCGCGTTGCACAACGTCTCGACCAGCGCCATCCGGCGGGCGAGGACGACGAACGGCTGGCGCCACGCCGCCACCGCGAGCAGGAGCCGTTCACGCAGGAATCCGCCGAGGCCGAAGACCCGTACCTCCGCGCCCGCCGCCGCGTCCCGCCCGAGGCCGAGCAGATGGAACGTCAACCGCCCCGGCTGCGCGGACTCCGCCTCGGCCGTGGCCTGCCAGGCGACGAACCACCGGGTCGCGAGCAGCACCGGAAGCCCGGCCGCGGCGACCAGCAGCATTCGCCAGTCCGCCGTAGCGGCAAGTGCCAGCGTCCCGCCGACCCGGACCACGTCGTTGAACGTGTTGAGCAGGGTGTTCAGCGCGACACCGAGGCTGCCGCTGCGTTCCCGCAGCATCTGTGCCTGGTCGAGATAACGCGGCGACTCGAGATGGTCGAGCGTCGGTATCCGGGCCGTGATCTCGGCGACGCGGGCTCCGAACACGTGACTGACCCGTTCCAGCTGCCGGATCCGCGCGTTGACGCCGATCATGCAGAGTGCTTTGTCGGCCGCGACCGAGCCGAGGAATGCACCCGCGGCCCACGTCATCTGCCGCAGGTCACGATCGACCGCTCCGCTCACCAGCCAGGCGAGGAACAACGGCTGGAGCACGTCCATCAGAACGCCCGTCGACTCCGTCAGACACAGCACGGACCGCCACGGGTCGACCCGGACAGAGGTGGACACGACGAGCCACAGAGCACGCGCGACCCTGATCACCGGGACACCTCCTGCCCCGCGAACCTCGAAGCCTGCAAGGTGAAAAGCTCCGCGTACAAGCCGTTCGCGCGGAGCAGTTCGGCGTGGTCGCCGTCCTCCACGATGCGAGCGCCGGCTCCGGTGTCCGCGAGCACGACGATCCGTTCCGCACGCCGGACACTGGACAGTCGGTGGCTCACCAGGATCGTGGTGGCACCGCGCGCCACTGCGAGGAACCGGTCGAACAATGCGGCCTCGGCCCGGACGTCGAGCGCCGCGGTCGGCTCGTCCAGGACCAGCGCCCCGGCGCCAGTACCGAGTGCCGCGAGCGCCCGGGCCAGGGCGATCCGCTGCCACTGCCCGCCGGACAGGTCCGTTCCGCCGTCGTACTCCGCCGACAGCACGGTCTCGATGCCGTCCTCGAGTCGCCCCACGATCTCGTCGCCACCGGCGTCACGCAGCGCGCGCTCCACAACCTGCTGATCCAGGTCGACGCCGACGTTGTCCCGCAACGGCAGGTGGTAGCGAACGAAGTCCTGGAAGATCACCGCGAGCCGTCTGCGGGCTGCCTCGTCCGTGCCGGGGTCGCCACCGTCGACGCGGATCGAGCCGCCGTCCGGGCGGTAGAGCCCACAGAGGAGCTTGATCAGTGTCGACTTGCCGGCGCCGTTGACACCGACCAGCGCGAGCGACTGGCCGGCCGGAACCTCCAGGTCCAGCCCGTTCAGCGTCGGCCGCTCCGCCGACGGATAGGTGAACGCGACGTCGACGAGCCTGATGGCCGCCGGAACCGGCTCCTCCGGCTGCTCTCTCGGCGCGGTGGTGATCGGCCGGCGGGCCGGCTGGGGTAGGTGCGGCAGGCCCTGCTCGCTCCGGATCCGATCGAGCACGCTGATCCGCGACATGGTGTGGGCCAGCGCGGTCTGTGGATCGGTGTGCGGGCCGAACGCCGCCATCGCCGACACGGCCTGCAGCAGGGTGACCAACAGACCGGCACCGACAACGCCACGTTCGACGTCGACTATCAGAGCGACCAGGATCGTCGCGCCCGCGGCCATGGGTGCGACGAGGACCAGCAGCGTGCCCTTGACCGAACTGTTCCGGTTGGCCCAAACGAGGTGTTGGGCGTTGTTCCACGCTGTGACGTGACGGGTGAGCAGAAGGCCGGTCAGTCCGAACAGCCTGACCTCCTTCGCCGCACTCGTACCGATCAGCAGATCTCGTAGGTACGACGCACGCCTGCGGTCGTTGCCGGTGAGTTCGAGCAGGCCGTCGAAGATCGTGCTGCTCCATCGGCTGAACGCGCGCGAGTAGAGCAGCCACGTGCCCGCCAACAGGACCGGTGCCCACCACGACCAGGTCGCCAGGACGACGAACGCTCCGATCCCACCGAGCCGGATGGCGAGCAGGGTCCAGGCGGCGTCGATGCCCGCCTGGAACAGCCAGTCCCGCGGAGCCTCGCCGACCGTCTCGAGCTCACCGGTCGTGCGCGGGCCTTCGAGATGCGCGATGCCGTACGGATGGAGGCCCACTTCCATGGTGGCGTCGCACAGCGTCACCGTGAAGCGGGTGGAGAGCAGCCGGCTCGTGAACGCCAGGATCGACGACGCGATCGGGACCAGGAGTAGTGACACAGCGGTGGCGATCGTCCACGCGACAGCGCTCGACTCGCGCCCCGACAACGCGGAGATCAACTGGCCGGTGGTGACGAGCGACACCGCACTCGCTCCGGCAGAGACCAACGTGAGGAGTACGCACAGCAGGCAAAGCCCCGGACCGCAGGCCCACAGGTACCTCGCGTGCAGTGCGTAACGACGAATGAGCGGGAAGGCCGCGACTCGTGGCATGCCATACCTCTCTCAGTGAGGGTGTATGGCCGCCAAGAACGAGGGGCGGCGATCGCGTCCGGGTGACGCGATCGGATACGGCCGGCACGCTAGCACAGCCACCAAGATCAGCAACCGACTTTCCACGCTCCTGTCCATTCGGCGTGCCATAGTGTGGGCCATGCAGACGGTGTACGAAGCCGCGGGCGGTGCCGACGGTCTGCTCCGCCTGGCCAGCGCATGGCATGCCAGGGTGATGGCCGACGACGTGGTCAGCCATGCGTTCAGCCACGGGTTCCACCCCGACCACAGCCAGCGGCTCGCCGCCTACTGGGCCGAGGCACTCGGCGGCCCGACGACCTACTCCGACTCCTACGGCGACGAGACCTCGGTGGTGCGGACCCACAGCGGCAACGGTCCGCACGAGGAGATGGACCGCCGCGCGATCGCCTGCTTCGATCAGGCACTCTCCGATGTCGGTCTCGCCAGCGACGACCGGCTCCGACAGGTGCTGCACGACTACTTCGCGTGGGCGACGACCACCACGATGTCCCGCTTCCACCGTTCCGCCGATGACGTCCCGGACGGGCTGCGCATCCCGCAATGGTCGTGGAACGGCCTTGTCAGTGGGACCGGTCCTGACGAGGCCGCATAGAGCGCCACCCGCCTACCCGACGAGTTCGGCCGGCAACGGCCGGGCGTGCAGTACGACGAGCGCGGACACCGCGCGGGTGAGCACGACGTACAGCCGGTTCAGCCCGCGTGGTTCGGCGTCGACGATGCGGGCTGGTTCGACCGCGACGACGCCGTCGAACTCCAGGCCCTTCGCCAGCGAGGCCGGCACGCACACCAGCCGGAAGTGCTCCAACGCGTTCTCGGTGCGGCCGAGCATTCCGGGTGCCAACCCGACCCTGTCCAAGCGAGATCGGGCGGAACCGACAGCGAGCTGGTCGAAGACCTGCTCGATCTCCGCATCGGCGGCGATGATGCCGATCGAGCCCGCGCGCCCACCCTGTTCGTCGATCCGCAAGCAGGCTTGGACAATGTCCTCGGCAACCACCTCGGGCCCGTCGACCGCGGTGACCTCCAGTGCACCCGTCGCACGCCGGAGGCTCACCGGCTCGGCCAGGTCTGGCTGCAGTGCGGGCAGCAGGTTGGCGGCGTAGGAGATGATCGCGGCCGGGACCCGAAAGCCGCGGGTCAGCTCCACCAGCTCGGCGGACTCGCCCGCCCCCAGGTGGTCCAGCACGCTCCGCCAGGAGGTCGAGGCGTACGGGGTGGTGGCCTGGGCGAGGTCGCCCAGGACGGTCGCCGTACGACAGCGCCGGCCCAGCGCGCGGAGCTGCATCGAAGAGAGGTCCTGCGCCTCGTCGACCACCAGGTGGCCGCGGCGGGGACCACTCTCGAGCAGCTCCCCCAGTTCGTCCAGGAGTACGAGGTCTGCTTCGGACCAGCGGGCGGACTTCACCGACCGGTAGGGCTTCGGCCAGAGCAGGGCTTTCTGTTCCTCGGCCGTGAGCTCGTCGCCGGCCATGTCGGCGAGGAACTCGGCGTCGGACAGGAGCCGGTGCAGCACCTGTTCCGGCGTACGCTGCGGCCACACCTGACTGAGGATCCGTTTGACGGGAGCCGACCTGGCCACCGCGTTCTGGGTCCGATCGTCGGGCGTCCCACCGCGCTGCTCCATGCGCACCAGCACCACGTGAGCAAGGCGCTGCGCGAGGGTGGTGCGGCCGGCGGCGTAGCGGGTGGCGGTCTCGAGGACGCCCGCGACGATCTCGCGCACCTCGTAGTCAGGTACCCGGAAGCGACTCGCTCCCTTGCTGTAGACCAGCGCCTCCACCTCGTCGCCGACCCGGGCACCGGACCACAGCGCGCGCCGCAGGACCGCTGCCATCCGGGCGTCGCCTTTCACCGTGACCGTCACGGCCGACTCCTCCTCAGCCGCCATCGCGTGGTCGGGGAAGTAGCGTCGGATCAGATCCGAGAACGTGAGCTGTTGGACGAAGACCTCGCCGAGCGCGGGTAGGACATGCCGGATGTAGGCCAGGAACGAGCGGTTCGGACCGACGATGGCGACTCCGCCGTCCCGGGCCAGCCGGCTTCGTTCGGCGTACAGCAGATAGGCGACCCGGTGCAGACCGACCGCGGTCTTGCCGGTCCCGGGTGCTCCCTGCACGCAGATCGTGGTGTCCAGGGGGGCGCGGACCAGCACGTCCTGGTCGGCCTGGATCGTCGCCACGATGTCGCGCATCGGACCCGACCGTGGCCGCTCGATCTCCGCCGTCACCAGGTGCGAGAAGCCTTCCGCGGCAGCCATCGAGGCGCCGCTCACCAGCTCGTCCTCGTACGCCGTCAACTCGACGTATCCGCTCGGGCCGGGTTCGTGGGAGAAGCCGTGGCGGCGGCGCTCCAGGACGCGTTGGGGATCGGCTGGCCCGGCCCGGTAGAAGGGTACGGCGACCGGCGCCCGCCAGTCGATCACCAGCGGCGTACCGTCCGGCTCTCGGATGTGCCGCCGGCCGATGTAGATCCGGTCGACGTCGCCACCGGCTCCTGGCCCGGATGCGGTCCCACGCTCCACGCGGTCGAACACCGCGCCGGGCTCACAGTCCAGTCGCCCGAAGAACAGCGGGATCCGCGGCTGGTCCAACAAGACCTCGGCGCGGTGTTCTCGCGTCCACTGATAGAACTTGTTGTCCCAGTAGCTGTCCGTGCCGGCATTCACGATCATCGGCGTTTCGGTCTCACCGACCTCAGCGTGCATGCGTTCCAGTGCGGCGCGAGCAGCCGCGAGGTGCCCACGCTCCGCGGTGAGTTCTGGATCGTCCCCGGCATCGATCGCGGACTCGCCGGGCGAATGGGCGGCGGGACTGGGGTGGGTAGAGGGCATGACGGAGGCCTCCACGGTGTTGTCAGGCAGCTCGTCAGCAGTTGGCGCGGGCCCTCGCTCCAGGGCCGCCTTCGAAGACGGCGGCGCAACCGGCTCGGTTCGGTCCCTACTCTCCGACACTACTGTCGTACGACGAGCCACGAGACATTACCAGTGCCGGCAATGGAGCGAAACCACATTTCTTCCTGCGTACGCCGAGACGCCGGGGCCGGGGCTGCGCACGCGTGCATGCGCGCGCGTCGCGCAGGCGGGGCCTGGCGCTCGGAGACAACAGGCAGGCGTGGGGGCGGCCGATAGGCTCTCGGCCTGCCGCCCCCGGTCCTCGAGGAGTCACCAATGACAGCCACGGCATCCAGTGCGTCCCTTGCCCGCACCGAAGGCGTCGTCGCAGCGCATCGCGGTGCGAGCCGGTTGGCGCCGGAGAACACCGTGAATGCCTTCCAGACCGCCCTGTCAAAAGGAGCGGCCGCGCTCGAGCTGGACGTGCACCTGACCAGCGACGATCAGCTGGTCGTCATTCACGACTCGCACCTCGATCGGACGACGAGTGGCACCGGCGCGGTCCGGTCGTTGAGCGCTGAAGAGGTCCAGGCACTGGACGCCGGCTCGTGGTACGGCGCCGATTTCGCCGGCGAACGGGTGCCGACCCTCGACGAGGTGCTCGAGCTGACCCAGGGCCGGGCCCGGCTGAACATCGAGCTGAAGGCGAGCTGGGCCGATCGGGTCGCCGAGCGCGTGATCGAGACGGTGTGCCGCCATGCAGCGGCGGATCGGGTCGTGGTGATGAGCTTCAGCCTGGACTCGGTGCTGGCGGCCAGGCGGCATCGGACCTCGGCGCGCTGGCACGACGAGGCTGCGCCGATCGTGGTGCTGCCCATCGTCACCCAACCCCTGGCCGATCCGCTCGCGTTCGTGCGGGCGACCGGCATGGACCGTCTGAACTACCCGCCGCGGCTGTGGGACGCCGAACTCATTCGGCGCTTCCGCGACAGTGATCTGACCGTCCACGGCGGCCTCATCAACGACCCGCAGACGATGCGGGAGTTCTTCGACTGCGGTGGTCACATGGCAGACACCGACGAGCCCGATCTGTTCAGCTCCTCGCGCTGACCGTGCCCTAGACCTGGACTTCCTTGCCCTGGGCGGCGGAGGTGTAGACGCCGTCCAGGATCTTCATCATTTCCGCACCCTGCCAGACCGGTGCGATGCTCTCGGCCTCGCCCAGGCAGGCTGCCACGAAGTTCTCGATCTCGTGGGAGAAGCCGTCGTCGAGGTCGAAGGAGTCGAACCCGATCTGCGGCGTCACCTTCAGGATCGTCTCGTGCTTCTCGGACGCGATCTGCAGCTTCGGCTCGAGGTCGGCCCCGCCCTTGTCCCCATACACCGAAACCACGAGCGAGTCGTCCGGCGCGTGCAGCGAGTACGACGTGTCCATGATCAACGATGCGCCGTTGTCGAACCTGATCAGAGCATTGGCCATGTCCTCGACGTCGTTCTTGGTCGGGTCGTAGTCGGCCACCTGCCACCGCGGCAGGGTGGTGATGTTGGACCGGTTGCCCAGCTTCTCGTACGTGTTGGCGCTGACCGAGGTTGCCCGTGGCGACCCCATCAGGTACCAGCACAGGTCGATCACGTGCACGCCGATGTCGATCAACGGACCACCGCCGGAGATGGCCTTGTTGGCGAACCAGCCACCCGGATTTCCTGTCCGCCGGATGCAGCTGGCCTTGGCGTAGTAGATCTCACCCAGGTCGCCGGCGTCGATGAACGACTTCAGTACTCGGCAGTTCGCGGAGTGCCGCCGGACGAAACCGACCTGGAGGATGCGGTCGTGGGCGTTCACCACGTCCTCCAGCTTCTGCGCCTCGGCGTAGGTGCGGCTCATCGGCTTCTCCACCAGGACGTGCTTGCCGGCCTCGACCGCGGCGGCTGCCAGTTCGGCGTGGGTGTTGTTCCAGGTGCAGATGCTCACCGCGTCGACGTCGGGGTCGGCGAACAGATCCGCCGGGTCGCTGTAGGAACGACCGGCGCCCCACTGTTTGGCCACCGCGGTGGCTCGGTCGGCGTTGATGTCGCAGACCGCGAGCAACTCCGCGCGCGGGTTGCCCTGGTAGGCCTTGAGATGACAACCGGCGATGCCACCGGTGCCCACAACGCCGATCTTGACCTGCTGCATGAGTCTCCTCGAGTGATGTGTTCTGGTATCAGGCTTCGTCGTAGATGCGCTTGGCGTTGGCGATGCCGCGGCTGCAGCCGATCAGGCAGTCCTCGTGACCCTCGAACTCGATCGAGGCGTAACCGTCGTAGCCGGACTCCTTGATCGATCTCGCGACGCTCCAGGTATCGAGGTCGCCATTGCCGACGATCGCGCCGCGGAGGTACTTGCCGCCCCGGCTGCGGAACCAGCCCTCGCCTGGGTTACGGTCGGCGGGCCGGACGTAGAAGTCCTTGAAGTGGACGATCATGGCGTACGGCAGGTTGGCCGGGACTGCGACGGTCGGATCCTCGTCGACGCAGAGGAAGTTCCCGATGTCCAGCGTGGTCTTGAAGTTCGGCTCGTCGACGGCATGCACGATCCGGCGCACCCGGTCGCTGCTCTGGACGAAGAAGCCGTGGTTCTCCAGGCTGGTCGTGACGCCCTTGGTCGCCGCGTACTGCGCGATTTCCTTGCTGGCCTTGACGATATTCGGCAGTGCGGCCTCGAACACCGGCGTGTCGTCGCCCTCGATCCCGCCATGGCGGACCACGTCGTGTCGCATCATCGCGATGCCCAGCCGTTCGACCAGATCGACGTGGGCCTTGACCCGTTCCACCTCGGCCGCGTTCTCGGCGTCGTCACCGAGGAAACTCGCGCCGATCGCCATGTTGGACAGCGTGACCCCACGGTGGCCCGCGTGTTCGACTACTTTGTCGACGAAGGCGGGATCTGAGTCGGTATTGGGCACCGGGCTGTCCGCGCCCGAATAGATCGAGGCGAGTTCGAGGTGCTCGCCTTCGCTGTCAGCCACCCAGTCGATCACATCGAACAGGGTCATCGCCCCCGTGCTGAGCCGCTGATGGAAGCTGTAGGAGCTGAATCCGAACTTCATCTGGCCATCCCCTTCTTTGGACGGTGAGGAACAGTCGTCGATCGGGTGGGTACGGGCGGTGCGTCGGATGTGGAGGCGCCGGATGTGAGGGCGCCGGATGTGGGGGCGCCGGATGTGGAGGCGCCGGAAACGAGTACGTCGGAGACAGGTGCGTCGAAGGTGCCGGGCCAGCGATGCCAGCGAGGCGGCACACGGGCAACGCCGAGAATCTGGGGCGAGTGAGTCTCGAAGCTGGAGCCGAGGGCGCCGCAGAGGGTGCCGTTGGACTTCAGCAGCGAGGTGGTGATCACTGGCTTGCCGTCGGTCATCAACATGTGGTGAACGGCCTCGGTCAACGGGACGATCAGGTCGTCGCCGGCCCGGGACAGCCCGCCGCCGATGACGATCAACGCCGGGTCGACGGTCAACGCGATGATGGCGATCTTCGGTGCGATCTCGGCACAGAACTCGGTGATCTCCGCCGTGGCACGCCGATCACCCTCCCGGGCCCGGGCAAACACCTGCTGCCCGGTGCGTGCGGTGCGCCAGCGCAGCCGGCCGCGAAGCGAGGACTCGGTCCACCGCATGCCGCGGAGGCTGCCCAGCTCGCCGGCCAACCGGTGCCGGCCCTGCAGGATCGCGCCGTTCATGACCAACGCCGCCGAAATCCGGTGGCCGATCTGGAGGAAGACCAGGTCGTTGTCCGTTGCGGCGCCGGATGCAGGTCTGGCGGCGCCGGCCGGCTCGGCCCGGAGCCGCTGCTCGGCCAGGGCGGCCAGCTTGATGTCGTTCTCGACCAGCACCGGGCAGCCCCAGGACGCCGAGAGTCGGTCGGCCGGGTCGACACCGACCCAGTCGGGCACCGCCAGGCTCTGGGTGATCCGGCCGTCGTGATCAAGGATCCCTGGTACGCCGAGCCCAGCGGCGCGCAGGTCGGCCGGGTCTGCCCCCGAGGCGCGGATCGCCTGACGGACAGTGTCGCGAACGACCCGGAGCCGACCGGAGCCGTCGACTCCGGCGGGCACGATCGCCTCCGCCCGCCCGACGATCTCGCCGGCCAGGTCGGCGATCCGGACCCGGACACTGCCGCTACCGATGTCGATCCCGGCGACCCGCCCGGCTCCGGCGGTGAAGGTGTACGCCCGCGCAGGACGGCCGGCTCCTGGACTGCGCCGCGGACGAGCCGGCCGAACCGGACCCGTCTCGAGCAGGTCACCGATCACCGCTTCGACGGTCGGTCGCGCGAGCCCGGTCGCGACCGCGAGTTCGGCAATGGTGAGCGGGCCGTCGTGGTCCCGCAGCACTGCCAGGCAGGCCGCCGCGTTGGCCTGTCGCACGGCCGCGCCGGCCGGATCCACTGCGGACAGGAGAACTCCATACCAATTATGAAACCCTGTTATCTAATTTAGATAGTAGGACATCTCATCCGGGTCGGGTCAACCCGTCTACGCAGATTCCGGGCGATCCGGACGGCAGGGAGCCCCCGGTAACGTGGGCAGTGTCATTCCGTTGCTTGCACCGTGCCCCCCTTTTCGAGAGGGGAGGCGTGTGATGAAGATCGTCGTTATCGGCGGCACTGGACTCATCGGGTCGAAGCTTGTCACCAGGCTTGGCGCGTCCGGCCACGAGGTGGTTGCGGCAGCGCCGAGCACCGGCGTCGACACCCTGACCGGCGAAGGGCTGGCGGAAGCCCTGGCCGGCGCGGCCGTGGTGATCGACGTGGCGAACTCCCCGTCCTTCGAAGCCACCGCGGTTCTGGAGTTCTTCGAGACCTCCACCCGCAACCTGCTCGCGGCGGAGGCAGCGACCGACGTACGCCACCATGTCGCGCTGTCCGTGGTGGGGACGGGGCAGCTACCCGACAGCGGCTACTTCCGGGCGAAGCTCGCTCAGGAGACCCTGATCGCGGACTCGTCGATCCCGTACTCGATTGTGCGCGCGACGCAGTTCTTCGAGTTCGTTCGCCGCATGGCCGACACCGCCACGGAGGACGGGACCGTCCGAATGCCGCCCGTACTCTTCCAGCCCATCGCAGGCGACGATGTAGCCCAGGCGGTGGCCATGGTCGCGATGGGAACGCCGTTGAACGGCAGGGTCGAGATTGCCGGGCCCGAGCAGAGCCGGATGGACGATTTCTTCCGGGACGCCCTGGCCGGCTGGGGAGATCCGCGTCAGGTGGTCACGGACCCGGACGCGCGCTACTTCGGTGCCAAGGCGGGCGAACACACCCTGGTGCCGGGCGACGACGCTGTGCTCGGAGAGACCACGTATGCCGACTGGCCGGGCCGGATCGCGGCCGGCAGATAGCGCGCCGACTCCACCCACACCCATCCGATCAAGGAGGTACTCCCATGCCACGCACCGATCCTGCTACCGCCGAGGCGAAGCCCAGATCAACCGCATGGCAGACGGCATTCACCACCGTGCAGGAGGCCGAGCCGCCCTTCATCCCGACGGGAGCACATGCGATGACGGTGGTCGTAGAGTTCCCGGCCGGCGACCCTGGTACGCCGCCGCACCGGCACTCTGGCCCCGCGTTCGGCTACGTGCTGGAAGGCGAGATGCTCCTGGAGGTCGAAGGGCATCCGGAGCGCGTCGTACCCGCCGGTGAGGCGTTCTGGGAGCCGGGAGGCGACGTCATCCACTACCAGGACGGCAACAACCGCGACGACATCCCGCTCCGTTTCACCGTCACGATGCTGTGCGAACCCGGCAAGCCGATGCTCACCCTGGTCGACGATGAAGAGCTCGCCCAGCGAAAGGACCGGCGCGCCCCCCGCCCGTCCTGATGGACCCTTCGTGGTCGGCGAAGACCGCGTCCCTACGGGATGTCGCCTGAGGGCATCGCCGAGTCGGCCCGCCGACGGACCGAACAGCCGGCTATCCGCCCGCCATGGCGCCGATGACCAGGAATGGCTCGGCTCCCTGGATCACTGCGTCGGGCAGAGGGGTGTCGGGATGCTCGTGCGAGAGGTCCTGCTTGCAGGCGAAGAAGCGTACGAACGCACGGCGTTTGCCGGTCGCCGGGTCCCGGATCGTCCCACGCAACGTCGGATAGCGTGCCTCGAGCGCGTCGAGAACCATGCGCTGGGTGGTGGCCTGACCGTCGAGCGGCAGCTCCACCTCGCGTCCCACCTTCGCGAGAGTGCGAAGGTGGGCAGGGAGTACGACGCGGATCATGGCAGTGTCTGGACCTCGACCGACAAGACGGCCGGCAGGTCCCGGACAATGGGCGTCCAGCTGTCTCCGGCATCGGCCGAGCCGTAGACCTGTCCGCCTGTGGTCCCGAAGTACACACCGCAGGAGTCGAGCGTGTCGATGGCCATCGCGTCCCGAAGAACGTTGACATAGCAGTTGCTCTGGGGCAGGCCCTGCGTCAGTGGTTCCCAGTCGTTCCCGCCGTAACGGCTGCGGTAGACACGAAGCTTCCCCTCGGGCGGGTAGTGCTCGGAGTCGCTCTTGATCGGGACGACGTAGATCGTGTCGGGTTCGTGTGCGTGCACGCCGATCGGGAACCCGAAGTCGGTCGGCAGGTTGCCGCTGATCTCGTGCCAGGTGGCGCCGGCGTCGTCGCTGCGCATGACATCCCAGTGCTTCTGCATGAAGAGCACGTCGGGGCGGGAGGGGTGCATCGCGAGTCGGTGGACGCAGTGGCCGACCTCGGCTTCGGGGTCGGGGATTCCTTCGGACTTCAGGCCGCGGTTGATCGGCAGCCATGTCTTGCCGGCGTCATCGGTGCGGAACGCACCGGCCGCGGAGATCGCGACGAAGATGCGTTCGGGATCACTCGGATGGAGAAGGATCGTGTGCAGGCACATCCCGCCGGCTCCCGGCTGCCAGGAGGGCCCGGAGCCGTGTTCGCGCAGACCGGGGAGCTCGTGCCAGGTCTGGCCGCCGTCGGTCGTACGGAACAGAGCGGCGTCCTCGACACCGGCGTAGACGGAGTCGGGATCTGACAGCGAGGGTTCGAAGTGCCAGACGCGCGCGAACTCCCACGGGTGAGGAGTGCCGTCGTACCACTGGTGGGTGCCGGGTACGCCGTCGTAGGTGAAGTCGTTCCCGACCGGCGTCCACGTGGCGCCTCCGTCGTCGGAACGCTGGATCACCTGACCGAACCACCCGCCGCTCTGTGCGGCGTACAACCGGTCGGGGTCTGCGGGTGAGCCCTTGACGTGATAGACCTCCCACCCGCCGAAGTGCGGCCCGGCGACCTGCCAGTCCTGCCGCTTGCCGTCCGAGGTCAGGACAAATGCACCCTTACGTGTGCCAACCAGGAGCCGTACACCGGTCATTCGTCTCCCCTTTCTCGCCCGCCAGACATCGACGCGGGCCGCGAGTGTCCGCCAGTCTGACGTATATGACCTGGCTCGGCGGCAATTCTCATCGCTCTGCGACGAAAAGCCTCGCCCGAGCGCCGTCGCCCCGTTCACCTCGCCACCTGGCCTGACCTGAACCCGTTGCCATGGCTATCGATTCACAGCAAATTTCCATCGCACGTCGGGAGGCAGAGGGGCGGCTGCGTCGGGATCACGCCCGCCGACCTGGCGGTGCCCGAGAACGGCCGTGCCAGGGCGGCGCTCCCTTCGAGAGCCTCTCGAGCTGATGCGCGGCGAGGCAGGCGACCAGACCGATCAGGAATCGAGAAGCGCCGGCCACCGAGCCGCACCTAGCGTGACTGTGTCGCCAGACGGATGGACTTACTGGAGGTAGTAAATGACACAGAAACAGCAGGCAGGCAGTCGTGCACGGCGCGGGCCTGGTACGCCCGGAACGTTTTCACGGTGGATGCAGCGGAAAATGAACGCTCGCATGAGCCGGGGGATCCGACGTGGCCGCGGCACGTTCATGGGCATGGACGTACTGATCCTGCACACGGTTGGTCGCCGACACGGGCAGCCGCGGGAAACGCCCCTGGCGTGGTTCGCTGACGGCGATGACGCCCGACTGATCGTCGCATCGGGCGGTGGGAGCCAGCACCCGGACTGGTACGTCAACTTGATGGCGAACTCCGACCGAGCGTCGATCGAGCTGCCCGGTCGCGATGCCGTCCCGGTGATACCGCACCGGCTCGAGGACGCCGACCGTGAGCAGGCATGGCAGCGTATCGCCGCCGCCCAGCCCCGCATCGCGAAGTACCAAGCAAAGTCCGACCGGGAGTACCCGGTGATCCGACTCACCCCGCGGTGACTGGACACCGGGTGGACACGTCGCGGTCGGGCGAAGACGCCGACCATTGCCAGGATCGGCCAGTCTGGCCACGGGCATGGGCCGCGCACCCGGTGTGCCTGCCCCGATCGCTTGACCCCGTGCGTGAGCGTCGCGGAGAGTGGACGGCGTTGCCGTCGGACCTCGCCGAAGGAGCTGGGTTTTGCCGATGAGTGTCTCGGAGATGGACCGTTATCTGTTCGACTGCCAGGGCTACCTCGTGCTGCCCCAGGTCCTGGACCCGGCCACTGTGGCCGAGCTGCGACGGCTGCTGGAGCAGACCGGATGGTGGGACACCTCGGTGCCAGGACAGACCTCGCACCAGGGCGACATCCTCTCGCTCGGACGCGCCTTCTGGGACCTGATCGACCACCCACGCATCGAGCCGTACCTGTCCGAATGGCTCGGCCCACACTTCCGCCTGGACCACGTGTATCCGATCTTCAAGTCGACCGGTGGCGAAGCGCAGCGGTTGCATCACGGCGGAGAGCCGTTCACCCCACACGGCTACTACCACGTGCAGAACGGCCGGATCTCCTGCGGCCTCACCGTCGTGACCTTTGCGCTCACCGACTGCGGACCCGGTGACGGCGGCTTCGCCTGTGTGCCGGGCAGTCACAAGTCCGCGTTCCCCTCGCCGAGCCAGATCGTCGACTGGACAGACAGCTCGCACACGGTGACCGTGCCCATGCGGGCCGGCGACGCCCTCATCTTCACCGAGGCCATGTGTCACGGCTCCGCACCGTGGACCGGGTCACATCCGAGGATCTCCCTGCTGTACAAGTTCTCCCCCGGCAACTCGACATGGGGCGCCTTCGAGGACGGCTGGCCAGACGACATGGTGAAGAACTGCACACCACGCCAGCGCGAGATCCTGGAACCGCCGTACGTCCGCAGCTCGAACGGCAACCGGCGCGGATTCTGACCGCCAAGAGCCTCGCCTGGTCAGGTCTCGCAGACGATGCCGTCGCTGTCGGCGTCGCGGTACCAGTCGTACTCGGGGTCCTGACCTCGCACGTAGGGCCCGAGGCCCGCGTCGTTCGCTTCGGCACAGGTGTCGTAGCGCTTGTCGACCGACTGTGCGGGCACTGGCTTCGGAGGTGCCGGTTCCGGAGCTGCCGGTTTCGGAGCAGGCGGCTTGGGGCTGGCCTGGCACGCCTTCCACAGTCCTGTCATCGACTTTCGTGCGGCACGTTCGGCGGCCTGAAGTCTTGACTGGTAGCGGTATGGCTTGTCGTAGGTGTATTCGCGACCGTATCCGTCGGAGATCATGGTTTCGTTGATCAGTCGCCCGTCGCGCAGCCACAGGTATGCAAGTGTGCGTCCGTACCTGTCCAGCCGCCCTTGGGTGGCATCTGTCTCGAGCCTGACCTGTTCGCCCTCGAGAAGATCACGCGCGTGGGTGGTGGCCTCCGGTCCAAAGCATTGGACCGGCTTGTCGGGATGCCTTGTCTCGGGCGTGTCGAGGCCGATCAGCCGGACGGTCTCGATCGCCCCGCCTGCGCTGACCTTGATCGTGTCTCCGTCAACGATGTCGACCACCTGCGACCAGCCGGACCGCTCCCCCTGCCCGGCTCTTGCTGCCGCACGTGATGTCGAGCTCGGCGTCGGGGTCGTTGTCGGTTCGGCTTTGGCGGTCGGCTTCTGCGATGCGGCGGACGACGCGGTGTGCGGCTCGACCGGTGGACTCGACCCGGTGGGGTCAAGTCCGCAGCCGGCAAGCGCGAGAGCGGAAAGCATGAGGACGATCCGTCGCATGTGACAACTCCTGATGAGATCGGAGCGAGACCCGGCTTTACGGCGGGGAGTACGAAGGATGCCTCCGCCGGTACGTGGTTGGGCCGGCGTCGCCCTAGATGTAGTGCCGTACCCACGCGTGCGCGGGTTCAGGCCGTGGAGACGGAATCTCGGACTGACGCCGCACCCGGCCTGGATGGATGACTCCGGCGTTCCGGTCCTTCCATGCCATCCAGCAGTACCAAGCGATGCCGAGCGGCGTCATGATCATGCTGGTGGCAAGCATGTAGAGCGGCATCACCATCAGGCTCCAACTGCGGTTCCGCCAGTGAAGGCGCAGGACGAGCGCGACATACAAGGCCAGCGTCGCGACCAGGCCGGTGCAGTAGAGCACTTTCTCCCCCGGGCCCGCGAACGCGAGCCACCGCATCGGGAACAGGGCGATGGTGACCAGCCCGCCATAGACCCAGAGGAAGGGGTGGCGTACGACGTAGCGGAAGTTGACCACGAACAGCCTGAACTCCCCACCGGCCCACGCCAACCGTTGTCGGACCCAGGCCTTGAACGAAGCCGGCACGACGGTCGGCACCTCGAAGGGGATGTGGCCGACACGGTAGCCGCGCAGTCGTGCGATCAAGCCGATCTCGACGTCGTTGCCCTGGAAGAACAGGGAGTGACGGTTCATGACATCGGTGAGTACGTCTGTGCGCGCAACATGGCAGGCACCGGAGACCAACCAGGTGGCCAGGAACCGGAACTGCATCGCCAACCGGTACTCGTATCCCTGCAGCCGCGCGAGCAAGGTGTCGGTGTTCTGCGGCACCAGCCGAACGGAGGCGAGGTCGTATCCCTTCCGTTCCAGCTCACCGACGAGCGCGTCCAGCGGCGCTGTCGTGGTGGTGTCGGCGTCGACCGGAACGACGTAGGTCGCCTGAACGAGCGGGAGCGCATCCCGGATCAGCCGGTCCCTGATGGTGCCAGAAGTCGAACGCTTGTGGACGTTGTCCGTGCGGCCGAAGGTCGCGACGAACAGCCGGAAGTTGTTCTGGAAGCAGATGCGGTAGAGCTCGTCGTAGAATTGCTGTGTCTCACCGGCAGTCGTGCAGAGCACCACCTTTCCGCCGTACTGGGACAGGTAGTCGATGTTCTCGAGATAGGTGACGCTGCCGTAGATCGGGACCAGGACCTCGAAGTCCGAGCTCCGCAGGTCGCCAAATTCGTACTCCTTGTTGCGAGATCTGAGTCCAGCGATCGCGTCGACCGCGACCGCCAGCAGCGGCAGAAGGACCACCGCCGCCAGGATGATCAGCCAGCCCATCGGGTCAACTCCTGAGGCAGGTCTCGCCCTTACTGGCGAGGACCGACGCCTCCATCACCAGGCCGGCCGCCTCGGGAATCGTCATGAAGTACCGCGACACGTCGGGGTGGGTCACCTTCACTGTCCGGCCCGAGGCGATCTGCCACGCCAGCGTGGGAAAGAACGAGCCTCGACTTCCGAGCACGTTGCCGAACCGAACCGACGCAACCCGCGTTCCCAGGCCGGCCACGGACGAGGTGACGAGTTCGGCGAGCCGCTTCGTCATCCCGAGCACCGAGCTCGGATGTGCCGCCTTGTCAGTGGAGATGTTGATGAACCGCTGTACGCCGTTCTCGATGCAGGCGCGTGCGATCGTCCGAGTTCCGAGCACGTTGGTCTGGACCGCGGCGACCGGCGACCTCTCGAGCAGCGGCAGGTGCTTGTGCGCGGCCGCGTGGTACACGATCGACGGCTTCGCCTCGGCGAAGATCCGGTCGACGCTGTGCCGGTCACGGATGTCACACAGGACGAACCTCTCATCATCGAGCAACCCGACGCCGTACAGGTCGAGCTGGAGGCTGTGCAACGCGTACTCGTCCTGATCGAGGAAGTAGACGCATCCGGCACCGAGCTGCAGGGCCTGCCGAGCGATCTCGCTCCCAATGGAGCCACCGGCACCGGTCACCAGAACGGTCTGGTCCTGGAGCAGCTGCCTCGCCTCCGGGCCGTAGACCGGCTGGATGTCACGATCCAGCAACCTGGCAGCCTGGGCAGACGTGATCATTGACCGTCCTCTCTGGAGCACGTGGGGTGGTGCGAACGTGGGCCAGGAGGCGCGAATGATCCGACGTCCTCGTCGCGGGCGATCGTCCTGGATTAGTGCGTGCGCGGCACTAGTATTGCGTACTCGCAACAGCTAGGCAACGGCGCGTGGCGTGTGACATGCACCACTGGACTCTCCGCGGGCGGACTGCGCATTGCGCGTACGCTACAAAGGTGGGCCGGCGGAGCTGCGGGCGTCGCCTCGGCCCGGTTGGCGGGCGCGGAGGTCGGCGACCACGCGAGCGGCGTCTCGGTCGATGATGTCGGTACTGCCGGCAAGGCGAGAGCGCGGACCCGTCTGGGCCGCGCCGCGGCGGGCAAGCCAGACGATGATCAATCCGATGGCGGCGAGGGCGAGGAGTACGTCCATGGCATGAAGCTTGCGCCCAGCTAAATCCCGCCACCAGTGGCAGCTCTGACGTTGTGCCGCAATATCCTGCCAGCTAGTCTCGCGGGCATGCTCAACACCGTTGCCGTCGTCCTGATCGAGGAATTCGCACCGTTCGAGTTCGGTGTCGTGTGTGAGGTCTTCGGAATCGACCGGACTGACGAGGGCGTGCCGCCGATGGAGTTTCGGGTATGTGGAGAGCGGCCGGGTGAGCCGTTGCGAAGCAGCATCGGTGTCCAGGTCATCCCCGAGGCGGGGCTGGACGCGATCAGCGGTGCCGATGTCGTTGCCGTTCCGGCGGCCAAGGTCCGCGACGAGTACCCCTCGGCAGTCCTCGACGCGCTACGGTCCGCCGCAGATGCCGGATCCATCCTGCTGTCGGTCTGCAGCGGTGCGTTCGTACTCGGCGCCAGCGGGCTGCTCGATGGCCGGCGGTGTGCGACCCACTGGTACTACGCCGACGCGTTCGCCGCCCGCTTCCCCAACGCCCGACTCGACCCGGACGTCCTGTTCGTCGAGGACGGCAACATCATCACCAGCGCAGGGACCGCAGCAGGGATCGACGCCTGCCTGCACCTGGTCCGCCGCGAACTCGGTTCAGGTCCCGCCACGACCATCGCCCGCCGGATGGTGGTGCCGCCCCAACGCGACGGAGGACAACGCCAGTACATCGAG
Organism: Actinopolymorpha sp. B11F2; assembly: GCF_040195635.1. Taxonomy (NCBI): domain Bacteria; kingdom Bacillati; phylum Actinomycetota; class Actinomycetes; order Propionibacteriales; family Actinopolymorphaceae; genus Actinopolymorpha; species Actinopolymorpha sp. B11F2. The sequence goes on along the minus strand of NZ_JBEFTX010000019.1, from coordinate 21,654 downwards.
CTACCCATCCCGCAGTGTGCAGCGGACAGCCTCGGGCCACTTCTCACCTTCATGCGCGAGAACATCGCCGCCGAGCACACCGTCGCGACGCTGGCCCGCCGGGCCAAGATGTCCGAACGCACCTTCGCCCGCAGGTTCCTCGCCGAGACCGGGACAACACCGAACCGCTGGCTGTCCACCCAACGAGTGCTTCACGCCCGACATCTCCTCGAAGAGTCCGAACTCACCATCGAGGAGGTCGCCACACAGTGCGGATTCGGCTCGGCGGCCCTGCTGCGCCATCACTTTCACCGCACCGTCGGGGTCGCACCCAACGACTACCGCCGTACGTTCGGCAGCTGGTGAGGATGGTGGGGGCGCCGGTCCGACCGTTTCACCCTCGCCGAGATCACGCAGTTCGGCCCGTGCCGGGAACCTGTCGGATGAGCAGAAGGCTGACGACCAAAGCACCTGCGGCGGTGAGGAGTCCGGTGCGGTAACCCGCAGCGAGTGAGTTGACGGTGGTGTCGATGGTCGATGCAGCAGCCAGAGCGCCAAGGACCGCGACACCAACTGCTGTGCCGAGTTCTTGTGCGGAGTTGAGTAGTCCGGATGCCAGGCCCTGGTCGTGGTCCGGAACGCCCGCCGTGCCTGCAGCAAACGTGGGGGCATATGACAGACCACTGCCAATGGCGAGAAGAAACAGCGGCGGTAGTACGTCTCGAAGGTAGCTGCCGTTCGTCGGGACTCGGGCGAGTAGGAGCATTCCACCAGCGAGCAGGCAGAACCCGATCAGCACGAGTAGGCGGGCGCCATATCGGGTGATGAGAGCGCCGGCCCGTGGCGAAATGATGAGAATAAGTAGCGTGATGGGGGCAAACGCGAACCCCACCTCCATAGGTGAGTAACCGAGAACCAGCTGCAAATAGAGCGTCGTAAAGAACAGAGTGCCTCCGAGCGTCCCTGCATTCACGGCAAGAAGCGCGTTTGCAGCCACCACGTTGCCCCTGCGGATGAGTCGTGGATCGAAGATCGGCGTGTTGTGACGACGCTCCACCATGATAAACGCCACCAAGGCGGTGGCAGCCGCCACCAGCAGAAATGTTCCCTCATCTTTGTGCCCGCCCTCGGCGAACCGGGTGATCGCGAGCATTCCGCACGCCACCGAAATGACGAGCAGGACCGCGCCGCGTAGGTTGAGGGAGGGCCGACGGTCGTCGCGGCTCTCGGCGAAAACGAAGCAGCCGGCGATGACGGTGACGACGCCGACTGGAACGTTGATGAGAAAGATCCATCGCCAGCCGAGAGTGTCGGTCATCAGTCCACCGAGTAATTGCCCGCCGATTGCACCCGCTGAACTCACCGCCGCCCAGTAGCCGAGTGCACGGTTTCGCCTGGCTCCCTGTTCGAAGGCAGTAGTCAACAGCGCCAGGGCCGTCGGTGCGACCATCGCCGCGCCGACACCCTGCCCGGCTCGGGCGATGATCAGTTGCCATTCGTTCTGGGCTAGACCAGTGAACAGCGAGGCGAGAGTGAACAGCGAGAGGCCGAGGAGGAACAACCGGCGGCGACCGAGCAGATCACCGGCCCGGCCGAACGCGATCAGTAGGCTGCCGAAGGTCAGCGTGTAAGCGACGGAGATGAGCTGGAGGTGATCATCGGGGATGGCGAGACCGTTCCGGATCGACGGCAACGCGACGTTGACGACAACGACGTCCACGATGAGCATGGCCTGAGCCGCACAGATCAGGACGATGACGAAGCGGCGCCTTCCGGTGTGGTTGGAGGCATATGTCGCGTCGGGCTGTATGGCCATGCCGACAGACAATAATTTACGGTCGTTCGTAAAGTAAAGGTTCTGAGGTGGTCGGCATGACCGGACGTCCACGTTCCGTCAGCGACGAAGCAATTTTCGATGCTGTTGCCGATGTGGTCACTGCGGTAGGCCCATCGGGGCTAACTCTCGCGGCGGTAGCGCGCCGAGCCGGTCTGTCCGCGCCGGGCCTGACCCAGAGGTTCGGCTCCAAGCGCGCCCTCCTGGTCGCCTTTGCCTCCCGGGAAGCGGCCGGCGTCGCCAGCATCTTCGAGGACGCGCGAGCAGCTACGCCCGGACCGTTGGAGGCGATCCGCAAAGCGCTCGTCTCGCTGCCTGGTCCGATCACGACTCGAGAGGGCGTGGCCAACAACCTCGCGTTCCTGCAACTGGACCTCACCGACCCGGATCTGCACAGACACGCGGCGGACCTCAGCCGGTCCCTACGGGCGGAACTCACCACCCTGCTGGAAGAGGCCGCGAAGAATGGCGACGTCGTGGTCGACCGGTGCGAAGTGCTCGCTGACAGCCTGTACGCGATCTACTGTGGCGCCCTGCTGACGTGGGCTATCGACGGGACCGGCGAGCTACACAGCTGGCTCGCCGAACGCATAGATCGCACCCTGGCTCCACACCGCCGAGCCACGACTTGAGGAGCTGCTCGTTGGGCGGCGACGCTTGGTCTTCGGGCAAGCCGGGGCGCGCTCGAGTTCACAGCCGGTCAGCCGGTCAGCCGGTCAGCGGCTCAGCCGGCGCGGCGGGAGCGCGCTAGAGCCAGCCCGCCGAGGACCATGGCGATCAGTCCCACCACCAGGGCGACGAAGCCTCCGACTATTCCGTAGCCGGTGCCGGGACCCCCGTCGGCGGCGGCCACAACCAGCCCGCCGATGACGGCACCGGCCAGCCCCGCCGCCAGGGCCAGGATGGCGCCCCTCCCCCCGGCGCCGATACGACCGGCGGACCGGGCCAGAGCCAGCCCGCCGATGACCACGCCGGCCAGTCCCAGTAGCGCGGCCACCAAGGACCAGAAACGCCCGGCGGTCATCGTGTAAGCAGTGGCGGCGGCCGGCTGGACCAAGACGTTCGCGGCTGCTGGTGTGGCAAGCCCCAATACTCCGAGCAGGGCGGCAGCGCCGGCGGCAGGCAGGTGTCGTACGGACATGAGGTACTCCTTCTCTCCTACGACTGGACGTCGCTGATCATGTCCGTTGGACCCACCATCGGTCGTTGTGCGGACGCAGACAATTCGCGCTGCCGCCAAGGCCGTAGCCGGCTGCCGCAGACGCCGCAGGGGGCGCGAAGCTACCGCGTGTGCGGTAGGAGGCTGATCATCTGCACGCAGGAGTTGCCCGCCCAAACCTCTGGCTAGGGTGCACGTGTGAGCAGGGGACGGATCGGCGCCAGCGACTGGGTGATCGCCGTTGGCGTGGCGACGACCCTGATGGTCGCGGGGCTGTCCAGGCAACACCCCTCCACGGATCTCGACCTGCTGGGTTACGCGTTGTTGATAACCGGCGGTCTGGCGCTGGCCGCGCGCCGCTGGGCTCCGGTTCCCGTTCTGGCTGTGACCGGGTTGTGCGCCTTGGGCTACCAGGCGGTCGGTTTCGACGTACCTGCCGTCGCGTATCTGTTCGCGGTGTATGCCGCCGTACGGGCGGGACACCGCATCGTCACGGTGGCGGGTTCGGTGATCATGCTGGCTACTCTTCCGCTCGCGATCCTCGCGTCTCCCTACGACTGGCCCGTGGGCGAGGCGTTCACGCAGTCCCGTGGCGCCCTGGAGCTGGCCTGGCTGATCGCCGCCGGTGCGGCGGGTGAAGCGTTGCGGCAGGCCGAGCGCCGGGCGGATGCGGCCGAGCACACCCGTGAGGAGACCGCGCGGCGCCGCGCCAACGAGGAGCGGCTGCACATCGCGCGGGAGCTGCACGATTCGCTCACCCACCAGATCTCCGTCATCAAGGTGCAGGCCGAAGTCGCCGTCCACCTGGCCCGCAAGCGGGGGGAACAGGTGCCTGAGGCCCTGCTGGCGATCCGGGAGGCCGGTCGTGAGGCGGCCCGGGAACTGCGCGCGACCCTGGAGGCGCTGCGCGACGACGACAAGAACCCGCCGCATGGGCTCGACCACGTTCCGGAGCTGGTGCGACGGGCCCGGACGACCGGCCTGGACGCGAAGCTGACGATCGAGGGACGCCGTAACGACGTGCCGGCCGCAGTGGACCGGACCGCCTACCGGATCGTTCAGGAGTCTCTGACCAACATCGCCCGTCACGCCGCCGCCGCTACCGCGTCGGTCCGAATCGACTACCGTCCCGACGCCCTGGTCATCCGGGTCGATGACGACGGCAAGGCCACGTCGGACACCGCGCCGGTGCACGGCGTCGGGCTGCTCGGGATGCGCGAACGAGTCACCGCCCTCGGAGGTCACCTGCGGGCGGCACCGCGCAGCGAGGGCGGCTTCACCGTCCAGGCCGAACTACCTGTGGATCAAACACCATGATCCGTGTCCTGCTGGTCGACGACCAGCCGCTCATTCGCAGCGGATTCCGCGCGCTCCTTGACGTCGAGGACGACATCGAGGTGGTGGCCGAGGCCGCCGACGGCAGCGAGACCCTGGCGCTGGCCAGGCAACACCTGCCCGACATCGCACTCATCGACATTCAGATGCCGGTCATCGACGGCATCGAAGCGACCCGGCGCATCGCCGCGGACCCGTCCCTGGCGCGGGTGCACGTCGTCATCCTGACCAACTACGGATTGGACGAGTACGTCTTCAACGCGCTCCGCGCCGGCGCGGCCGGATTCCTCGTCAAGGACATCCAGCCGGAAGACTTCCTGCACGCCGTACGCGTCGCCGCCCGCGGTGACGCCCTGCTCGCACCGTCGATCACCCGCAAGCTGATCAACCGGTACGTCACCCAACCGCTCAACAGCGGCACCGACACGGCGCTGAAAGACCTGACAAACCGCGAACGCGAGGCCGTCGCCCTGGTCGCGCAGGGCCTGTCGAACGACCAGATCGCCGCCCGCATGGTGATCAGCCCACTGACCGCGAAAACCCACATCAACCGGGCCATGGTCAAGCTCCACGCCCGCGACCGCGCCCAGCTCGTCGTCCTCGCCTACGAATCCGGCCTGGTGGCACCGCGCACCTCCTGACATCCACGGTCCGGGCGCAGTTACGCGCGAACGTCTCTCGCAGCGGTGACCGATGCGCCGTTAGGTTTCGGTGATGCGACCACGCCTTGTCCCCGTCGGAGTCTGCGGCGGGAAGCAGTTGTAGGAGTGTGATGGCAGAAGTCACCTACCGCCTGGAGGGGCCTGAAGACCCATGACGTCGCCGATCGACCTGAACGTGCCGATCCGGAAGGCGGCCCTCGTCCGGTGGCTCCGGCGCACTCACCCCGATCTCGCCGTCATTGAGGTTGGACAGCGGCATCCCCTGACGGGTGGCGTTGGCTCCCTCCTGGTCGAGCGGGTCGAGGTCACCGCCGTATGGTCGAGTGGCCGGAGGGAGCAGTTCGACGTCGTCGCGAAGCGTGCATCCTCCGCCGAGGTGATCGCCCTGCGGGAGATCGCGTCTGTGCCTGCTGCCGACACCTTCCCGGAGCTGATTGACGCAGGCACGGATCAGTCCGGACCGTGGATCGTGACACCGTTCTATCCGGGCGCGACCATGCCGTGGGATGCGGAAGTTCCGGGGACGGTGTTCGCCAGCTTGGCGCGGTTGCACCATCGACATCTCGGGACAGCGAGCACGCTGCCTGCAGACCTTCGACGAGTCGATGAGGCGTTCTGTCGCGAGGCTCTGATGGACTTCGCCTCGCCGTGGATTCGCGATGCCCAGCGCAAAGCGCCCCATCCGCTTCACGACCGTGCCCTGGATCTACTGCATCGATGGTCCTACGACGAGCGGATCTACGCCGGTCCGGACGTACTACCCGCCACCCTTCTGCACGGCGATGTGTACGGCCTCAACGTTGTCGTTGCAGAAGACGCGGATGGACCGCCTCGACTCATCGATTGGGGAAACGCGCGGGTGGGCCCGATCATGCTTGACGTTGCCCTATCCGCCACCAGGTCCTCGGCTGGGTTCTCCGCCTACCTTCGGGCGTGGGAGGACATCGCTGGCTGTCCACTGGATCCGTGGCAGGCAGATGCGGGTCACGCTTGGGCGAGAGCCCTCAGTAACGCGATGTTCGTTGGCGCAGTCGCCGAACGGTTCGGACCCACCTACGCCGAAGAGATGCTCGACCAGGGCGAGGCCGCGCTGGAACGATTTGGGCAGCTCCTTGCAGGACGCTCACCCCGCCGCCCGCAGCTCGATCCCAGCCGTACGACCCTCGGATGCGGTACCCATGCCCACCTGCCGACGTCGAGCACCGATCACCAAGGCCGAAGTCACTGCAAAATAAGGGACTGAGCCGGGAAGGTAGCCTCAGACCTCGTGCACGAATCGATCGAGCAAGCCCTGGGGTGTGTGATGTTTGTTGGAGAGAAGGTCACCTTACGTGGTGTGACGCGCGAGGACCTGCCCGTACTCCTCTCGTACTACAACGACCCCGAGGTCGACCTTGCCGCAGGGGACTTGCCGTCCCCGACGTCGATGGAGCGGCTCGAGAAATGGTACGAACGGTTGATCGAGCAACAGCCGATGCGCCGCTTCGCCATCGAGGCCGACGGGAGGTTCATCGGTACATGCCTTCTGCAGGACATCGACGAAACGGCCGGGCATGCGGAGCTCGGAATCACCATTGGTGACAAGGACTCCTGGGGACGTGGTTACGGCAGAGACGCAATCCGGGTCCTGCTCGACTACGCGTTCCGACTGGCGAACCTCCGCCGGGTATGGCTACGGACGCACGCCGAGAATGGCCGTGCGATTCGTGCCTATCAGGCTGTCGGCTTCGTGGAGGAGGGCCGCCTGAGGGAACATCAGTGGCTCGCCGGTCGGTACGTCGACACAGTCCTCATGGGCATCCTTCGGAGCGAGTTCTGCGACCGGCGTGACCGGAATCCCACAGGCGCCACACGTGCACCTCGTCAGTCGCGGTGAGCCCGGACAGCGAAAGCGTCCACGGTGGGGGTTCGGTGGGATAGAACCGAACAGTTGCGCTGCGGCCGGACCCGGTGAACAGCTCCCCGACCGAACCGTCGACGAACCAGCGCAGCGACATGGTGCCGGTGGACAGGATTTCCGGCTCGTCGAAGGTGTAACTTCCTCCTTCGGCGCGCGGGTCGCGGCTGGCTTGGTCCCGGTCGATACGCACCTGGCCGGTTGCCCAGTCGACCACAACGTCGAGCCGTTCGCCGGCGGAGGTGCCGAGTGACATTCTCGTCCGCTCACCGCGATGCCCACTGAGCTCGAGCTCGACCTCGAACTGCGCAGGCACGGATCGTCCGATCTCTTCTTCCCGGAGGGTCGTGAGCGCTTCGACGGGTGCGCTGGCGAGGCGACCGTCCGGCGTCAGGCTGACGGTGCGCGGCAGTGAGATCATCCCCGACCAGTCGGCCTCATGGGTCCAGTCCGCCGCCCGGCTCTCGGTGACCCAGCCCCACATGATCGGACCGTCGCCGCCCTCGCGCAGCACCGAGGCGGCGTAGAAGTCCGGTCCGGCATCAACCTTGCCAACCCACTCGGGGATCAGCTCATGCCCCGACCGATGTCCGGTGACGGCAAGGACGCGGTTCGCAGCGCTCCTGTCGAACTCGTACGCGGAAACCAGCAGCGCCTCGCGGTCGCCGAACGACACCAGCTGTGGGCATTCCCACATGTCACCGAGCCCCACTCGCTCGTTCGGTGTGGCGAACGAGCCGTGGTAGGCCCACTTCTCCAAATCGTCGGAGGTGTACAGGCGCGCGGACGGGCCACCAAGCACCGCACCGGCGCCGACCAGCATGGACCAGCGACCGTCCTCCCGCCACACGAAGGGGTCGCGGAACTGCTCTACCTGCTCGGATGGCTCTGGGTCCGCGACGACTTGGTGGGGCGGCCCGAACGACTCCCCGCCGTCGGTCGACAGAGCCGAGAGCACCGACTGGTAGCGGTGTCCTTGCCGCATTCCGGAGTAGAACGCCACCACTCCGTCGTCGGTCACCACGGTGTTGCCCGACCAGCAACCATTGCGGTCGGCACCGTAGGGCTGCGGCGACATGGCCGGGCGGTGATAGCGCCAGCTCACCAGATCCGCACTGCTCGCGTGACCCCACACCACCGAGCCAGTGTGGGCGGTGTCGTGGGTGTACTGGAAGTACAGGTGCCAGCGACCGTCGATGCGCACCGGCCCGTTCGGGTCGTTGACATATCCGGTGGGTGGCCGCAGGTGGTAGCGGGGGAAGTGATGGTCTGCCGACAAGACTGCTCCTCTGCTCTACCGGAACGATCCGGCGGTGATGCCCTCGACGACGATAGCGCTGGGCGACCACGGTCACAGCTGGGCCTCTCTCAGTCGGCTGTCCGAGCGGGCTCGGCGAAGTTGGGGCTCTTCTTGCCCTCGAGAGCTCCGCGCATGGCCGTCAGCCACATCGGGCCGGCGAGCGTGCCACCCCAGACCTGATCGCCGCCAACGACCCGACCGTTGATCGTGGTGCCGATGAGGGAACGCAGTACCGGGTGGGCATCGGCCACCGCAGCGGCGGCGACCAGGTTGCTGGTGTAGCCCATGAACCAGACGGCCTTGCGGCTCTCGGACGTACCCGTCTTTCCGGCGACCTGGCGACCTTCGGACATCATGCTCATCTTCTGCCCGGTCCGGCCGGAGTCGGTGCCGTCGACGACCTGACGTAGCACGTAGTTGACCTTGTCCGCAACGTCCTTGGGAATAGCCTGCTTGCAGTCCGGCCCGCGCACCGGGAGCGGGTTGCCGTGGCGGTCGAGCACCTGGGTGAACGGCACTGCTCGACAGTGCACGCCGCGAGCGGCGAAGGCGGCGTAGGCCTCGGCCATCGACAGGGGTGCGATCTCGTTGACCCCGATCGTGAACGGTTTGATCTGCAGCAGCGGCTGACCGTCGGCGCGGACTGCCCCGAGCTTGGTGGCGATCTTCGCCGGTTCGCAGATTCCGGTTTCTGCCTCCAGGTTGGCGTAGTACGTGTTGACGGAGCGACCCGTACCACTGATCATGTCGCTGGTCGCCCCGGCGCTTGTGGAGTTGCCGATGGACCAGAAGTCGCTGTTGTAGCCCGGCCTACCGTTCGGGCAGTTCTTCACCGGCCGACTGATTGCCGTACGTCCTGGCGACGGCAGTCTTTCGGTGAGCGGCATACCTTGGCGAATGGCAGCGGCGAGTACGAACGGCTTGTACGTCGACCCAGGCGAGAACCCGACACCTCCGCCATGCCTCTGCGGCACGTTGACGTTCACGTAGGTCTTACCCTCGCCCTCGCCGTACCCCTTTGACTGCGCCATCGCCTTGATCGATCCGGTGCGCGGTTCGACCATCGACAGCGCGCCATGTATCAGGTCTGTCGGAGCGACAGTTTCCGAAACCGCCTTCTGCGCTGCTTCCTGGGCCCGGATGTCGAGGGTGGACTTGATTGTCAGGCCACCGCGGTAGAGGGCTCGCTGTCGCTCCTCCTGGGTCTTGCCCAACGCCGGGTCGGAGAGCAGAACCGCGGCCACGTAGTCACAGAAGAACGGGTACTTCGAGTAGTAGCAGCCCTGCGTGAACGGGGTCATCCGCAGCCCGAGCGGGGTCTTCGCGGCCGCTGCTGCCTGCTTCGGCGGGATCAACCCCTCGTGCACCATCCGGGAGAGGACGAGGTTTCGGCGGGCCAGAACGGCCTGCGGCTTCCGCCTCACATCGAGGCCATTGGGGTCGCGGACAAGACCGGCCAGCATCGCCGCCTGGCTGAGAGTCAGCTTGGACGCCGTGGTGCTGAAATAGTATTTCGCGGCGGATTGGATTCCGTAGGCACCGTCACCGAAGTAGACAATGTTGAAGTACTTTTCCAGAATCTTGTCCTTCGTCATCGTCTTCTCGAGCTCGACGGCGTAGCGCAGCTCCTGGAGTTTTCGGGCGTAGGAAGCCTCGGTGACCTTGGCTTGCTCGGCTGGAGTCTTGGCATTCTCAAAGAGCACCAGCTTGACGTACTGCTGGGTGATGCTCGACCCACCTTGCGAGACCCCACCGCCTTGCTGGTTACGGACGAACGCCCGCAGCGTGCCCTGCATGTCGAGCGGACCGTGGTCGTAGAACCGCGCGTCCTCGATCGCCAGGAGGGCTCGCTGCATCACCGGTGCCACCTGGTCCAGTTTCACCTCGACCCGGTTCTGGTCATAGAAGGTCGCGAGAACCTTGCCGTCCGAGGCGAGCAGCTGGCTGCGTGCAGGCAGCGCCGGCACTTGGAGGTTACGGCTCATGCCCTGGAACGAGTCGGTCACGGACTTGGCAGTCAGGCCCACGGCGCCGACGAACGGGATCGCCAAACCGGCCACCAAGGCCCCGGCAAGCACCGATACCGCGATGAACATGAGGAGGTGTGCGAAAAAGCGAGGCTTTCGTCTGGCCCGAGACATCATGCGGCTTTCCTTTCCCGGCGCGGCGAAACGGAAGAGTTCTGCTATCGGGAGACTGAGCTGCACGAGTGAGGTCGGGACCTGCCGTTCACTTCCCGAGGAGTTGTTGACCAGGTTGTCGCATCAGATTCGCGACTCTTGGACGCCATGACTGCTCCCGTTCTGGGCTTCCCCCGTAGCCCACCTGGACGCAGCTGAACTCAGCGAATGTCCTCAGCCAGGAGGTTATCTGCGCTGCGCCGAGCCCGACTTGAGTTCGACAGAACTTGGCGTTGCCCTATCGACAGAAGGGAGGTCAAATAGACCGCATAACGGCACAGCGGACATGAGGCACAACGGGCCGTCTCGTCGGGACAAGAACCCCTCGTCGAGGAGCCGGTGTGCGAACGACTTCCTCGGCGAGTTCACCACCTGTGAGGCTGGCGAGGAATGGACGGTCGTCGAGCGAGATCAGCAGGAGGAACGGGAGGGCGGCGCCGGCATAGGCGAACGCGATGGTGTAGACGGTGGAGGCGATGTGGTCGTGTCCAATACGCATCGCTCCGGTGAAGAGTCGCCGGGTCGGCATCGTGGGTGACAGTTCGGACAGCTCCCACACGGCCGATACCTGAATGATGGTGACGTCGTTGAGGACGCCGCCCAGAAACGCAGCCGCGGACAACGCGTGGATCCCCAACGCCGCGAACAAGCCGAAACCCACGACCGCGCTCGCGCCGACCGAAGCATCCGACGACACACCGAGAATGAAGGGGTCCGCAAGCGCGTTGCGGACCATCTCCTGAACGACCGCGGCCAGCAGTCACGACAACCCTTTACGATAACGATTTCCATTGGCAAGTCAATGCGATCATATCGGTGCCGCGGCATTAGCCTGATGCCCGCAGGAGGAACATCCATGGACGGGAGGGGTGATGTCCCATGCGCTGGGTAGTGGTCGCCGTCGTTGCGATGCTCGTCGCGGCCGCCCTGGTCGCCTTGTCGGGGGTCTCTTGGCGGCATCTCACCTCAACAGACCGGGGCCTGCTGCGAGCCAACCGGATCGCCCGCGTTGGTCGGTCGTTTCGGGCGGGTTGTGCGCGCCTGCTGGCAGCGCTGGCGGCCTGGGCTCATGTCGTCGAAATTGCCGCTGGGCTGTCCCGTGCGAGTGTGCCGGCCACTCCTTCCTCGGTGGTGTGGCGGTCCGGTCCGGCAGTGCTCCGGCGCTACATGAGCGGACATCGTGCACCCGGCCCACCTGTCCTCGTCGTGCATTCGCTGGTCACCCGCTCCTGGGTGCTCGACCTGGCGCCGGGCCACAGCCTGATCGCCGCGCTCCGGGGCGCGGGCCATGACGTGTACCTGCTCGACTGGGGAGTCCCAGGACCCGCCGAGGAAGGCTGCGGGTTCGACGCCTACGTCGCCAGGCTGATGCTGGCCGAGCAGGCAGTCCGCGAGCACAGCGGCCAGCCGGAGGTGCATCTGGTCGGCTACTGCCTGGGCGGCACGCTGGCTCTGGCTGCGCACGCGGCGCTCGGCGATGCCGGGCTGGCGTCCCTCACTGCGATTGCCCCATTCATCGACACGGCAGCCGCGGGCCGCATGGGCGGGTTCCTCCGCTCACCACGGCTGGCGCCCGCTCTCGCCCTCGATGGGAATGGCCTCCTGCCCGCCCCGCTCATCCGGGAGAGCTTCCACTGGCTCCGCCCCATCGCACTGCGCGCGGCCCGCCAGACCTGGCGCCGGCGACGGGATCTGACCTGGCGAGCGACGGCCGGGCCACTGTCCCGGTGGGTCTGGGAGCAGACGCCTATTCCCGGCGCGTTGCTGTTCGACCTCGTCGACTACGCCCGCAGCAACGCCCTCCTCGACGGCCGCTGGGCCGTGGACGGCCGACCAGCACGTCTGGAAAGCCTCAACGTGCCCATCATGCTCGCCGTCGCCGGGGCCGACCACATCGTGCCGCCACCTGCCAGCCTCGCGCTCATCGACCGGCTGCGTCGACCACCACAGGTAGCCGAATGCCCCGGCGGGCACGTCGCGATGCTCACCGGCACCCGCTCGATCCTCTACCGCGACCTCTTGGACTTCCTGACCACCACCAGGGCCGAACAGAGGTAGCTGGAGCCTAGGGAGAGACACGGGTTGCTGCTGGCCAGCAGCCCGGGCGCTCCGGACGAGCGGGCGGACGGCGGCGGGCGGCCGGCGTTGGCCTTCTACGGTGCGGACATCGGCGTCCTGACCGGCGCCGCGGCGCTAGGTTCGATCGTGGCTCCCGCTCGGGTGGGCGGGTCCGTCGAGGAGGTGGCTCGCGATCTCAGCATCGATCGCCGCCGACGTGGTGTCCGCGCTCGGGCTGGACGGCCCGGACGCCGAGCCGATCGTCGGCGGCCGGGTGAGCAAGGTCTGGCGGGCCTACCGGGATGGCGAGCCGGTCGCGCTGCGCCAGTCGCCGCCCTTCCGGCTCCTGCCCGAGGTCGCCTACGAGTGCGACCTCCTGGTGACCCTCGCCGAGGTGGGCGCGCCGGTCGCGGCTGTCCTCGCGGGGCCGACGCTGGTGGACGGCTCGGTCTGGGTGGCGTTCAGCTGGGTCGACGGCGCACACCCGGCCGTCCCGGTCGAGGACCCGGCCAGCTACGGCCGGCTGCTCGCCGAGCTCCACGAGCGCACCGCGAAGCCGGCGGATCGGCTCGGGCAACGACCGGGCTGGGGCCGGCTCGACGAGTTCCTCACGGTGCCGCGCCCCGGTGGTGGCCGGACGATGGCGGAGGTTCTGCCGGACTTCGAGCGGGCGTTCGGTGCGGCGGGGGCATGGCTGCGGCGGATGGCTGAGGACGTGCACGGACGCCTGAGCGCGGCGTCGATCAATTCGTTCCCGCGGGTCGTTGCCCACGGCGACTTCGCTCCGGGCCAGGTGCTGATGCGCGACGGCGGTGTCGGCGCGGTCGTCGACTGGGACTTCGCGCACCTGGACCTGCGGTTGGCCGACATCGCGATCGCCGCGTCGCTGGCGCGGCCGACGGTGGCCCGGGCGGCCACCTTCGTACGCGGCTACCTCGACGTCGCAGGCACCGATGTCGGCGACCTCGACCTGCTCGCGGATCTGCGCAGTGCGTTCCACCTGAGCAACCTCGGCAACCATCTCTGCGCGCGCTGGGCCAACGGCGCCGACATCGCGCCGCAGGTGACGATGCTCACCGAACGCCTCGAGCGCGAGCAGTGGTTTGGGCCGACGCTGGTGGCCGCGGCTCGCGAGGCCACGAACACCCGGTCCACGCGTGCCAACCACCCGCCCGCCACGGCACCGGTCACCAGCGCATCGTCCGACCTCGAGCTGGCCCACGCGCTTGCCGACCGCGCGGCGGTGGTCGCGCGGCACTACTTCGAGCGAGGCGTCACCACGCAGACCAAGGCGGACGCGAGCCCGGTCACCGAGGCGGACCGGGCGGTGGAGCGGCTCCTCCGGGACGCGCTCGCCGAACTGCGACCCGACGACGGAGTGCTGGGCGAGGAGTTCGGCGGCGATGGAACCGGCGACCGGACCTGGATCCTCGACCCGATCGACGGAACAGGCGCGTTCGCCCGCGGTGACTCGCACTGGCGGATCCAGATCGCCCTCGACAGCGGCGGCGAGATCATCGTGGCCATTGTCGACGCGCCGGCGTTGGACGTCCGCTGGTGGGCGGAGACCGGCACCGGGGCGTACGAACGCGCGACCGGCGGGCCCGACAGGCGGCTGCGGGTCTCGAAGACGGCAGCGATCGAAGACGCGCTCGTCGCTGCTCACCCGTTGCCACTCGCCCACCGGCTACCGGCCCGAACCCGGCAACCGGCCCAGACGCCACTACCCCTTGTCGAACTCATCCGCGGCGAGCTCGACGCATATTTCGTGGAGTGCTGCCACCCCTGGGACCACGCACCCTGGATCCTGCTCGTCCACGAGGCCGGCGGTTCGTTCACCGACCACCGCGGCGGGATCACACCGGACCAGCGCGGTGGGCTGTATTCCAACGGCCGGATCCACCACGACCTGCTCGCCGCGCTGTCACCACCCATCACGCCCAAGCAGACCGCTGAGTGACGTCGCTCTACCTCCACTACCGCACCGGCGGAGGCCGCCACCGGCCGGAATGACGTCAACCTGCCCCTCGGTTGGGAGGAGTTGATCGGCGCCGGCCAAGGTCAAGGAACGCCAGGCGGGTCTTCAGCGGTACCCGCGGGCTTGCAGCTCGTAGAGCTCGCTGTAGTGGCCGCCGCGAGCGATGAGTTCGGTGTGGGTTCCTTGCTCGATGACGCGTCCGCGATCGAGGACGACGACGTGATCGGCGGCGGCGACGGTGGAGAAGCGGTGGGTCACGAGGATGGTGATGGTGCCAGTGTCCCGCCCTGCTTTTGCGGCTTGGGTGTAGCGGTCGAACAACTCGTGTTCGGTGGCGGCGTCCAGTGCGGCGGTGGGTTCGTCGAGGATGCGGATGAGCGGCGTGCCGCGCATCATGCCGCGGGCGATGGCGAGTCGCTGCCACTGGCCACCTGACAGGTCGACCCCGCCGGGCCAGGTGACGCCGAGTTGGGTATCGAGGCCGCGTGGGATCGAGGTCAGAACGGCTTCGGCCGCACCCGCCTGGATCGCGCGACGTACAACGGATTCGTCGTCGCGTGCGGGTAGGTCGCCGATTCCGACGGTCTCGCGGAGGTGGAACTCGAACCGTACGTGGTCTTGGAACGCCCCGGCGAGCCGTGACCGCCACCCAGCCGGGTCGAGGCTGGCCAGGTCCACGCCGTCGAGCCGGATGGATCCGCTCGTTGGCGTGAGCATGCCGGTGATCAGATTGACCAGCGTGGTCTTGCCGGCGCCGTTCTCGCCTACCAATGCGATGACACGGCCCGCGGGCAGGGTGAGCGAGACATCCTCGAGCGCCGGCCGCTCGTGCCTGGGATACCGGTAAGTGACCCGATCCAGTACGAGTTCATCCCTGAGCGTCGCTGGGGGTGTGTCCCGGCCGGCGTGCGCCGCCCGGATCCGCGCGGTTTCGTCGACGAGCCAAAGGAAACGACCGGCGGTACGGGTCATCGCGGCTACGTCGTGGATGATGCCGCGCAGGCTGCCGCTCACGCCCTGCAGCCGGCCGACCAGCAGCAGGGCCAGCGTGAGTTCGGCCACGCTGACCGGACCGGCGATGGCGTCGCGAACCAGAAGCGCCAGGACCGCACCTGCGGCACCGTAGAAGACCACCTGCACCGCGATGTTGACCACAGACTCTCTCACCGCGAGTCCCACCTTCGGCGCCCACCAGGCACGGGTGGCGGCGGCGAGCCGGCTACGCAGTGGGTCGGCCAGCCCGAAGACCCGAATCTCACCGGCACCGGCGGGCGAACTACCCACCTGCATCAGATGCGCGGCCAGCCGACCCGGTTCAGCCCCGGCCGCCTCGGACCGGCCCTGCCAACGAGCCAGCAGTGGACCCACGAGGACGCCAGGAATACCGGCCACGGCGACCAGCAGCATTCGCCAGTCAGCGGTCGCGGCGAGCGCGATGACGCCGACGACGCCGGCCATTCCGCTGAGGCTGTTCAGCAGTGTGTTGACCGCAAGCCCGAGGGATCCCCGCTCCTCCCGCATGATCTGCAGCTGGTCGAGATAGTGCGGGTCGTCGAGGTGTTCGATCGTGGGAACCGATGCGGTGATCTCGGCGATACGCGCATCGAAGGCGCAGCTCACCCGCTCCAGCTGGCCGGCACGGGCGTTCATCCCCAACCAGATCAGCGCCCGACCGACGGCGATCTGCGCCACGAACGCACCGGCGGCAAGCGCCATCAGCGACGTGTCGTGCGCGACCGCGCCGGCAACGAACCAGGCCAGGCACAGCGGCTGCAGCAGTTGAAGGAGCACGCCACTGGTCTCGGCCAGGCAGAGCACCGCCTGCCACGGCGCGACACGAATCGACGAGGTGACCAGCAAGCGCATGGCGCGCCAGAAGCTCCGAACCGCATCCACCACACGGCTCATGCGACACCGCTGGCAGCGGCGAACCGGGACGCCTGCAGCTCGAAGAGCCGGGCGTAGTCTCCTCGAGCAGCAACAAGGTCATCATGGGTACCGTCCTCGACCACCCGAGCGCCGCCGGAGCCTGAAGGTCCGACCACGACAATCCGTTCGGCATGCCGAACACTGGACAGCCGGTGACTGACCAGGATCGTCGTCAGCCCCGACCGCAGCCGTAGCAACGACTCGAACAGCGCGACCTCCGCACGTACGTCGAGCGCCGCGGTCGGCTCGTCCAGCACAAGGATTCCCGCACCTGCCCGTACAGCGGCCAGTGCCCGGGCAAGTGCGATCCGCTGCCACTGGCCCCCGGACAGGTCGGTACCTCCGGTGAACTCCGCCGAGAGCACCGTGTCCCACCCGTCGTCCAGGCCCGCGACCACGGGATCGGCGCCGGCATCGACCGCGAGCCGATCGAGATCGTCCACCCGGCTCCAGCCCGCGCCTGCCTCGACATTCGCCCGGGCCGAGAGGCCGAAGCGTACGAACTCCTGGAAGATCACCGAGATCCTGCGCCGCGCCTGTGGGTCGACACTCGGGTCCAACCCATCGATGCGGACCTCCCCGCCCTGCGGACTCCACAGACCGCACAGGAGCTTGACGATCGTCGACTTCCCCACGCCGTTGACCCCGACCACAGCGACCGACTGCCCGGCCGGAATCGTGAGATCGAGGTGCGCGAGTACCGGCCCGTCTGCACCGGGGTAGCCGAACGTGACATCTCGCAACTCGACGACGCCCGCCGAGCCCACGTTCGCCGAGTCCACACCCGCCGCCGCCCCACGGGACTCCTCCCGCACCGGAGCCGGCAGGAACGTCAGGCCAAGTTGCGCCCGAAAAGCCGCGACCGCAGCCACCGACGATGCGGTGCGTCCCAGCCCGGTTTCCGCATCCCCCTGCGACCCGAACGCAGCCAAACCCAAGATCCCTTGCACTGCCGCGACAAGCACACCGGTGGAGATCTGGCCTGCGGCGGCGTCGGCGGCCAGGACCGCGAACGCTCCCGCGTTCACCACCAACAGCACCACCAGGGGCGGCAGCGTGCCGCCGACCCCGCGAAGGCGCCGCGACGACACGATGGCCATCGTCTCGCGACAGATGGCCACAAAACCGTCGAGCAGCCACCCGCCCAGCCCGAACAGCCGGATCTCCTTCGCCGCGGCACGACCACCCAGGACACCTTGCAGGTACGACGCGCGCCGCCGCCCTAGACCGGTCTCGCCGATCATGTCGTCGAAGACCGCACTGCGCCAACGCGCCACCGCACGTGACAGCAGGAGCCAGCACCCCACCAGGACCGGGCCGACCCACCACTGCCACATGGACACGACAATCAGCGCGCCGACGCCGTTCAACCTGTTCGACAGTGCACCCCACGTGCCGCCGATCCCGCTCAGGAACAACCAGTCCCGCGACGCATCGACCGCCGACTCCATCTGCTGCGCACCCGTTGGGTCCTCCAGATGCGCCACCGAATGCGGACGCACGCCCGTGTCGGCAACAAGGTCGTAGTACGCGGCCAGATATCGCGCCGAAGTGACTTCCTCGACGCCACGAGACAGCGCCCCCGCAACTGGCGCCGCCACCCACACCACCACCGTGACCATCAGCCACATCCACGACTCGCCCGCCGCGGCTGAACCCACCCCCGCCCGAACGGCTGCGCTGACCGACTCGACCAACTGGCCCGACGCGACCATTGCCACCGTGATCGCAGTCGCCTGCATCACGGCGAGCGCCACACAGGCGGCCGCCATGCCGGGCGCTGCGTGCCACAGCAAGCGAACATGCAGCAGATACCGGTTCGGGACACGGCGTCGACGACCAGGACCAAACACAGGCACGGAAAGGACAACCCCCTAAGGACAGCTCCGAGAGCTTCGTGAACAGCGATAGAGCGCGCGACAGCGGACGCCTGATGTCAGCACACCCGGCAACGTACTTGTCGAGCTGAGCGATCGATGCGCCGATCGCGTACGCGGTTCCTGCCGCGTCGGCCCCGGTCTGAACTCCACGCCTCGAGAGCGGACCGCGCCGCAGCAATGTCATCTATCTCGTGGAGGCTACGCAGCTAGAGACCGGCTTCGCACGACGCCTCATCTGACAAGTTTTTGGTCACTACTGGATCACGGCGCAGGCCAGGCGCGCCCGCGCACGATGACGAGATCACCCGACACCACGGGCCACTCGGTACGACGCGGCCCATCGGTGACGCGAAACGTGGTGCCGCCCTCCAGCGTGAACACCGCGATCACCCCGCCAACCCCGGAAGGATCACGATGGGCGGTGGGATTCGATCTTTCGCTCGTTGTTCCTCTCAGAGGAGACACGGCGCGCCGGAGGTCTGGTGGATCGTTCGGCGGAAAGCGCGTCGGCGTAGCTCTCACCGGTTCGCGCGGCTCCACCGTGCGGGGCAAGGCCTTCGTGACTGCTCGGCGGCCGGACCAACGTGACGTGAGGGGTCAACTCTGGGCGCGGAAGGCGTCGCGGCGGCAACGGTCGGCGACCGAGCCCTGAGCTCAACGGCTCAAAGCGGTCTCCCGCTCCACGCGCGACAGCTTCTCGGGGTTCCGCACGATGTAGAGCCCGGTGACGAAGCCGTCTTCGACCCGCGCCGCCACGACGCCGTCGATCTCCCCGTTGAGCCGCATGATCAGAGCCGGGCAGCCATTGAGCTGTACCGGCTCGACCGACGTCTCGGCGCCGACGATTTCCCAGCGGGCGGCCAGCAAGCGAGCCACCCTGTCAGCCCCCACGATGGGCGCCAGCACGGCCTGCTTGACTCCGCCACCGTCACTCAAGGCGACGACATCCGGGGCCAGGATGTCGAGCAGGCTCTGCATGTCACCCGTTTCGACCGCCCGTTGGAAGGCCTCGAGCGCGTCGCGGGTCTCGGCCGGAGAAGCGACCCCGCGCGGTCGGCGCGCGGCGACGTGTGCCCGCGCCCGGTGACGTCTTCGGCCACGTCGGGTGCGGTCAGCAGCGGCTCGGGCAGCCACGGCCCGACGTAGGACTCCTTGCGCCGGCCGAGCACCCGCAGCCGGGTGAGTGCCTGGCGGGTGGTGATCCGGACCAGGTACGCACGCTGGTCCCGCACCGTGTCGAGGTCGACCTTCGCCCATCGCAGCCAGGTCTCCTGGAGGACGTCCTCCACGTCGGCCGCCGAGCCGAGCATCTCGTAGGCGACGGTGAAGAGCAGGTTGCGGTGCGCCACGAACGCCGTGGTGGCCGGGTCCAGGCGGCCGTCGTCGCTCATGGGTGGCTCCTGTCTCGTTGGTTTGCCTGTGCCAACCACAAGGCGCCCGACGCCACCGACTTGTGACAGTGCGGTCGATCGCCCTTTGCCTGTTGGTGAGGAAATGCTCGGCGTTGGCGCCCGCGCGCTACTCAGGCGGTACGACCAGACCCACCGCAGCGGGCTTCGAGACTCCGACCTGCCTGACCTGCGAGATGTACTAGACCGGCGCGACCGTCAACCTAGACACGCTGCGGACAGTCGCAGTAGGGTCGCATTGGCGTGCCGGGAAGTCTGGTCGGCGACATTGAAGTCGATCACAAAGAGGCTTTCCGATATGTTCACCTTGCGGTCCTGGGGCTAGAAATGCCTAGTCCACCAATGGCCACCCTTCTACGCCAACTGGACGAATGTCCAGCTAACTCGCTCGGCGTGGTGTCGCCAGAGGACTGCGCCCGAATCCTCGACGTCGACGGCATCTGTGCCAGTCGCATCGACATCGAGGATGGGTTACTCATGTGGCATATGTTGTGGTGCTGCGACAGCATCAGCGAAGCGCTCAACGAGTTGAGATCACAGCGCGCCGAGGGCCCTGGTGTGCATGCCGTACTTCGGAACACACCGGTCCTCGTGCCTGATCTCGCTGCGCCACAAGTCCAAGCTCGTTGGCCCGGCTATGCAAAGGCGGCGCTCGCCCTTGGCGTCCACGCGGTGTTTGCGTTCCCGCTCCGTTGGCGCAATGCGCCATTCGGGGCGATTGTCGCATACCGGCGAAGGCAGGGCTTTCTCAGATCAGTCGACGATGCGAGGGCACTCACCGACGCAGCAGCACAGATCCTCGCTGCGTAAGCGTGGTCAGCCGACCTGTCCCCCGGCCGGCAAACGTGTTGAGTGCGCTGTGCGCTGTCGCTAACGTCCAGCGACATGGGTGAGGACGATCGTGCGACGCCGGGCACCGTGGAGGACTCGATACCGGCCGACGATGGTGGGTCCCGGTTCACGAGGCGCCTGCGGCTTGAACCGGTGGGCACCGCCAATACCGAGGACCTGTGGCTTGTCCATAGCGACGACGAGGTGCGCCCTTGGTACGGCAACGGAAGCCGAGCCTTGCGGAGATGGATCACCAGGCGAAGGCCATGGGCGAGTCGTGGCGCTTCCAAGGCGTCCACAAGTGGATGGCGTACGACCGGGTGAGCGGCGAGGTTGTCGGTCGGGGCGGACTGTCGCGCACGCCGGTTGACGAGGACTGGGGTCGGATCTACGCATACCTTCCGGCAGAGCCGTGGGTGCGCGTCGCACATGAGAGTCGGCGCCCATTCCTGGCGCACGCGAACTGGCTCGAGATCGGGTGGGCGCTCCGGCACGAGTTCTGGGGGCGCGGGTACGCCTCTGAGATCGGCCGCGCCGGGCTGGCGTTTGCGTTCGGCGACCTAGGGGTGCAGGCCGTCGTGTCGTGCACCGTCCGCCACAACGAACGTTCGCGTGCGGTGATGGAGCGCATCGGCATGCGGTACGCGGGCGAACTCTGGAGCGAAAAGTTTGAAGGACCGCACGGTGCTCCGTTGGCGGTGTGCGTGTTGCTGCGAAGAGACTGGAACCAGTCCTGCGCCGGCGGCCGCTAATAGCCCAACTGGCAAAGGTCTATCGCGGCTACCGCCCGCGCGCGGTCCAGGCCCGCGAGTGGCGAAAGCGTCCGTCCTCGCCACCTGATTGGCGGGAGCGAACCATCAACGGTATGCCTTCGCCTGTAGGTTGAACAGTTCATGGTACTGGCCCGTGCGGGCCATGAGATCGTCATGACTACCCACCTCGACTATGTGTCCACCAGAGACGACCACAATCATGTCGGCCATCCTGACCGTCGAGAAGCGATGCGATACCAACAGCGTAATGCCCCCGCTGGACCCGGTCGTGCCTCGAGACGCGGCAACGACTCTTGTGAAGAGCGCGTACTCTGACTCCGGATCTAGTGCCTCATCAAGGAACGTTGGCGTTGTAATGGCAGGCTGTGCCTGGAGGTGAGTGATGGCACGTCGGCCTGAGGTGTTCGTTCGGGAGTTGGAGCCGCAGGAGGCTGAGCGGCTGGTACAGAT
>NZ_JBEFTX010000018.1:0-177819 GCF_040195635.1 Actinopolymorpha sp. B11F2 | reverse complement strand
CTCCACACCGCCGACCTCACCCTCCTCCTCCAAGCCCACACCGCCTACAACCCCCACACACTCCGAGCGGCCCGCCTACTCTTCGACACCCGCGGCGTCAGCGACGGGACAGCCGAGGTGCTCTGACGATGCCCGGGCTGGGGGCGGGTTCCGCCGGGCGAAGGTCACCGACGGGCGGGGCGACACTGCGCGTGCTGGTGTGCACGGTGGTGCATCACCCGCAGGACGCGCGGATCCTCCACCGGCAGATCAGGGCCATGCTCGACGCCGGCTACTCGGTCACCTACGCCGCGCCGTTCTCCGCGTGCAACACCGAGCCGTGGCCGGAGCTCACGGCCGTCGACCTGCCGCGGGCGGTGGGTCGGGCCAGGGGCGAGGCACTGCGAGCGGCGCGCCGGATGCTGCGTACGCATGGACATGAGGTCGACGTCGTCCTGCTTCACGATCCTGAGCTGTTGCTGGTACTGCCCGGGCTGGACATTCCCGGAGCCGTGGTCTGGGACGTGCACGAGGACACCAGCGCCGCCCTGATCGCGAAGCGCTGGCTGCCCGGACTGCTCCGGCCGCTCGCGCGGATGGGCGTCCGGATGGTCGAGGACCGCGCCGAACGGAGCCTGCGGCTGATCCTCGCCGAGGAGGGCTACCGCAACCGCTTCCGCCACATCCATCCCGTCGTCCCCAACACGACGTACGTACCGGAGAACGTCTCGACGGCCGGCGACGACCGGGTGGTGTATGTCGGCCACCTTGCCGCCGCCCGCGGGGTCGACGTCATGGTCGAGACGGCTCGCCACCTCGCCGGGAGCGGGCTCACCGTCGACGTCGTGGGTCATGCCGACGGCCATTCCCGCGGCGCGCTCCGGGCCGCGCAGGACAACGGCTGGCTCAGGTGGCACGGGTTCGTCCCCAACGACAAGGCGATGGCGTTCCTCGACGGTGCCATGTGCGGGCTCTCGCTGCTGCAGGACCTGCCCAACTACCGGCACTCGATGCCGACGAAGGTGCTCGAGTACATGGCCCACGGCGTACCCGTCGTGACCACCCCGCTGCCGGCGGCGGTGTCGCTGATGCAGGTGCACAGGTGCGGGGTCGTCGTCCCCTTCGACGACCCGGAGGCGACCGCGGCGGCGGTGTTGCGGCTGCATCGCGACGCCGCCCTGCGTACCTCCATGGGTCTGCGCGGCCACCAGGCCGCCCGGGTGGGATACCACTGGCCGGACACCGCGCAGGAGTTCCTCACCCGGATCGAGTCATGGGCCCAGGCGGCCCGCCCGCGTCCCTGTCTGACCCTCGGCACCACGCTCTGAGGTAGTGACGCGAAGCCTGCGCGGTCCGCGCGAGTGGCGCGAAGCCGGCGCGGTCCGATGGCCGCTCCGCCGCGTTCGAGGCATGGTCCGGGTGCAACTGGCCATGTCAGCGTGGCGTCCGGCACCCGGGCCAGGCGTCGATGCCTGTCCAGGGTGTCGATGGCCTGGCTGGCCAGGCGAATGTCGGCGACCGGTGTCCCCGCTCCTACCCGGGTGCGAGCCGCTCCTCCGCCCGGGCGAGCACGTCCACGACCCGTTCGGCGGCGTGGCCGTCGCCGTAGGGGGTGCCTCTGTCCGACGCCGGCTTGTCCCGGTCCGCCAACTCCTTGACCTTCGTGAGCCCGGGGTCGAGGACGTTCCAGCCGCCGGCGAGCGTCTCGACCCATTCGGTCTCGGTACGCAGCGTCGTGCACGGGGTCCCCAGGAGGTACGCCTCCTTCTGCAGGCCGCCGGAGTCGGTGACGACGCCGCGGGCGCCGAGCAGGGCACGCACCATGTCGGGATAGGCGAGTGGTGCCACCGGGTGCAGCGCGCCCCGCCGCAGCACGAGGCCGTACGCCTGGCACCGTGCCTCCAGCCGGGGGTGGGCGAGGAGCGCCACCGGCACGTCGAGTCCCGCGAGGGCGTCGAGCACCGCGGCCAGCCGGACCGGATCGTCGGTGTTCTCCGCCCGGTGGACCGTCGCGACGACGAAACCGACCGACGACTCCGCCACCGCCGCCGGCAGCTCGTCCGGCAGGGGCAGCTCAGCCACGCTCGCGCGTACCCGAAGGCACACGTCGGTCATCACGTCGCCGACGAGGAGCGACCGCTCGGCGAGTCCTTCGCGGGCCAGGTGACCCATCGCGAGCTCGGTCGGCGCCAGCAGCAGGTCGGCGGCGTGGTCGGTCAGGACGCGGTTGTGCTCCTCGGGCATCGCGCGGTTGAACGAGCGCAGCCCCGCCTCGAGGTGCGCCACCCGTTGTTGCTGCTTGACCGCGGCGAGCGCGGCGGCGACGGTCGAGTTCGTGTCGCCGTAGACGAGCACCCAGTCGGCCGACACCTCTGTGAGTACCGGGTCGAGCGCGGCCAGCATCGCGCCGGTCTGCACGCCGTGCGTACCCGATCCGATCCCCAGGTGGACGTCCGGCGCCGGGATGGCCAGATCGGCGAAGAACACCTCCGACATCCGCGCGTCGTAGTGCTGGCCGGTGTGGATGATCACGTGTTCGTGAGCGGTCCTGGCGAACGCCGCCGCCACGGGGGCCAGCTTCACGAACTGCGGACGGGCTCCGACCACGCTGATGACCTTCACGGCGACTCTCCTCGCGCTAGGGTGACTCTCCTCGCGCTGGCAGGGCGGATCCGTCCGTAGTTCGCAGCGCTTTCCGACCGGGACCGCCTCGCATCCGACCGCGCCCGACCTTTCGTTCGTCCGGATCCGGACGCTCGGCACGTTACTCTAGCGAGCGCTGGCGCAAGTCCTGCAACAACGCCACGGAGGCCGGCTTCTCGTGAATGTCACCGATCCGTTGACGATCGCCGTCGTCGGGCTGGGCAAGATCGGCCTGCCCCTTGCGGTCCAGTACGCGGGCAAGGGCCACCACGTCATGGGCGTCGACGTCAACCCGCGCGTGGTGGAGCTGGTCAGTTCCGGCACCGAGCCGTTCCCCGGCGAAGCCGATCTCGACGTACGCCTGAAGCAGGTCGTCGCCGACGGGCGCCTGCGCGCGACCACGGACTACGCGGCGGCGATCCCCGATGCTTCGCATGTCGTGATCGTCGTCCCACTCTTCGTCGACGCCGAGGGCGTACCCGACTTCGGCTGGATGGACGCCGCGACCCGCGACATCGGGGCGCACCTCACCCGCGGCACCACGGTGATCTACGAGACGACGCTGCCGGTCGGCACGACGCGTACCCGCTGGAAGCCCGCGCTCGAGCAGCGCTCGGGGCTGACGTGTGGCACCGATTTCTGGGTCGCGTTCTCACCCGAGCGGGTGCTGACCGGCCGGGTGTTCGCCGACCTGCGGCGCTATCCCAAGCTGATCGGCGGGCTCGACCCGGTGGCGGCTGACCGGGCGCGGGCGCTCTACGCCGCGGTCATCGACTTCGACGACCGGCCGGATCTTGCGCGGCCCAACGGTGTCTGGGACCTCGGGTCGGCCGAGGCTGCGGAGCTGGCGAAGCTCGCCGAGACCACCTATCGCGATGTCAACATCGGGTTGGCGAACCAGTTCGCGCGGTACGCAGGCGAGCACGGCATCGACATCCACGCGGTCATCGACGCCTCGAACTCCCAGCCGTACAGCCATATCCACCGGCCCGGCATCGCCGTCGGAGGGCACTGCATCCCGGTGTATCCGCGGCTCTACCTCTGGAACGACCCGTCCGCCACCGTGGTGCGGGCCGCCCGCGAGGCCAACTCCGAGATGCCCGCCTATGCCGTGGAGTTGCTGGCACAGACGTACGGCGATCTCGCGGGTGCCCGCGTCGTGGTGCTGGGTGCGGCGTACCGCGGTGGGGTGAAGGAGACGGCGTTCTCCGGTGTCTTCCCGACCGTCGACGCACTGCGGGCGGCGGGGGCTGACGTCGTGGTGCACGATCCGTTGTACGCCGACGACGAGTTGACCGGGCTCGGGTTCACGGCGTACCACCTGGGCGAGCCGGTCGACGCCGCCATCGTGCAGGCCGACCACGCCGACTACCGCGGTCTCGGCCCGGCGGACCTGCCTGGCATTCGCGCCTTCGTCGACGGCCGGGCGCTCACCGATGCGACACGGTGGCGCGAGGCCGGGGTGCTGCACCGCACCATCGGCGTCGCCTGACGTTGTCGCCTGCTTCCGCGTGGTCGGATTCAGAAGGGCTGGACCGCTGCGCTGACTGGCCCGCTGGCCTGCTCGGCGTACGTTGCGCGCCAATTCTTGGGCGATGCGCGCCCGAATTGGCGTGCATCCTGGGGAATGATCACCCATTCGTGATCATTTTCCACTCAGGGGCGCGCCGTGGTCGGGTGTCAGCCGTTGGCGAGCGCCTGGAGCCGGTCGTACGCACCGTTGAAGTAGTTCTGGTCCAGCGGGCTGCTGGTGTACTGCCAGATCGTCCGCGTACCCCATCCGGCGGGCAGGGTGTGCAAGGTCCGGCGGACCCAGCGCACCACGCACGCGCGGGGGCCGCCGGCACGACTCACCTGCGGGCGAGCTCCTTCAGTTCGGCCCACGAACCCTTGAAGTAGTTCTGGTCGAGCGGGGTGTCGGTGTACTGCCAGATCGTGTGCCGTTTCCAGCCACCGGGGGCCTTGCCCGGCCGAGGGTTGTAGCTCGCGAGCCACAGCGGATGATCGCTGAACGCCTGGGAGTCACCGGTGCAGTCGCGCCACCAGCTGCCGTTGGTGTAGATGATCGCCTTGCGTCCGGTGAGTTTCTCGTACGTCGTGAGGAAGTCGTCGGTCCAGGCGACGATTTCCTCAGGCGAGAGGTTGTAGCACGTCGGCCGTCCCACGGCTTCACCGAATTCGATGTCGAGGACGCCTGGCAGTGTTCGACCGTCCGCCTTTCCGCCACCGCCATTTGCGACGAAGAACTTCGCCTGTGCGGCGCCACTTGGGCCGTCAGGAAGCGCGAAGTGATAGGCGGTGCGGAGCATTCCGACCCGGCCTGCGCCTTCCCACTGTTCGTCGAAGGTGTCGCTGATGAAGTTCGTGCCCTCGGTGGCCTTGATGGAGGAGAAGCGCATGCCCTGGCGCCACCAGTAGTCCCAGTCCACATTGGGTTGAAAGCTCGAGATGTCGATCCCACGGACCCGGATCCAGCCGTTCATGTTGACCTGGTGGCCGTTGCGCTCGGCCGCGAGGGCGCTCTCGTCGCCGCGTCCGGCCCTCCGTCCGTTCGTGCCACGGTCGGTTCGGTCGCCGCGGCCGGCGCGGGACTCTTCCTGCTGGGTCAGGGCTTTCTGGTCGACCTCGGCCTGGCCGGTGACCGTGCCTCCACCGCGTTCGCCGGCGTCGCTCCCGCCGGCGTCGCCCTGGTGTCCGTCGTGGGAGTCAGTGGTCCCGTCGTCTGACTGGGAGATGTCGTCGCCGTCCTGCTCGCGCACGCCGGAGTCGTCGGCGCCGGCCGCGGCGTCCGGGTCGCCGCCATCCCCGCTGGCGGACACGTCGCTCTCGGAGTCCGAGCCGACCCCCTCTTCGCCTGCCGGGCTGTCTCCGGTGACGGTGATCCCACCCTGGTCCGCGGCAGGATCAACGCCGCTCCGGTCGACGCTGAAGGTCGGGATGGCGAGCCCGGCGGTGAGTGCCGCGGCACCGACATAGACGGCGAGGGACTTCCAGGACGGCCGTTTGCGAAAAAGACGGTCAGGCCTCGGGATTTCGACGGCAAACAGCCTCACAAGCTCTCCTCCGGGTCGGGACATCAGGCGTGAACGGCTCGCCGAAATCCCGACTGTCAGGCACACAGGCGTGGTGAGGACAGCCAGATCGGTCGACGCGAGTGGATCAGCGATGCGTGAGCAGCGTGAACGTGCGTGTCGCGGGGCTGTGATTCCGGGAGCCGCTGTTCTGTTCGGGTACCTGGTCTCCGGGTACCTGGTTGTGGTGCCGGTTGCGGCCCCCGCGGCCGACCTGCGCATTCTGCGCGAGCGCTTGCGGGCTTTCCAACCCGGGAGTCCACAATGCGGGAAATTGCCGGTACGTCTGCGACTTATCCACACCCACGCAACGCAATGTCCGGCTCGGGAGTGATGTACTTAGATCGTCAGTCTGCCCGGATATGGGCGGCAGGCGGTACGTGGTCTGGATCGCAGGCGGTCTGACCTCCCTGGACCTGGCCTGGTCCTGCGTTCCTGGGCTCACCCGGCGGGTCGGAGTCGTACCGTCGGTCGTCCGCACGCGGGCGACGGGCGATCCGACCCGCCGGCCGCGTCACACACGGCCCGGCGCGGTGGATGGGGTTCGGTGAAATGGGGGACAGCGATGCCCGGACGCGCAGCGCATGACGGAGGAGTCAGCCGGCCAAGGCCGGTGCGAGGTGGCGCCGCCGCCACTACCAGCGCGCTGATGTCGGGACCCCGCCCACGACGTAACCCCGCCGATGACGGCTCGTTCGTTCCAGTGAGGACGAGATGTACACGGGGTGAGCGGTGAGACGTCAGCCAGGACGCACTCTCAAGCGCGGCATCGACGTCGTCCTCGCCCTCGTCGGCCTCCTCGCCCTCACGCCGGTCATGGTGGCCGTCGCACTCCTGATCAGGTGGCGCCTCGGCCGGCCGGTCCTCTTCCGCCAGCGCCGCACGGGCATGGGCGGCCGGCAGTTCCGCGTCCTGAAGTTCCGTACGATGACCGACCGCCGGGACGCCCGCGGGGAGCTCCTGCCCGACCACCGCCGCCTGACCAGGCTCGGGCGGCTCCTGCGCCGGCTGAGCCTCGACGAGATTCCGCAGCTCATCAACGTTCTGCGCGGCGACATGAGCATTGTCGGCCCGCGGCCGCTGTTGCCGAAGTACGACACGTGGTACACCGCCACCGAGCGCCGCCGGTTCGACGTCCGGCCAGGCATCACCGGACTGGCGCAGATCGCCGGTCGCAACACGGTGGGATGGGGCACCCGGCTCAGCCTCGACGTGGAGTACGTCGACCGCTGGTCGCTCTGGCTCGACGCGGTGATCATCGTACGGACGATCCGGGTCGTCTTCGCGCGGGAGGGTGCCGTCGCCGACCAGCGGGCGCTCATGTCCGACCTGGACGAGGAACGCGCCGAAGCGCTGACCGACGAACTCCTCCTCGACGCCGAGGGTCGCAAGCTCCTCCGCGCCTGCTGACCAGGCGAGGTCCTCGACCACGAGGCCCTCCTTCAAGACCGCGTGGCTCCGTCAGCCGGGGGGCGCGGTCGCGGACCTGGTGAGCGGCCGGGCGGGCACCCCGACCACGGTCGTCCCGGCCGTGACGGAACGGGTCACCACCGCACCAGCGCCGACGTAGGCACCCGATCCGACCTCGAGACCCTGGAGTACGCACGCGTTCGAGCCAATCGTGACGCCTTGGCCGAGTCGGACGTCACCGGCGACGTTCGCTCCAGGAAAGACCGTCGCGAAGTCCTCGAGGGCGGCGTCGTGGCCGACTGACGCGGTGTAGTTGACCTGCGTGTGGCGGCCGAGAACGCAGGACGACGAGACGTGGGCGAGGGCCAGGATCACCGACCCGGCACCGACCGTCGTCTCCGGACCGATGACCGCGCGCGGATGTACGACGGTGCGTGGCGTGAATCCTCGGGCGGCGAACTCGGCGGAAAGTCGCATTCGTACGGCCGGATCCGCGATCGCCACGACGAAGCCGGCGCCCGTTTCGTCCGCCGGGTCGGAATCCGGATCGGCGTCGTCCGGATGGATCACGGTGAGCCCACGGATCCGCTCGCCGGCGCGGGAATGATCACAGAACACCACGGGGGCAGCCTGGCCACGGTCGTACCCGCGTCCCTCGTGACCGCGCTCGGTGCCACGGTCGGCATGATCACGCGCCGCGAGTACCGCGTCGTAGGTTTCGCGACCGAATCCCCCCGCACCGACGATGTACAGCGTCATGACCTGCCAGCCTAGTGACCGGCTCAGCTGGGGGTATCCGCTCTCGCGTCCGTGATGCGGAGAGGCACCGGACCGCCGCTGGAGGGCCCAGGTAGCATCGCAGGGCGTCCGTCCCGTCCCGATGCCACGGCAGGTGGAGTTCATGTCCGTCGATTACCGATTGTCACACCTGCAGGCGCTCGAGGCCGAGTCGATCCACATCCTCCGTGAGGTCGCGGCCGAGTTCGAGCGACCAGCGTTGTTCTTCTCCGGTGGCAAGGACTCCTGTGTCATGCTCCGGCTCGCCGAGAAGGCGTTCTGGCCGGCGCGGATTCCATTCCCGCTCCTGCACATCGACACCGGCCACAACTTCCCCGAGGTGCTGGATTTCCGCGACCGGCGCGTCGAGGAGTTGGGCGTGCGACTGATCGTGGGGTCGGTCCAGAAGGCGATCGACGAGGGGCGGATCCGGGAGCGCCCGGGCGAGACCCGAAACCGGCTGCAGACCCCGGTGATCCTCGAGATGGTCGAGGAGCACCGGTTCGATGCGCTGCTTGGTGGCGGTCGCCGTGACGAGGAGAAGGCGCGAGCGAAGGAGCGGGTCTTCTCGTTCCGCGACGAGTTCGGTCAGTGGGACCCGAAGAACCAACGGCCCGAGCTGTGGAACCTCTACAACGGCCGCCTTCACACCGGCGAGTCGATCCGCGCGTTCCCCCTGTCCAACTGGACCGAGCTCGATATCTGGCAGTACACCGCCGACGAGGGCATGGAGATCCCGTCGATCTACTACGCGCACCGGCGGAAGGTGTTCCTGCGCGACGGCATGTTGCTCGCCGAGTCGGAGTTCGTACCTCGCCGGGAGGGCGAGGAGTTGACCGAGCAGACGGTGCGTTACCGCACTGTCGGCGACATCTCCTGCACGGGCGCGGTGGTGTCCACGGCAAGCACGATCGAGGAGATCATCGCCGAGGTCGCCACCAGCCGGGTCACCGAACGTGGAGCGACCCGGGCCGACGACAAGTTCTCCGAGGCCGCGATGGAAGACCGTAAGCGGGAGGGTTACTTCTGATGGATCTGCTGCGGTTTGCCACGGCCGGCAGCGTCGACGACGGCAAGAGCACGCTGATCGGCCGGCTGCTGTACGACTCGAAGGCGATCTTCGAAGACCAGCTCGAAGCGGTCGAACGCACGAGCCGCGACAAGGGCTTCGAGTACACCAACCTCGCGCTCCTCACCGACGGTCTGCGCGCTGAGCGGGAGCAGGGCATCACGATCGACGTGGCCTACCGCTACTTCGCGACGCCGCGGCGGAAGTTCATCATCGCCGACACACCGGGCCACATCCAGTACACCCGCAACATGGTCACCGGTGCGTCCAACGCCGACCTCGCCCTGGTGCTGGTCGACGCCCGCAACGGCCTGGTCGAGCAGACCCGGCGGCATGCGTTCCTGGTGTCGTTGCTGCGGGTGCCGCACCTGGTGCTGTGTGTCAACAAGATGGACCTGGTGGGCTACGACAAGGCGGTGTTCGACCAGATCCACGAGGACTTCGTCGGCTTCGCCACCAAGCTGAACATCCCGGACCTCGAGGTCATCCCGATCTCCGCGCTGGAAGGCGACAACGTAGTCGACCGGTCGCCCAGCATGCCGTGGTACGACGGTCCGTCGTTGCTGCACCATCTCGAGAACGTCCACGTCGCGAGCGACCGCAACCTGGTCGACGTCCGCATGCCGGTGCAGTACGTCATCCGGCCACACTCCAACGACTACCACGACTACCGCGGTTACGCCGGTCAGATCGTCGGCGGTGTGCTCAAGCCGGGTGACGAGGTGATGGCGCTGCCGTCGGGGCTGACGTCCCGAGTGACCCACATCGACACCGCCGACGGACCGATCGACGAGGCGTACCCTCCGATGTCGGTGACCGTGCAGCTTGCCGACAACCTCGACATCTCGCGGGGCGACATGATCTGCCGGCCGCACAACGCTCCGCACGCCGCCCAGAACGTGGACGCGATGGTGAGCTGGATGGTCGACAAGCCTCTCGAGCCAGGTCAGCGGATCCTCGTCAAGCACACCACGCGCACGGCCAAGGCGATCGTGAAGGACCTGCACTACCGGCTCGACGTCAACACCCTGCACCGCGACGAGACAGCCGGCCAGCTCGGGCTCAACGAGATCGGGCGGATCGACCTTCGCGTGGCGCAGCCGCTGTTCGTCGACGAGTACCGCCGGAACCGGTGGACCGGCGGGTTCATCCTGATCGACGAGGCCACCAACGTCACCGTCGGCGCCGGCATGATCGTCAGCGCCACCTGACGATCCCGGCGCTGAGCGCGCTCGTCTGATGGTTCACTGAAGCGGCAAGCACAAGACCGCCCTCACGCTTCCGGTGATCATGATCGTGGTCATGAAGCCGCAGAGGTCAGATGGCCCCGTTTCCCTTCAGGGACCCGTTTGCCTTCATGATCACCGGGCCCTGTCGCCGACCCATTCGGGTTCATGATCACGGTCATGATCACGAGGAGGATCACGGTCATGATCACGGGGAGGGGACAACCTTGTCGCGGGCCGTGGCGAAGGCGGTGGCGGCGCGGTCGAGGTCGTCGCGGGTGTGGGCCGCCGACATCTGCGTACGAATCCGCGCCGTGCCGTGCGGCACGACCGGGTAGGAGAACGCCGTCACGTAGATTCCGAGCTCGAGCAGCGCAGCGGCCATCCGCCCCGCCAGGACGGCGTCGCCGAACATGACCGGGATGATCGGATGCTCGCCCGGGAGTACGTCGAAGCCCAGCTCGACCATCCGCTCGCGGAAGTACGCAGTGTTGTCGCGCAGGCGCTCGCGCAGCTCGTCAGAGGAGTCGAGGAGGTCGAGCGCCCGGATCGACGCGGCCGCGATCGACGGCGCGAGCGAGTTGGAGAACAGGTACGGACGCGACCGCTGCCGCAGCACCTCCACGATCTCGGCGCGGGCGGACGTGTAGCCGCCACTCGCCCCGCCCAGTGCCTTGCCGAGGGTGCCGGTGAGGATGTCGATCCGGTCGGCGACGCCGTGCAGCTCCGGCGTACCCCGGCCGTGCGCGCCCACGAACCCCACCGCGTGCGAGTCGTCGACCATGACCAGCGCGTCATGGCGCTCGGCGAGGTCGCAGATGTCGGCGAGCGGTGCGAGGTAGCCGTCCATCGAGAAGACCCCGTCGGTGGCGATCAGCCGGAACCGCGCATCGGCCGCGGCCTTCAGCTGGACCTCGAGGTCGGCCATGTCGGCGTTCTTGTAGCGAAAGCGCCGCGCCTTGCACAGGCGTACGCCGTCGATGATGCTCGCGTGGTTGAGCGCGTCGGAGATGATCGCGTCCTCAGGCCCCAGCAGGGTCTCGAAGAGCCCGGTGTTGGCGTCGAAGCATGAGCTGTAGAGGATCGTGTCCTCGGTGCCGAGGAAGTCCGAGATCCGGCGTTCGAGGCGTTTGTGCAGCTCCTGCGTACCGCAGATGAACCGCACCGACGCCATCCCGAAGCCCCACTCGTCGAGCCCGGCCTTCGCGGCCGCGATGAGCTCTGGATGGTCGGCGAGGCCGAGGTAGTTGTTGGCGCAGAGGTTCAGCACCTCGCGGCCGCCGGCAACGCCCACCGTCGCGCTCTGTGGAGTGGTGAGAGGGCGCTCGGCTTTGTAGAGACCCGCGGTACGGATCTCGTCGAGGGTGTCGCGGAGGTGGTCGC
This sequence comes from Actinopolymorpha sp. B11F2, assembly GCF_040195635.1. Lineage (NCBI taxonomy): Bacteria > Bacillati > Actinomycetota > Actinomycetes > Propionibacteriales > Actinopolymorphaceae > Actinopolymorpha > Actinopolymorpha sp. B11F2. The sequence continues at coordinate 166,261 of NZ_JBEFTX010000018.1, read as the reverse complement.
GGATCTTGCCGTACACGTCGTTCCCTTCGACCTGTGCCGGACGAGGGTGGTGTGTGCCCTCGTGGGATGGGGGACGCCCAGAGGCGAATCCCGATGGGATGAGGTTGCCCCTGTGACGAACCTATGGGATGAGGGGCGCCCTCATGCGAACCCGGTCGGGTTGAGGGGCCCCTGATGCGAACCCGGTCGGGTTGAGGGGCGCCCTCAGGCAGCATGCTCGGGCGGATTCTGGTCCCAGTCCAGGAGTACCTTGCCGCACTGGCCTTCCCGCACGGTGGCGAACGCCGCTTCGTAGTCGGCGGCCGGGAACCGGTGCGTGATCACCGGCGTGATGTCGAGGCCCTCCGAGACGAGCACCGACATCGCGTACCACGTCTCCATCATCTGCCGGCCGTAGATGCCCTTGATCGTCAGCATCGACAACACCACCCGACTCCAGTCGATGCTGATCCGGTCCGACTCCGCCGGGATGCCGAGCATCGCGATCCGACCGCCGTGTGCCATCGCGTCGACCATGGCGGGCAGCGCGGTCGGGTGGCCGGACATCTCGAGGCCGATGTCGAATCCTTCCTTCATGCCGAGCTCGTGCTGCGCATCTGCCAAGGTCGTACGCCCGACGTTGAGGGCGCGGGTGACACCGACCCGACCGGCGAGCTCCAGCCGGTAGTCGTTGACGTCGGTGATGACGACGAACCGCGCTCCGGCATGGCGTACGACGGCCGCCGCCATGATCCCGATCGGTCCGGCGCCGGTGATCAGCACGTCCTCGCTCAGCACGGGAAACGTGAGCGCCGTGTGGACCGCGTTCCCGAACGGATCGAAGATCGTCGCCGCGTCGAGGTTGATGTCGGCCGGGTGCCGCCACACATTGGTCGCCGGCAGCGTGAGGTAGTCGGCGAACGCACCGGACCGGGACAGTCCGACTCCCTGCGTGTGCGCGCACAGGTGCCTGCGCCCGGCCATGCAGTTGCGGCAGCGCCCGCACACCAGGTGGCCCTCGCCGCTCACGACGTCGCCGACCTCGAGCTCGGTGACGCCGGCGCCCAGCTCGACGATCCTGCCGACGAACTCGTGGCCGATGACGAGCGGGACGGGTACGTGGGCGCGGGCCCAGTCGTCCCACGAGACGATGTGCAGGTCGGTGCCGCAGATCCCGGTCTGCAAGATCCGGATGAGGACCTCGCCGGCTGCCGGCGCCGGGTCAGGGACCTCCTCCAGCCACAGCCCGGGCTCGGCCTTCGCCTTCACCAACGCACGCATCGCCGACGTCTCCCACCGGGTCCGGCGTCCGGACCCCTCGCTCCTGCCGCGCCCGCCGCGCCTCGCCTCGCCCCGCCTCGCCCGGCGCCGTGTCCGGTCGCTGGCCTACGGATGGCGGCCGGTGAGGCCGATCAGCTGGTCCTGCCGGTCGTCCCCCGCGACCTTGACCGGGGGCGCGAAGATGCTTGTGCCCTGCCACTGGGGCACGACCTGCTCGGCGTACTCCCATACGTACTCAACCACGTCCGGGTCGAGCCGGTCCGGCAGACCGGCGGCCTGGGCGAGATCCCAGGCGTGGACGGTCAGGTCCATGAGCATCTGGTTCGCGTACTCCGCGACCGGCGCGTCGCCCATCGAGAGGTGCACCGACCGGTCGTCGGCGGCCTCTGCCCACGCGGCGAGCGAGTCGTCGATCGCGGCCGCCCAGCGCGTGGCTGGCTCGTCGCCGATCACGTCCCCGTCGTATCGGTCGCCGACCTCGCTGATGGTCTCGCCGCGGAGCAGGTGCGGTGCCCACAGGTGTTCGGCGACCACGTGGTTGACCAGGTCGTGGACCGACCATTCGGTGCAGGGGGTGCGTGCCTTCCACAGATCAGCGGGTACGCCGTGCACCCGATCGCCGAAGAGCCTGGCGGCCCGCGGCATGAGTGTCCGCGCGGTCGGCCTCGTCGCCATCGTTGTCGCCTCCCGCAGGTGATCGGGCGTCAGAACGTGGTGAGTGTCGCCTCGCTGGTACGTAGCGAGGGGGAGTACGGACTGCTAGAGTTCGAACATGTATTCGAATAAGACTCACGAACCGAGTCTCGCCCCGCTGGCTGAGATCGATCCGATCGCCCTGGGCCAGGCCGGGCTCCAGGCACTCGCCCTGGCCGGCACGGCGATCCTCGCACGCTACGCCCGCTCCCAGGACCGTGCCGACGAAATGGCCGATTTGGAGGGTACCCTCCCGCACCCTGACCGAAGCATTCTCATGAGCGCGCTGGGGGCGTTCGCCGAACCGCTGGCGGCCGCGAGCTCTGGTGACGAGGACGTTCGCCGGCAGGCCGATGCCGTCGCGGCGATGTGCCTGCGGGCCCGAACCACCCTCACCCGCCAGGACCGGCTCGTGCCCGGGGCCAGGCAGCGATGACCTTCGCCGGGTTCACGTCCGACGGAAGGCTGCGCCAATACGCCAGCCTTCCGGTCAGGCGTCCGGCCTGGCGGTGGTCAGGTGTCCGGCCTGGCGGTGGTCAGGTGTCCGGCCTGGCGGTGGTCAGGTGTCCGGCCTGGCGGTCGTCAGGCGTCGCTGGCCGGCTGGTCGAGGCCTGACCAGCCAGCCGGATCGACCCCGCCCGGCACCGGCGCCTCAGGGTCGTACGGCTCCCGCGTGAACGTGAACGTCGCGAGGTCGAGATGACTGACCCGGCAGTCTCCCGCGCCGCCGCGAGTGCTGCCGCCCCGCTCCGCGCCCTCCCGTACGACCCGTAGTGTCTCGCCGGCGTAGTAGCCGTCGAGTCCGATCCAGGTGCCGTCGCCGTTCGAGCGGAACCGCACCCGCTCGCCGCCGGACATCCGGGTGAGCTCGAGAAGCTCTCTGCCGCGCGCCCGCAGGACGAAAGCCGCGGGCCCCCAGTACCACTGCCCGACGATCTCCAGGACGGAATCGTCCAGCGCGTCCACCGGCGTCCACTCCGCCGGCAGCCGCGGTTCGGCGTCGAGGACGATCCCGACGAGATCCGCGGCAACCCCGCCCACGCCGCTCGTCGTGTTCGCCAACATGACGGCGCCGACCTGCTCGTCGACGTCGATGAGCAGGTCGGCAAGGAAGCCCGGCATGGAGCCTTGGTGGCCCACCATGGTCCGGCCGTTCTGGCGCAGGACCCGCAGGCCGAGGCCGTAACCGTTCGTCCATTCCGGTGCCCGCTCGAGGATCACGGGGTCGCGGAGCTCGGCGAGGGTGGCCGGGCTCAGCACGCCGCCCGTGTCGCCGCCGATGAAGGCCGCCCATCTGGCCAGATCACCAATGGTCGACCAGAGCTGTCCGGCCGGGGCCATGGCGCCGGCGTCGTGGGCGGGCTCGGGCAGGATCAGATCCGCCCAGGGATGGACCGCGTATCCCTCGGCATGTGGTGCCTTCGGCAGATATGTCGTACGACGTAACTCCAGTGGTTCGAGGATCTCGCCGCGCAGGGCATCCCACCAGGACCGTCCCCGGTGCCGCGCGACGACCTCGCCGAGGATGGCGAAGCCCAGGTTGGAGTAGTGGTACCTCCGGCTGCCCGGATGCTTCACCGTGTGCGCGTCGAACGTCGACGACAGCGCTGGCCAGTCGTCGCCGGGCGTCCGCTCCCACCAGGGGCCGTCGCGCTCGGCCTGGGCACCGGACGTGTGCGACAGCAACTGGGCGATCGTCCGGTCGCCGAGCGGTGTACCCGTGATGTGGCGTTCGAGCGGATCGGCGAAGTCCAGGCGACCCTCGTCCCGGAGGCGGGCGACGAGCACCGCAGTGAACGTCTTGGTGATCGACCCGATCCGGGACTGGGTGTCGCTGCTGGGCACAGTGTCGTCCACGCGGCCGCGGGCGCCGGTCCAGACGAGCGCCCCGTCGCGGACCACACCGGCCATCAGCCCCGGCGCGCGGGCCTCGGCCTGCTCCCTGGCGATCCGGTGCAGCAGGCTCCGAGCCGTGCTCGGAAAGAGGTCGGACATGGCGTCACCGTACCGGCGGACCTTTCGGCCCTTCCGGCGCGCCGGTCTGGTGTATGTGCACGCCCCGGGATTGGCAAGATGAATGACCACGTTGAGCGTGCCCGCGGTAAGCGGAGCACGCATGTACGCCTGGTTGGGGCTCCACAGGGATGCTCAACGTGGTCATTTGCCGGAATCGGCGGGTGGGCTTACAACACCGGCGGCTGGATTGCGGCGGGGGCGCGGGACCGCAGGAGTCCGGGGCAAAGCGGACGACTCCGACCTCAGCCGGCGTTTCGCCGACCGCGACGTGGGCCCCGGCCAAGGCGTCTGGTTAGACTCGACAACGTGCCGGTGAGTGGCGATGGATCGCATTCCCACAGTGGCGTTTCCAGCCCCCAACATCCCCCGGGAGATCCGGGGGTCGTCCCCCGGGCAAACCCAGAGCTCGCCGGGGCCCGCCCCCGCCTCCTCGATCCCGACGACCACCGACCCAGGGACGCCTGCGGCGTCTTCGGTGTGTGGGCCGAGGGGGAGGAGGTCGCGAAGCTCACCTATTTCGGTCTCTACGCCTTGCAGCACCGCGGCCAGGAATCGGCCGGGATCGCGGTGAGCAACGGCCGCCAGGTGCTCGTCTACAAGGACATGGGCCTGGTTTCCCAGGTCTTCGACGAGGCCATCCTCGAGTCCCTCACCGGCCACATCGCGGTCGGTCACTGTCGCTACTCCACCACCGGGTCCAGCGTCTGGGAGAACGCCCAGCCGACGTTCCGGTCCACCGCGGCCGGCGGCCTCGCGCTGGCGCACAACGGCAATCTCACCAACTCGGGCGACCTGGTGGAGCTCGCCGCCAAGCGCGCCGCCGAGACCAGCCTATTGGCGGCGCCGATCGGTGACGAGCGGTCCACGACCGACACGGGGCTGATCACCAACCTGCTGGCCAGCTACGCGGACCGGCCGCTGCTCGACGCGGCGGCTGAGGTGTTCCCCGCTCTGCGTGGTGCGTACTGCCTGGTCTTCATGAACGAGTCCACCCTGTACGCCGCGCGCGACCCGCAGGGCATCCACCCGCTGGTCATCGGAGCACTCGACACCGGCTGGGTGGTCGCCAGTGAGAACGCGGCGCTCGACATCGTGGGTGCGTCGTTCGTCCGGGAGGTCGATCCCGGCGAGGTGGTGGCGATCGACGGCGCCGGGATCCGGTCGAAGAAGTTCGCCGCGGCGGAGCCGAAGGGCTGCCTGTTCGAGTACGTCTACCTCGCCCGCCCTGACGCCAGGATCGCCGGCCGCTCGGTCCAGGAGAGCCGGGTCGAGGTCGGCCGCCGCCTGGCTCGGGACTACCCGGTCGACGCCGACCTGGTGATCCCGGTGCCGGAGTCCGCGACGCCCGCGGCGATCGGCTACGCCGAGGAGAGCGGCATCCCCTACGGCCACGGCCTGGTCAAGAACAGCTACGTCGGGCGGACGTTCATCCAGCCCAGCCAGACCATCCGCCAGCTCGGCATCCGGCTGAAGTACAACCCGCTCCGCGAGGTCATCGAGGGCAAGCGCCTCGTGATGGTCGACGACTCGATCGTGCGCGGCAACACCCAGAGCGCACTGGTACGCATGCTCCGCGATGCCGGTGCCCGCGAGGTCCACGTCCGCATCTCGAGCCCGCCGGTGAAGTGGCCGTGTTTCTACGGCATCGACTTCGCGTCGGCGACCGAGCTCATCGCCGCCGACATGGCCGTCGACGAGATCTGCCGGGCGATCGGGGCCGACTCGCTCGGCTTCATCGATCTCGACGCGCTGGTCGCGGCGAGCGGGCAGCCGGCCAACCAGCTGTGCCGGGCCTGCTTCGACGGGGTCTACCCGGTCGCCATCCCCGACGGCGCGCGCCTCGGCAAGCACCAGCTCGAGGTCGCGGTCAGCGGCCGGTGAACCTGGTGGTTGAGGGTGCGCGTGACGTGAACCTGTTGGTCGAGGTGCCCCTGATCCGAACCGGCCTTGGGTGAGGGGACCCCTGACGTGAACCTATTGGCCGAGGGTGCCCCTCATCCGAACCCGCGTGGGAGAGAGAGGACGTCGCCATGAGTGGATCCGGTGCCCCAGCAGGCACAGACCGTGGACTCTCGTACGCCGACGCGGGCGTCGACATCGAGGCGGCCGACCGAGCGGTCGACCTCATGCGGGACTGGATCGAGAAGACCCGCCGTCCCGAGGTGGTGGGTGGCATCGGCGGCTTCGCCGGGCTGTTCGACGCGTCCGCCCTGCGCGACTACCGCCACCCACTGCTCGCGACATCCACCGACGGGGTGGGTACGAAGGTCGCGATCGCCCAGGCCCTCGACAAGCACGACACGATCGGCTTCGACCTGGTGGGCATGGTGGTCGACGACCTCGTGGTCTGTGGCGCGGAGCCGCTCTTCCTCACCGATTACATCGCGTGTGGCTCGGTTGTGCCCGAACGCATCGCGACGATCGTGAAGGGCATCGCCGAGGCGTGCGTCGTGGCCGGTTGCGCGCTGGTGGGCGGCGAGGTCGCGGAGCACCCTGGCCTGTTGGAGCCCGCGGAGTACGACGTGGCCGGCGCGTCGACCGGCGTCGTCGAGGCCGATGCGGTGCTCGGCCCGGACCGGGTCCGAGCCGGTGACGTGGTGATCGCGATGGCGTCGTCGGGCCTGCACGCCAACGGCTACTCACTCGTACGCAAGGTCCTCGCGGTCGCCGGCCGGCGCCTCGACGGTCACGTCGACGAGCTCGGTCGGACGCTCGGCGAGGAGCTGCTCGAGCCGACCAAGGTCTACGCGAAGGACTGTCTCGCCCTCGCAGAGGCGTACGACGTCCATGCGATGGCCCACATCACTGGTGGCGGGTTGGCCGCGAACGCGGCCCGGGTACTCCCGAACAACCTGGACCTGGTGCTCGACCGGTCGAGCTGGTCGCCGCCACGGATCTGCACCCTGCTCGGTGAGTGGGGTGGCGTGGCGTCAGACGAACTCGAGCGCACCTTCAACATGGGTGTGGGCATGCTCGCCCTGGTGGAATCCGCCGACGTCGATGCCGCGGTCGACATGCTCATTGACCGCGGCATCCACGCCTGGGTTGCCGGAAGAGTGCTCGCAGGTGAGGGCTCCGCGCGTCTGGAGGGAAGCTACGGGCGGAGGTGACCGCGTTCGACCGCGTCAGCGGCGACGTGCGATGCGGTCGTCCTCGTCGGCCCCGTCGTCAAGCTCGCCGTCGGGGTCATCCTGCTCGGCGTGAACGTTGCCGTTCTTGCCGTCCTCACGACTCGACAGTTCTCGTTGCAGCGCTTCGAGGTCGGTGTCGTGGGTGCGGTACTTCAGCTCCCGGGCGACCTTCGTCTGCTTGGCCTTGGCACGGCCGCGCCCCATGGGTCGACCCCCTCGCACAACATAAACCGGGGCAACACGGCACAGTGTGAAACACCGGCGTGCACCCTCGGGCTCACGGTCTCATCTGTTCGTAGGTCAACCGTACCGGCAGCCGCCGTAATCCCGCACGCCGGGTCCGACCCGCACCTCAACGCCGACAGTCGTTATCCACAGGTTTTCCACAATCATTGGCGTGGGAATCCGGGGTGACGGGAGTCGAGTGTCCGACTTCGTACCGGATCGCGTGACATTGCGTGAACTGTCAACTCTTCCGTGTAGCCAATCTCGAAACTATCCGACCGAGTCCAGGATCGGGCAAGCCGGTCCAGACACCGAAATCGGCTCGAAGGCAGTCCGCTGGCTGGGATACAAAGGTGTCCGCACACATGGTCATCGGAGACCTTTCGTACGCCGGCTGGAGGCGCGGACTCAGCCCGTGCTCCCTCACACGAACGGCAGGGCACCCAATCGCATGACCCAGCGGACAGTGCTGCTCACCGGGGGCTCCGGTCACGTCGCCAGGCTCCTGATACCCGGACTCCGGGGGTACTCCCTCCGGCTCGTCGACCTGGTCAAGCCGGGCGATGTCCAGCCAGGCGGTTCCGGGGGAGACGGCGCCGTAGCAATGGGCGGAGGTGTCGGCAGCGCGGCGGCGGACCACGACGGTGGTGCGGCCCCGGGCGACGTCAGCCGTGGGGTGGGGGACGGTGACGTCGATGGTGCGGAGGCGGTGCCCCCGGACGTGCGGGGCGGGGACCTGGCCGACCGCTCGTTCGCGGCCGAGGTCGTCGAAGGTGTCGACACGGTGCTGCACCTCGCGGCCAACCCACACCCGAACGCCACCTGGGACGCGCTCCGTTCCCCGAACGTCGAAGCGCTGGTGAGCGTCCTCGAGGCCGCACAGCGGGCCGACGTACGACGGGTGATCCTCGCGAGTTCCGTTCACGCGATGGGCGGTTACGTGCAACAGGAGCGGCACCCGGTCATGGAGGAGTGGCCCCCATGGCCGTGCTGTGCGTACGGCGCGACCAAGGCGTTCGCGGAAGCGCTGGGCCGCGCTTGCAGCTACCGGACCGGACTGTCGGTCATCTGCCTTCGATTCGGGGGCGTCCAGCGGCGCCCGGGCTCGGTGGGTGCGATGGCCTTCTGGGTCGGGGCGCCGGACCTGCGGCAGCTGGTCGGCCGCGCGATCGAGGCTGACGACATCCGCTTCGGTGTCTACCACGGCGTGTCGGCCAACACCCGCCGGGAGTGGGACACCTCCGGTGCCGCCGCCGACCTCGGGTACGCACCGACGTGTGACTCCGAGGAGTTCCTCGGTGAGATCGACCCCAACCCTGTCCGTGCGTTCTGCTCGCGCAGTCCACAGCCCTGAACCCGAGCCTTGTCTGGAAGTCGAGCCCTGCCTGGAACCTGAGCCGTTGAACCCGAGCTTTGCCGTGACGTTCGGCTGCCCTGACCCTGCGGCTGCCCTGACCCTGCGGCTGCCCTGACCCTGCGGCCGACCCGCGTCAACCAACTCCCTCGCCGCCTGGAGGAATCATGAGCGAACAAGGAAAGATCCGCGTCCTCGTCTGGTCGGAGCACACCGCTCCCAAGGAGATGTATCCGTACGACATCAACGGCGCGGTCGCCGACGGCCTGCGGCAGGAGCCGAACGCGTTCGACGTGCGTACCGCCGAACTTGTCGACCCCGGCCAGGGCGTGCCAGAGGAAGCACTCGCCGAGACCGACGTCCTCGCGTGGTGGGGTCACATGCTCCACAACGCCGTACGTAACGAGACCGTCGACCGGATCGAGCGGCACGTGAAGGAGCGCGGCATGGGCTTCCTCTCGCTGCACTCCTCGCACATGGCGAAGCCATTCACCCGGCTGATCGGTGATGACGGCCGGATCGGTGGCGTCAAGCACGAGGCGGGTCCCGAGGAGATCAAGGTGTTGGCACCTGACCACCCGGTGGCCGAGGGGATCAGCGACTTCTCGATCGACCCGGAGGAGATGTACGACGAGGAGTTCGGCTGCGGCAAGCCCGACACGGTGGTGTTCCACTCGACGTTCCCGGGCGGGCACGAGTTCCGGTCCGGGTGTGCGTACACGGTCGGCGCGGGTCGCGTTTTCTACTTCCGACCCGGGCACGAGGAGAACCCCACGTACTACCGGGATGACGTACGCAAGATCATCCGCAACGCCGCGAAGTGGGTCGCCGGCCGGTCGTAGGGCGAGACGCGCCAGCTGGCACGCCGGCGGTGCCGCAAATGACCACGCTGCCCATGCGTGTGGACCTTCGCAAGGCGTCGATGCCTTGCCCACGGTTCGGCGGCATGGGCAGCGTGGTCATTTGCGCGGGCACTCGCGGGTGGCCGCGCCACAGGCATGGGCGGCGTGGTCATTTGCGCGGCGCTTTCGTGCGTTGCCCTGCCACAGGCATGGGCAGCGTGGTCATTTGTCTCAGCGGTCACTCGTGCGGTGTCCCGCCGACCGGATGGCCGAGCCAGAGGGTACGTCGGGCGCTCGCTCCGGCGATCCGGCGTTCGGCCATCCGGTCGGCGGCGGCGGCAGGAGGTACGCCCTCGTCGGCCGCGAGCTCCAGGACCCGGCGCATCGTGTCGTAGATCCGGGCAGCCCGCGCTTTGGCGCGCTCGAAGCTGAAGCCGTCGAGTTCGTCGGCGACCTGGATGATTCCGCCGGCGTTGACGAGGTAGTCGGGGGCGTAGAGGATGCCCCGATCCTGGAGCAACTTGTCGATACCGGGATGGGCGAGCTGGTTGTTGGCGCCACCGCAGATGATCCCGGCGCGCAGGGACGCCAGCGCCGACTCGTCGAGCGCACCGCCCATCGCGCACGGCGCGTAGACGTCGAGGTCGGCGGCCGCGAGTGCGCCCACGTCGTCGACGACCACCACGTCGGGATGGTCACGCAGGACCTGCTCGATCGCCCGCGCCGAGACGTCGGTGACGACGACCTCCGCGCCCTCGTCGCGCAGATGTCCGACCAGTCGTCGCCCGACCTTGCCCACCCCGGCCACGCCGACCCGTCGGCCAGAGAGGGAGGGTGTGCCCCACCGGTGGGACGCGCAGGCGCGCATTCCCTGGAACACTCCGTACGCCGTGAGGATCGACGAGTCGCCCGCGCCGCCCTGTTCCACCGACCGGCCGGTCACGTGGGAACACTCGCGGGCGATCACGTCCATGTCCGGGGAGTACGTACCGACGTCGCATGCGGTGATGTACCGGCCGTCGAGGGACTGGATGAACCGGCCGTACGCACGGAGCAGGCGTTCGGACTTGTCCCGCATGGGATCGCCGATGATCACCGCCTTGCCGCCGCCGAGGTCGAGTCCGGCGAGCGCGGCCTTGTACGCCATCGCGGTCGAGAGGTTGAGGACGTCGGCGAGCGCGGACTCCTCGTCCGGATACGGGTGGAAACGGGTACCGCCAAGTGCGGGACCGAGAGCGGTGGAGTAGATGGCGATGATCGCCTTCAGGCCTGACGGACCGTCGGCACAGTAGACAACCTGCTCGTGCCCGGAATGTCGGGCAAAGAACTCGGCCACGGTGGTGACTCCTCGTCCGGGCGGCCCACATGGGTGGTGCGGGCGTCCGACACCACCATAGAGCGAGAACGGCTCCACTCCGATCTCTCCGGACAGGTGCCGCGAACCAACGGAGAGGTGCACGATGGGAGCATGCGGACCTCGGTCCTGACCCCGTACTGCTGCTACCTACGCGTCTACGAGCCAGTCGCCGCCTTTCCGGAGCGGGTGCGCTCGTCGTGGGTGGCGGCCGGTGGCGGTGTCCCCGACCGGGCGCAGCCCGGTGCGCTGGTGGTCGCGGAGCAGCGGGAGGCGCTGGCGGCCCTGCTGCCGGTGCTCCCGCCTGGCGCGTTCGCGGGCGACCACGAGCAGCGGGCGTACGCGATGGAGGTCGACGGGGCCGTCCTGTTCTGTCCGGATGAGCCCGCCTTGCGGATCCGTGAGGCGTTGAGCGACCTGATGACGGCCTTGCCCGACCATGTGCTGAAGGCCCTGCTTCCGGCCGGTGGCCTGGAACGGATCGATTTCAGCGCGTTGAGGAATTGCCCCCCGGACGCCGTACCTCACATCCTTACCGCCAGATGGCACGTTCCGCTGGTGTGGTTCGTCATCTTTGGTGATGAGGAACGCAGTGTCGGGATGGATCCGGTGCGCGAACTCCGCTACCGCACGCCGATGGTGGAGGCGCGACGCCGGGTGGGCCGCGCTCATCGGCTCCTCAGCCAGTCCCGGCCGGACTGGAAGCTCGATCCGCTGGCCGCGCTCGGCCGCTGGATCGAGGCGTTCCACCCGCACTCCTGGGTGGAGCTTGATTACGGAGGGCTTGTCCACCTGATGGACGCCGACACGCTGACCAGCGACAAGTCGGCCGCGGATGTCACTACTGCACTCAGGGCAGTAGCACAGGGTAACGATGAGGAGGCACTAACGGCCTACCACCGACTACGGAAGCGATGGTGGGCGCTGCGCGTGAAGGAGCGCGCATCGTGAAACACCGGGCCATGTTCGGGAAATTCTGGAAAATCTGGGCGGAACGCTCCGATTCGGGTTACGGTGAGTCACGTGAGGGAAGGGGAGGATTGACACCGATACGTCACGTGGGGGATGAAGAACGCGGCGTGAGCGTAATGGGGTGGATGTCCGCTATTTCCTTTTCTGAAATAAGTGATTTCGATGCACCAATGGAGGGTGCGGGACGGACTTAACGGTCCGGTTCTCGTGGAGGAGGCCGCTCATGACGACACGTACGCCGGAGACAGAGTCTCTGCTCACGCCGGCAGAGGTCGCGGCCATGTTCCGGGTCGACCCCAAAACGGTCACCCGGTGGGCCAAGGCCGGCAAGCTCAGTTCTATCCGCACGCTGGGGGGGCACCGGCGCTACCGCGAGTCCGAGGTGCGCGCCCTGTTGGCAGGCGTGCTCCCCGAACAGCGTGGGGGTGCCGAGGGCCGCTGACAAAGCGGTTTCTCAGCGACGTCGGATAGACAGGACAAACGAACATGGCGGTCCCAACCCACCGGGGTTGGGGCCGCCATATTCATTCTCTGCTGCGATCGGCCGCGCTGATCGGGCCGGTCAACAGCGTTCGCGCAATCGCGTACTCGGTCCACCGGGACCGGCTGGACGCGAAGGCGTTTCGCCGTCGGCCCTGCGGGGGGCGCGAGGGTTCGAGGGTGTTGCGCCGCCGACGGCGGGGCCGAGGCGGGCGGGCGGAGCAGGCGCCGCGCATCCCCGGCCGGCTCCTGTCCGCCGGGGCGGTGCCCGGGGGCGGTCGCTTCACCTTTACCGACGCGAGTCTGGACGTCCGCTGCCTGCGAGGGGGTGGCGTCTTTGTGGCGTGGGACGGAGCGACACCGCTTCCGTCGTACGCGCTCGTCGGGGGTGAGACCGGGCAGGACGGCGGACAGGACACCGGACAGGACGCCGAGGACAACGCGGGGCGCAAGGCGGGTCGGGAGCCGGAGTGGGACGGGCGGGCCCGGCTGGCCTCGGCCGGAGACTGCTGGACCGTCCGGGCGGGAGACCTGACGGTCACGGTCGGCCCAGGCGGACGGCTGACCTTCACCAGCGCTGACCGTGAGACGTCGTTCCGGCGAGACGAGCCGCCATGGTGGGAGGGCGAGGCGTGGACCCATCGGAGCGTCCTCAGCCCTGACGCGATGGTTCTCGGGCTGGGTGGCCGCGCGGCTGGACTCGACCGGCGACCCGGCCGTTACCGGCTGTGGAACAGCGATCCTGGTGGTACGTACGTCCGTGGCGACGATCCGTTGTCCATGTGCCTGCCAGTCTCACTCGTTGTCACCGATGCGGGCTCTCATCTCGCGTTCTATGACAACAGTTCGGCCGGAAGCGTCACGGTGGGTGACGAGATTGCGATGCAACTGTCGGGCGGACCTCTTCGCTACTACGTGTTACCGGGACCGCCGGAGCGGGCCCTCGACGGTTACACGGCACTGACCGGCCGGCCAGCACTGCCGCCGCGATGGGCGCTCGGCTTCCACCAGTCGCGGTGGGCCTACGGCAGCGAGGCTGCGATGCGGGAGATGGTGGCCGAGTACCGGCGCAGGGACCTGCCACTGTCCGGCGTCTGGCTCGACATCGACCATCTCGACCGCCGGCGAGTGTTCACCGTCGACGAGGAGCGCTATCCCGACATCGGCGGGTTCGCCGCCGACCTCGCCAAGGACGACATCCACCTGGTCGCGATCGTCGACCCGGCGATACCGCGACGGCGGTCCATGCCGCTCTACCGCGACGGGCTGGCGGCTGATGCGTACTGCCGCGACCTCCGCGGGCGGGTGGCTCACGGCGTCGTGTGGCCGGGCACGACGGTCTACCCCGACTTCACGGCCGCGCGGGCGCGCGCCTGGTGGGGCGACCAGCACGCGAAGTACGTACGCCTCGGTATCGACGGGTTCTGGAACGACATGAACGAACCGTCGGCGTTCGCGGCCTGGGGCGATCCCAGCCTGCCGGCGTCGACGCGGGCCGACCTCGACGGCCGCGGCGGCGATCACCGCGAGGCGCACAACCTCTACGGTCTGACGATGAACCGCGCCACCTTCGAAGGCGTCCGTCGGCTGCGGCCGGACCGGCGGCCGTTCCTGTTGACGCGGGCCGGCTGGGCGGGAGTGCAGCGGTACGCAGGGACCTGGACCGGTGACATCGCCTCGCGGTGGGACAACCTCGCCGTCACGCTGTCGTTCACCGTGGGGCTCGGCGCGTGTGGCGTGCCGTACTCCGGCCCCGACATCGGCGGGTTCGACGGCCATCCGCCGGCGGAGCTGTTCGTGCGGTGGTTCGAGCTGGCCGCGTACCTTCCGTTCTTCCGTTCCCACTGTGCGAAGTCCACGCCGCCGCGGGAGCCGTGGGCGTACGGACCCGAGGTCCTGGAGCAGGTCCGTGGCGTCCTGGAGGAGCGGTACGCCCTGCTGCCGTACTGGTACACGCTCGCCTGGGAAGCCCACCGCACCGGCCTGCCGTACGTCCGCCCGCTCGCCTGGGAGGACCCGACGGATCACGCGCTCCGGAACGTGCACGACGCGTTCCTGCTCGGCGACGCGCTGCTCGTGGCGCCGGTGCTCGCCGAGGGCGCGCGGGAGCGGGTGGTTCGGTTGCCGGCGGGCCGGTGGTACGAACGGCGGACTGGTGCGGCCCACGACGGCCCCGGCGACGTCGTGGTGGACGCACCGCTCGGCCGGCCGCCGGTGTTCGTCCGCGCGGGTGCCGTGCTGCCAACCGAGGAGCGTCGGCCGGAGGTCGGCACGACCGCGATCGTCCTCGAGGCCTACCCGCCCGGGCCGGCACAGTCCCGGGCCGGCGGTGGGCGGTTGGTGAGTGACAGTGGCGACGGCTACGCCGAGCCGGTCGACGAGCGGTTCACGATCGTGATGGGTCCGGACGGCCGGTGGCTGGCCGAGTACTCCGGTCCGGCGTCCGCCCTCCCGTACCCCGTTCGGTGGCGGGGCTGACCACCCGCAGCGACACTCTTGACAGTGCGTGATGCCGCGGTATTTCGTTGCCGAATCGGTACGGCTGCTCGCTACGGATCCTGATCATGGCGTCCTAGGGTGACCGGTTAGGCGCGCCTGGGGAGGTGTGGGGCGACTGTGCGTACGGGCTCACGGTTTCGCGCTCTGGCCGACCTTCGCACATCCGCCCAGACGAGTCCGGCCGCGCGGGTCGGCGTGGTGGCCGCGGTGGTGGCTCTCCTCGCCCTCGGCGCTCTGGGTCTCGACGGCCGGGAGCGGATCACGCTCGACGATCGGCAGCTGTCCACCCGCGGGCTGGTCATGCTCTTCGCGGCCGTCCTGATCGCGGGACTCGTCCTCATGGTCGTCGCGCTCGTCACCCAAAGCGGCGGTCCGCCACGCGGGGTTGAGCCGAAGCGGACCAGCCTGGTCGCCCGCGTCGTCCAGCTCCTCGTCCTGGTCGGGCTCCTCTATCTCCTGCTCCGCCATGCCGACGAGCTGAAGGACCTGTTCAACCAGCGCGGCGAACCGGACGCCGGCGGCCGCCCACCCGGGACACCCGGTGGCGAGGGCGCCGCGGACCCGGGCGCGGACGGGGCTGGTCGGCCGCCGTCCTGGTCGTGGCCGGTGGTGGCGATGGCCGGCCTGCTGCTGGCCGCGGTCGTCGTCACGCTCACGTGGGTCGCCCGCCGGTCAGGCCTCGAGTCCACGCAGATCGGCGACGGCGATCCCACCGCCGACGAGGTGCAGCACATGGTCGCGGCCGGACTCGCCGCGCTCGCCGACGTGGACGAGCCTCGGGCCGCGGTGATCGGCGCCTACGCGGCCATGGAGGAGGCGCTCGCCAACCAGGGCGTCGCCCGTGGCGTGACCGACACACCGTCGGACCTGCTGGCGCGGACCATCCGGGCCGGGCTGCTCACCTCGACCGGTGAGGCCGCCGCCCGCGAACTCGCCGGGCTCTTCGAACGTGCCCGCTTCTCCCGACGTGCGTTGCCTGCCGACGCGAGGCTGGCGGCGGTCGCCGCACTCAACCGGCTTCAGGCAGAGCTCCGTGCCCAGGCAGAGCTCCGTGCCCGGGAGCGGCATGCCCGGGAGCGGCATGCGCGGGACGATGAGGCGGCAAAGGACCGGGCGGGGTCGTGAGGAGGCTCCGGTTCGTCCTCGTCCTCGCGTTGCTCGTACTGGTCGTGACCATGCGGTTCCGCGGGATGCTGATCGGGTTGACCGTGCTTGCCGTCAACGAGTTGCTCTGCCAACTCCTCCAGCTCGAAGGACCAGGCAGAAGTCGGCGTTCGACGCCACTGTGGGCGCGGTGGCGCCGCCTGGGGCGATGGCTGTGGTCGCGCCTCATCCGCGGCGACGCGGGACCGCACGACAGGTCCCGCGCCCTGGAGTGGCAACGCCGCCTTCGGTTCCTGCGGGGGATGGTGCTTCCGCTGGAGTGGCTGCGCCGGTGGCGGCAGCCGTCCACGCGGGCGGGCTTTCCGACGTACGACCGGATTCTGGGTGAGATCGCGTGGTCCCGGTACTCGCGGCGCGACTTCGATGTCGGGTTGAGGAAGCGGCTGGTCGAGGCGGCGAGCGTCCGCCTGGAGGCAGGGCACGGCATCGATCCGGCCGACCCCCGGACCGAGGACGCCTGTCGTGACCTGCTCGGTGCGACCACCTGGTCACTGCTGGCGCCGGGTCGGCCGGCATCGGACGCCCGCAGCGAGCCGGGTGTCGACCTGCCGACCCTGGAGCGCATGGTGTCCTCGATCGAACGCCTGCGCTCCGGCCAGGTAGCAGGCGCCGGGTCGAGCGGCACTAGATCGAGCGGCACCGGGTCGAGCACCACCGGATCGAGCACCACCGGATCGAAGGAAGGGACGCCATGACCGTCACCGCCTCGACGCTGGCGCCCGCGCAGACCCGGGAGCGGGCGAGCGCCGTCCTGGACGAGATGGAACGCGTGATCGTCGGCAAGCGTGGCCCGCTCGAACTCGTCCTGCTCGGCATCCTCGCCGGCGGCCACGTCCTGCTCGAAGACCTTCCCGGGCTGGGCAAGACGGTGCTCGCCCGGTCGTACGCCCAGGTGCTGGGGCTCAGCTTCGCCCGCGTGCAGTTCACTCCGGACCTGCTGCCGCAGGACGTCACCGGCGCGTCGATCTACAACCAGAAGACGGCGGAGTTCGTGTTCCGTGAGGGTCCGGTCTTCACCCAGCTGCTGCTCGCCGACGAGATCAACCGGACGCCGCCGAAGACGCAGGCCGCGCTGCTCGAGGCGATGGAGGAACGCCAGGTCTCCGCCGACGGCGTCACCAGGCCGCTACCACTGCCGTTCGTGGTGCTCGCGACCGAGAACCCGATCGAGTACGAAGGTACGTACCCGTTGCCGGAGGCGCAGCTCGACCGGTTCGTTCTGCGTACCCGGTTGGGTTATCTGTCCGCCGACCTCGAGGCCGACATGGTGCGCCGCCGGCTCGAGCGGGGTGCCGCGCGACCGTCGCTGGCGCAGGTCGTGGACACGGCCGAGCTGCTCGCGATGATCTCCTCGCTCGAACGCGTCGAGGTGCACGACGATGTCCTGGCGTACGTCGTCTCCATCGTCCAGGCGACGCGGTCGCATCCCAAGGCGCAGGTGGGTGCGAGCCCTCGCGGCACGCTGGCGGTCACGCAGTTGGCGCGGGGTGCTGCGATGCTCGCCGGTCGCGACTACGTGACGCCGGCGGATGTGAAGCGGGTCGCCGGGGCCGCGCTCGGGCACCGGCTGGTGCTGCGTCCGGAGCTGTGGGTACGCCGGGTGACCGGAGAGGACGTCGTGGCAGATGTCCTGGCCGAGGTACCGACTCCGCCGACGCGGATCGTCCGGGATTGATGACGACCTACGGCGTGCCCGCGTCGGCGCAGACGTCCGCGGCCATGACAGTCGGCGGGGTCGAGGCGTCGCCGCGCTGGCAGGTGAGCCGGCTCGTGTGGCGCCTCGCGGCGGCCGGGATCCTCGCCGTGCTGGGCGGACTCGTGGCCGGGCGGTCGGAACCGATCGTGGTCGCGGTCCCCTGCCTCGTCGCCGTGGTCGTCGCACTGCGGCAACCGCGGCCCGAGCGGGTGGTGGTGACCGCCACGGTGTCCGAGCTACGAGCGTTCGAGGATGACCCAGTCGAGGTCGAGGTCCAGGTGAGAGCGCCTTTCGTCCTGGGAGAGATCGCGCTCGACCTGGCCCTGCCGAGGGTGCCGGAGCGCTCGGCACCGGCTGTCGAGAACGGCGGTGGAGCGGGTCCGGGTGGAACCGCCAGCGTGAACGGCGGGGATTCCGACAGGGCCGCATCGGGCGTGGACCGTCAGTCCAGTCGTACGTCCGAACAACGGCGGACCCGGCGCGGCTCCACGTACTTCGGGATCGAGGGCGAACGCGGCCGCCACCGGTTCGGCGTCGCGCGGGTCACCGAGACGTGGACCGTCCGCGCGCATCGCTGGGGCCGGTGGCGGCTCGGGCCGCTGCACCTGCGGCTGCGGACGTCCGGCTGGGGTTATGTCGGCAGGGTCGAACTCACCCTCAGCGAGCTGACCGTGTTCCCTCCGCCGGGGCGGGCCCGCGACATCGCCGTGCCGCCGATGCTGCTCGCCCGGGTCGGCAGTCACGTCGCGCGGCGGGCAGGTTCGGGCGTGGAGTTCGCCGGGATCCGTTCGTTCGCGCCGGGTGATGCCGTACGCCGGATCAACTGGGCGGCGAGCACCCGCCGAGGGGAGCCGGGTGAGCTGTTCGTCAACGAGTTCGCGGCGGAGCGGGCGGCCGACATCGTGGCGGTCGTCGACACGACAGTCGACGTGGGTACGCCAGGGCGGTCCAGTCTCGACATCGGGGTGCGCGGCGCGGCCGCCGTGGTGCAGGCGTACCTCCGCTATGCCGACCGGGTGGGTCTCGTGGCGCTCGGCGGAACCCTGCGGTGGCTGTCCCCGGACGTCGGCATCCGGCAGTACTACCGGATCGTCGAAACCCTCCTGTCCTCCCGGCTGGACAACAGCTTCCTCGAACCCGAGCTCGCCCACCTTCCGCCGCAGGCGTTGCCGCCCGGTGCGCTGGCGTTCGTGTTCACCCCGCTGCTCGACCCGCGTGCCGTCGAGGCGATCCGGGACCTGCGCGAACGCGGCCATCCGGTCGTGCTGATCGACGTCCTGACGGGGGAGCCGCCCGTGGGTCCCGTCGAGCGGGTCGGGCGGCACCGGGTGAGAGAACAACGGCTGGCGCAGCGGATCTGGCGGCTCGAACGCGAGGCGCTCGTCCACCGGCTGCAGGCCATCGGCGTCACGGTCCTGGAGTGGGACGAGGAGTCCGGCGTGCCACTCGATCGGGTCCGACTCGAACCCATGCTGCGAGGTGGCCGCTGATGTCCGAGCCGACAGCAGGGTCGGCATCTGAACCAGTCGACCCAGCCGCGTCGACGGCTGGGTCGACCGCTGCCGGCGGGGATCCGGCCGGACGGCGGGTGGGCGGGGGAGTTGTCCGGCTGGCCGGCGTTGCCTGCGGCCTCGCCATGGTCGGGGTCCTGGTGGCCGCGCTCCCGTCAGGTCTCGACCGGTGGATCGGTGGGGGCGCCGCCCTGGCCGTCGCGCTGTCCGGGCTCGGCGGCGGGTTCGGTGCGTACGTTCCCTGGGGTCTTGTCGTGGTAACGATCGGCGTCACCACGGCGGCGGACGCTGTCCAGTTGCCGGTCCTCAGCGCCACGGCGATCGGGCTGCTGGCCGTCGCGTACCTCGTCCTGCTGGAAGGCGCGGACGCCCTCGACGGAGCCTCAGCGCCCCTGGACGTCGCGATGCTGGCGGGCTGGGTGCGGAGTCTGACGCCGGTGCTCGGTCCCGCACTCGCCGGCGCGCTGGTGGTGATGGGCGTGGTCCTCCTGCCCCACCCACCCGCCGCCTGGCTGGTCGTCGCCGCCCCACTCGCGCTCATGGTCGGTGTGGCCCTCGCCCTGCGGAGCCCGTCTCGTTGACGCAGACGCGCGCCCGTTGGACGTTCCCCTCGATGGTGCAAGCATGGGAAAGGGCATATCCGAGTCGGCTCAGTGTCGCGAATCTGGGTTCATGCGTCATTTGCGCGGGCTGACAACGCAAGGCAGAGAACGCGAAGGCGTGCGGCATGGCGCGGACATGGCGAGGCCGGCGGATCCCCTCCACGATAGAGGTGGGCGTTGCGAATCTTGCCGTCGTTGCCGTCTGTTACGGCTCCGGGCAGCTGGGGCTCCTGGCGGGGGAGATCGGCGAGAACGTCAGCCCGCTGTGGCCTCCGACGGGAGTGGCCCTGGTCGCCCTGCTCCTTTATGGCATCCGAGTCCTGCCGGCGATCGCGGCGGCCGCGTTCCTCACCGACCTGCCACTCGTGCCGCTCGTCGGCGTGGTGATCGACACCGGCGCCGCGGCCGCCACCGCGCTGGCCGGCTATCTACTGTTGCGCCGAGTCGGGTTCCGGCTGCAGATCGACCGGCTGCGTGACGCTCTCGCACTGGTGTTCCTTGCGGCCTTCGGCTCGACGCTGATCAGTTCCCTCGTGGGCTGCGGCGTACGTGTCTTTGTGGGGCAGCTGGAACCCGGGAAGTTCCTGCAGGTCTGGTCGGTGTGGTGGACCGGCGATGCCATGGGGATCCTGCTCGTCACGCCGTTCCTGTTGGCTGTTCGTCAGTACTGGCGACTCCGGCACATCCAGTGGTACCGGTACGCAGAACTCGGCTTGCTGTTGGCGGCGTCGTTCGGCGCCGCGTGGGTGGGGACCCACGTCATGGACGCCATCTTTCTCACGTTCCCGATCATCGGCTGGGCTGCGCTGCGCTTTCAGCTCGTCGGCGTTGCACCCTGTGCGTTGATCGTGTCGGTGACGACGGCTGACGCGGCCGTGGGCGCCGCCGGCGCCTTCGCCGGCGAGGACGTGCTGATGCGCATGGTGTCCCTCCAGATGTTCAACATGACCCTCGTGCTCGGGTCGCTGCTCTTCGCCGCGATCATCAGCCAACGCGACCGCGCCCGGGACGAGATCGAACGCACGTGCAGCCGGTTGGGCGAGGTCATCCATCACCTCGAGGTATCCGAGGAGGAGCACCCGGTGCGGGTCAGGCCCACGAGGGAGGAACCCCAACGTCCCAGCGAGACCAGCTGAGGGGTGTCAGCGCGGCCGCGCCGGCTCGGGTGGTGACGGCGGCGCGGGTTTTCGGCGGGTTTGCCCTCCACCGCATCGCCCATGAAGGAGGGGGCGGACGACTCCCGTTCCGGCCGTACGTCCCACGGAGGCTTGGAACTGTGACCGACTCCTCTGTGCCCGACCGGCCGCCCCAGCCTGGACAAGGCGCGCGTGGAGACCGGCAACCGGGCGCATCCGAGGATGTGCAGGCTCCGTCGGACATGCCCGGTATCGGCGTACCGGCGCCACGGGCACCGCGGGAGGAGTCGCCGCCCGGCGAGTCTGCGGGGCGTACGCCTGTCCGGCAGGAGCCGCCGGGTTTCGGGCAACCTCCGCGGGCGCCGGGCGAGGTGTTGGACTCCGGTACGCCACCGCCCCAGCCATGGCGGATGACCCGGGCCAAGCTTGCGGCAGGGGTGGCCGCCATCGCACTCTGCGCGTCAGCGATCGGCGGCATCGTCGGCGGAATCCTCGGCGCCAACAGCGCGACGCCGAATCCCCTCACTGCCGCCGGCGGCCGCTCGGTAGAGCAGGACCCGAGCGGATCACTACTTCCGCAGGTCGCCCAGGCGGCGTCGCGAAGCGTGGTCGAGATCGTCGTGACGTCCGGTCTCGGCAAGGAGACCGGGTCGGGCATCGTCGTGTCACCGGACGGGCGGATTCTCACCAACTACCACGTCGTCGCCACCGCCTACGGTGGCGACATCACGGTCCGGCTGGCCGGTGCGGACGGTGCGGAGACCACGTCCGCGCGGGTGCTCGGTACCGAACCGGCGAAGGATCTGGCGGTGATCCAGGCCGATCGAGTGGGCGGGCTCACGCCGGCGAAGCTGGGTGACTCGTCGGCGGTCGAGGTCGGCAGCCCGGTCGTGGCCATCGGTTCGCCGCAGGGACTGCGGGGCACCGTCACGTCCGGCATCGTCAGCGCCGTCGACCGGGAGCTGCGGGTGGACGACCGGCCTGGCCTGGGCCCTGGGACGAAATCCGTGACGTACAAAGCGATCCAGACCGACGCCACCCTGCACCCGGGCAACTCCGGTGGACCACTCGTCACTCTGGACGGGCAGGTCATCGGCATCAACTCCGCCATCTACGCGGCCGCGGCGAAAGCCGACGGCTCGGGCCTCGGCTTCGCCATTCCCATCAACCAGGCCAGGGGAATCATCGGCAAGTACGGCGCGGCGGACGGCATGAACTGACCGATGACCGGCGGCGCGACCTTGTGGTCGGGCGACCGGCAGCCTGACCCGGCCGGAGTTCGCCGAGGTGGCGTACGAGCGATCCGGGTCGGTCGGCTAGCTCAGCCGGCCTGTGGGCGGCGGGTCCGGCCGGCCTCGGCTTCGAGCTGCCACGGCATGTCCAGGTGCGGCGGCGGGCGGTCCATGGGCTGACCGGCCAGGTGGTGCGAACCGGCCGGGGGGCGCGCCCCGGGTGGGGGCGGGCCAGGTGGGTAGTGCGGCAGGTCGTGGTGGTCGAGCCGGGGCACCTCGCCGAGCTTGTCCACCTGCTCGGCCAGGGCGTCCAGCACCGAACGCAACTGGACCTGCGCGACATGGGCGAAGGTGCGTACGTACTCGACCTCCGGGATCGGGAGTTGGCTGCCCTGCGGCCCGTCCGGGTGGGAAGGCTGGGAAGCCATCCCGTTCCTTGCCGCGGCCTCCGCCGCCTCGGCGGCCTGCTGCGCCTGCTGCAGGATCTCCCGCTGCTGCGCACGGGCGCTGACCATCAGGTCCCGGGCGTGCTGCACCGCCTCGGCGACCAGCCGGTCCGCGACCTGCTGTGCCTGGCTGAAAAGTGCGACGGCATGGGCGTTGATCTCGGGTCGGTCGCCGCCACCGGCGTCCACCGGCGGGTTGTTGCGGAGGCGGTCGATCTCGGCGCGGAGGGCGGCGCGATCGTTGTCCGCGGCCTGGATCTCGTCGGCCACGCTGGCGAGAAACTCGCGGACTTCCTCTTGGTCCCAGCCACGTCTGCGCTGGTTGAACGTCGCGTAGCGCACTGCGCGAGGGGATTTGCGGATGGCGGTGGGCATCGGCGTGATCTCTGTCATGAGTGGTCACCTGACCTGGCGGCTTCGAGCGGGGGATGGATGCCGTCACCGCCGGCGCTGGCGAACTTCTCGAATCGGATGTCGTCGCGGGGCATGCCGGCCGACGTCAACTCGGACAGAGTGGACGTGACCATGTGTGGTGAACCGCAGACCAGTGCGGTACGCCCCTGCCACTGCATGCTCCGCGCCGCGACCGAGCCGACCAGTCCGCGGGCGCCGGGGAAGGAGGAGTCGTCAGACACGACCGAGGTGTAGGCGAACCAGGGTCGCGACGTCAGCTTGGCGAGCAGCTGGCTCTCGTAGAGGTTCCACGGCACCCGGGCACCGTGGAAGAGGTGGATGTTCGGAGCGCGACCTTCCGCCTGCCACTCGCGGTCGATCTGTTCGAGAACCGCCCGAAGGGGCGCGAGCCCGGTACCACCCGCGATCATGATCAGGTCGCGTTGGTCGCCCGGTGAGCGAACGAGGTCATCACCGACGGCCGCACCGAGCCGGACTGTGTCACCCGGCTGCATCGCCCTGACGATGGCACCGCTGACCTGGCCACCATCCACGATCTGGACGTGTAGTTCGAGTGAACCGTCCTCGCGCGGGGCGTTGGCAGGGCTGAAGTACCGCCACAGACGCGGCCGCAACGGTGTCTCGAACGCGACGGACTGGCCGGGGAGGTAGGAGAACGGCTGCTGCGGTCGCACCTGCACCACCGCAACATCGATCGTCCGGCGCTCGACCGAGAGGACGTCGGCGAGCCACCAGGCGGGAGTGGACTCGGCCGCCTGCTCGGCCGCCTGCACCATCACCTTCGCGACCAGGCCGTACGCCGCCGCCCAGTCAGCGGCCAACTCGTCCGTCCAAGCCGGCCCGAGAAAGTGCCGGAGCGTCGCCAGCAGCGAGGCGCCGACCTTCGAGTAGTGCTCCGCGACGACGGAGAATCTTCGGTGGTCACGCCCGAGTTGCTGAATAAAAGGCGTGACCTCCTCGAGCTGCTCGACATTACTGACAATTCGGCCGAGTGCGCCGACCAATTTGTCGCGCTGTGCCGACATCGAAATCGGGAACATCTCGCGCAGCTCAGGGTGCGAGAGGAACAGGTGGGAATAGAAGAACAGTGGTACCTCGTCACCCGATTTGGCGACAATAGCCCAGCTGTTCTGCAGTGCGGCCGTATCCATAGTCGCTCAGCTCACGCGTTGGAGGCGGTGACGACATCCTTTTCAGCCCCCGCGAGCACGGCGCATACCCGGTCGATGATGTCCGGTTTGACACCCGCTTCTTCCAGCGCTGTCACCAGATGTGTCACCACGCGCGCGAAATCCGCTGTCGTGATGTTCATGCCGGCATGTGCCTCACGAAGTTCCCTACCGTCGTACTCGGCTGGGCCACCCAGTACCTGCGAGATCAGCAGGACCTGGTGGCGTTTGAGTCGGGCCATATCCACGTCGGTGAAAAACGGGGCCAGTTGTGTGTCGGTCAGTATGAGCTCGTAGAAGCGATTGACGACAGTGCTGACGGCGGGTGCTCCGCCAATCAGTTGATAATCGGTGGCACTCGTCGTCGCTTCGGTGCCGGCCTGCTCGGTCACCGGGTCGCCCATAGCGTCCCTCCCCTTGCGCGGATGTGGTTGCGGCCCCCGAGTCAAGTGGCATTGGTACCAGTGGGCGCGGGCGGAGCGCAACTAGTCGGCCGTTTCTATCGATTTCCGGACGATGACGGCCAACGGCATTTTCCGTGAATTGGTCATTTCCCCCGCAGTCCGACGTAACACGTAAAGTCAACGCAATCTGGACATTGATCACGTACGGCACATCACGTGTGTGTGCTGGCACCCGGGGTGGTCGCGCCGTAGCGGTCCTTCTCCCTGGCGAGGTCGAGCGGCCGGATGCTGGTGCGACCGGCGAGGGTGGCGGCGTCGATCCGGTCCGGCGGTACGAACCATGCGATCTCGAACTCGATCCCGTCAGGGTCTGCTCCGTACAGGCTCTTGCTCGTACTGTGATCACTGGCCCCCACGAGCGCGCCCGCCTCGACCAGCCGGCCGTGCACCGCTTCGAGCTCGGCCAGCGTGTCCACCTCCCACGCGAGGTGGTACAAGCCGACGCTCGCCTTGCCGGCGCCTGACGGCCCCGCCTCCGCGCCGATCTCGAACAGGCCAAGGTCGTGGTCGTTGACCGATCCCTCGGCCTGCAGGAACGCCGCGCCGGTAAATCCCTCGGGGGTCATGTCGACCGGTCGGAAGCCGAGGACCTCGGTGTAGAACTCCACGCTGCGGGCGACGTTCCGGACATAGAGCACCGCGTGGTTCAGACGCGTGATGGGCATTTCGGCTGGCTCCGATCGTCGGAATCGCGGAAAAGCGTCGGGAATCGTGGGCGGAGGCCCCACTGGACACACGGTCGGCGGGACTTTCGGGGGCTGCTCGTCAGCGTAATCCGGGACCGGCGGTGACCCGTTCAGGTCCAAGGTCCCGCCCGGCTTGCCCGCCAACGTCCGATCCGGGACCAGGCTCGGGACCAAATCTAGGTACGCATCTAGGTAGAGCCCCCGATGCGTGGGGCCATCTGCCGGAGCCACCGTGGTCTAACGGCACCCAGAGGCGATGACCTAAGTCCCGACCAGTCGCCCTCCGCGCCGCAGCATCCGAGAAGCTGACCAAAGGCCCGAGGTACCCGATGCCCTTCGTCACCAGCCCCGCCGAAGCGCCACCGGAGGCCCGCGTCGCTCGCGCGTCGCGTCCCCGCCGGTCCGCCGGCCCGGCACGCGCGCCGCGCGCCCTGCGTACGCCCCGCGTCACCCGGCCCCAGGCGCAGGCCAGCCCGGGCTCGCCGCTCCCCCCGGGCGCGCCGAGCACACCCGGGTGGTGGCGGAATGCCGTCATCTACCAGGTCTACGTACGGAGCTTCCAGGACGCCAACGGCGACGGGATCGGCGACCTGGACGGCGTCCGCGCGAAGCTTCCGTACCTGCGGATGCTGGGTGTCGACGGTGTTTGGCTCAACCCGTTCTACCCGTCGCCGCAGCACGACCACGGCTACGACGTCGCCGACTACTGCGCGGTCGATCCCGAATGCGGCACCGTCGAGAGCTTCGACCGGTTGGTCGCAGAAGCGCATCGGCTCGACATCAAGGTGATCATCGACGTGATCCCGAACCACTGCTCGATCGAGCACCCGTGGTTTACCGCCGCCCTGCGTGCCCGTCCCGGCAGCCCGGAACGCCAGCGGTTCCACTTCGCCGACGGCAGGGGTACGCACGGCGAGCTGCCGCCGAACAACTGGCGGTCGATCTTCGGCGGCTCGGCCTGGGAACGCACCACGAACCCCGACGGCTCGCCGGGCCAGTGGTACCTCCACACGTTCGCCCCCGAGCAGCCTGACTTCAACTGGCGCCACCCCGATGTGGTCGACCACTTCGACCAGGTGGTGCGGTTCTGGTTCGACCGCGGTGTCGACGGCCTGCGGATCGACGTCGCCCACGGCCTGCACAAGCGGGACGGCCTGCCTGACCACGAGTACGCGGCCGGTGACGAGCTCACCGGTGACCCGGTGAATCCGTACGCATGGAACCAGCCTGAGGTGCACGACGTGTGGCGCCAATGGCGCTCCATCGCAGATGAGTACATGCGCGCCGACGGCCGCGAGCGGGTCCTCATCGGTGAGGTCGGCGTCCTCGACCGCCGCCAGCTCGCCGACTACCAGCGTCCGGACGAACTGCACCAGACATTCTTCTTCGAGTTCCTGCACACCGCGTGGAACGACACCGACCTGTGCGGTGTGATCGATGCCGGTATGAAGACGATCGCGGCGGAAGGTTCGGCCGTGACCTGGGTGCTCAACAACCACGACGTGCCCCGGTCGGTGACCCGGTTCGCCGGCGGCGCCCCCGGAGCGGGTCCCGGAGACCTGGAGCTCGGCCGGGCCCGTGCCCGGGCCGCTGCCCTGCTCATGCTCGCGCTGCCTGGATCGGCCTATCTCTACCAGGGTGAGGAACTCGGGCTTCCCGAGGTCGTCGACCTGCCGATCGACGTTCTCACCGACCCGATGTTCAAGCGGACAAGCGGTGTACGCCGTGGCCGGGACGGCTGCCGCGTGCCGCTGCCCTGGGCGTCGTCGCAGGAGTCCCTCGGTTTCTCCCGCGGAAACGGTGCAAGGCCCTGGCTTCCGCAGCCGAGCTGGTTCGCCGAGCTCGCCGTCGACCAGCAGCTGCGGGACGGCGGTTCGATGCTGCACCTCTACCGTGAGGCGATAGCCCTGCGGCACCGGATTCCCGCGCTGTCCTCGGATCAGCTGCGCTGGCTGCCGAGCGAGCCAGGCGTTCTGGCGTTCACCCGGGGCGACGGATTCGCCTGCGTCGTCAACTGCTCGTCCCGTCCGGTCGCAGCCCCCGCGCAAGGGGAACCGCTCCTTGCCAGCGACCCAGGTGTGGGCGAGAAGATGCCCCCCAACACGGCGGCATGGTGGCTCCTCCCAGATTCGCACGAGGCGTCCTCATGACCAGGTCGATTGCGGTGATGCCGGATGGGTTGCGCTGACGAGGCGGGCGCAATGGCAGGCTCTCCCCGAAGGTTCCAGACAATGGAGGAATTCGAAGTCCTCGACGTCATGGAGTGCCTCCGGCTGCTCGACGGCGCACTCGTGGGTCGCGTGGTGTTCACCGACAAGACCCTGCCTTCGGTCCAGCCGGTGAACTTCGTCCTCGACGGCGACGCCGTCATCATCCGTACGGCCGTCGGCTCCGACCTGGCCCGCGCCGTGCGGGACGCGGTGGTCGCCTTCGAGGTCGACGACATCGACCTCGAGCAGTGGCGCGGCTGGAGCGTGAACGCGATCGGCCGGGCCGAGGTGGTGACCGATCCGTACGAGATCGACCATCTCGCGGCCCTGCCCCTGCCGATCGGCACCGGTCGTGGTGAGCGCCAGTTCGTCCGCATTCCGATGACCTTGTTGTCAGGTCAGCGACTGGTCCGGCAGCTCGCCGATGTTGCGTACGACTGAATTCCCGGGTCTTTCTGGAGTGGGGTATTCAGGCGTTTTGGATTTTCCAGTGACTCAGAACCCGGCGTAATGTCGTATTCGGCGCTCAGCGCCCATTGTGGGCCGTCACTTTTCGCGCATTTCAACGAGTGAAATCCGCCCGCACGAAACCGCCTGTTCGCACAGTGTGCGCACCGCCGGGTAGCGGTGAACGGGAGACGAACATACGCTGGCGGATGACGGTCAGCCGGACCGAGGACACGGTCGGCTGGGCGTCTCGAGGAAATGATGTCCAGCGTTGCACACGCCGCACACCGGCCTGGCAATCTGCCGGCAGACGCCACGACATTCGTCGGCCGGCGGTCCGAGGTCGCCGAGGTCCGGCGGCTGCTCTCCGACGCACGGCTCGTGACCCTCACCGGTGTCGGCGGGGTCGGCAAGACGCGGCTCGCCGTCCGGATCGCCGCGGGAATGCAGCGGGCATTCCATGACGGGGTGTGGCTGGTCGATCTGACCAGGCTGTCCGATCCGAGCATGGTGGTCCAGGCCGTGCTCGAGACGCTCCAGGTCCATGACCAGTCGAGTCGCGATCCACTGCGGATCCTCACCGACTATCTCAGGGACCGGCAGGTCCTCCTCGTCCTCGACAACTGCGAGCATCTGTTGCAGGAGTGCGCGACGGTCGCCGACGCCCTCCTGCGTGCCGCTCCCGGACTGCGCATCCTCGCCACGAGTCGGCAGCCCCTGAACATCCCGGACGAACACACCATGCCGGTCCAGCCCCTCACGCTGCCAGAGGACGGGCAGACGTCGCTGCCGGGTGATCTGTCGGCGCAGTCCGGCGCTGTGGCGCTCTTCGTCGACCGTGCTGTCGCAGTCCACCACGACTTCGCCCTCACCAAGGCGAACCAGAGCGCGGTGGTCGGAATCTGCCGCCAGCTCGACGGTATTCCGCTGGCCATCGAGCTTGCCGCGGCCAGGCTCAGAACCCTGACACCGGAGCAGATCCTCGAACGCCTTGACGACCGGTACAGGCTTCTGACCACTGGCCCCAGAAGTGCGGCGCCACGTCACCAGACCCTGCAGGCGTTGATCGACTGGAGCTTCGAGCGGTTGTCGAGCGCCGAACAGTTGCTGTGGATGCGTACCTCGGTCTTCTCCGGAAGTTTTGACCTGACGGCCGCGGAGGCGATCTGTGCGGGCGACGGAATCAAGACCGAGGACGTGATCGATCTCGTCGCCGAGCTGATCGACAAGTCGATCCTGGTCAGGGAGGAGTCCGGGCGGGTCGCGAGGTACCGGCAGCTGGACATCATCCGGGAGTACGGTCGACGGAAGCTGGCCGACCTCGGCGACGAGGCGAGGACCCGACTGCGGCACCGGGACTACTACCAGCGGATCGCCGCGCGAACGGCCGTCGAGCAGTTCGGACCGAACCAGGTCGAGTGGTTCGGCGGGCTGACTCTCGACTACGCCGACCTCCGGGCCGCCATGGAGTACTGCCTCACGATCCCCGGCGAGGCGCAGAACGGCCTGCGGATGGCGGCCGACCTGCTCTTCCACTGGGTACGGAGCTACTACCTCATCGAGGGTCGGCGTTGGCTGGACCGCATGCTCGCCGCGGACGCCACCCCCACGCGGGCCCGCGCCGACGCACTCTGGTCCGACAGCTGGTTGGCCATCATCCAGGGCGACACCGCGGCCGCCCAGGTGATGCTCGACGAGGCCCGGCGGTTGGGTGAGCATTTCGACTCGCCGCGCATACTGGGCTACGTCGCGCTGTTCTCCGGCTTTGCCGCGATGTACTCCGGAGACAGTGCCACCGCACTTCGCCGGTACGACGAGGCGCGCCAGCTTCATCTCGCCGCGGGAAACCAGCAGGGACTTGCGCTGACCTTCGTCCGGCTCTGTATGGGTTACTCCTTCCTCGGCGACTCCGAACGGGCGATCGCCATGGGGGAGGAGTGCGTGAAGCTGTCCGACGCCGTCGGTGACATCTGGTGCAAGGCGTACGCCCTGATGGCCATGGGAATCGACGTGTGGCGTCAGGGCGATGCGCGCCGGGCGACGGTGATCGAACAGGAAAGCCTTCGGTTGAACCGGTCGTTGGACGCACGGCTCGGCATCGCGCTCAACCTCGAGGTGCTGGCGTGGGTGGCCGCCTCGGTGGGGCAGTTCCAGCACTCGGCCAGACTTCTCGGGGCACTGCAGAAGCTGAAGCGGTCGACCGGGGCGCCACTGTCGGGTTACGGACATCTGGCGGGATACCACGAGGCGTGCGTGAACCAGGTGCGCGACGCACTTGGCGCGGAGGGGTACGACGCGATGGTCCTGCAGGGCGCCAACCTGAACCTCGACCAGGCGATCTCCCATGCGCTGCGGGAGAAGGAGCACCACGCGCGGCCGGCCCCTGCGCGTGGCGAAGCCGTGCACCTCACCCGGCGGGAGCGCGAGATCGCCGAACTCGTCGCCAAAGGGCAGAGCAACAAGGAAATCGCGGCGGCCTTGGTGATCGCGCAACGGACGGCGGAGAGCCACGTGGAGAACATCCTGGTGAAGTTGGGCTTCACGTCCCGCGCGCAGATCGCCGCCTGGGTCTCCGCTCACGGGCAGGCTGAGCGCCCGAATAGCTGACCGATAGGTGTGAGTGCGGGGGCGGCGCGTCGCCGGCAAGACCCGCGTCTCGCTGATGGCGAGTAGGCCGGTTTCGCTTGTGATGTAAGGAGAAAACCGGTTCCGGCGGCAGGTGGATTCGGGTGGCGTCCGGTTGCGGTCATGATCGTTTGTAGGTATAGTCGAACGCATGATCGATGGTCGGGTGCGGGTGTCGCCGCTGCCGGACGGGTTCGCCTCGATGGCGGCCGGTCCGGGGTTGGCGGCCGCGGCGGTCGGTGGATCGGGGCTCGTGTAACGGGTTCGAGTTGGAGGAGTTGATCCGGGCCCGGCGGAAGCTGATCGCGCACCTGGAAGCGCAGTGTTTGGGCGATGTGGCGGCGTTGGCGTACTGCCCGCCGGGGCTGGTGGATGATCCGGCCGCCCGCACACCAGCTTTGCAGCCGCATGGGTCGGCGGTGTTGGAGCCGTTGTTGGGGTGGACGGCGTATCACGCCGACTGGTATTTCGACCTGGCGCTGACCTTGGAAACCCTGCCGCGGATCCGGCAGGCGTTGAATGCCGGGGAACTCGAACTGCCCGAGGTGCGGGTGATCGCCGACCGGATCCGGGTTCTGGAAACGGTAGAAGAGCGGCGTGCGGTGGAGGACGCCCTGTTCCCGGACGTGGTGGGGATGCGGGCCGGGTTGTTGCGGATCCGGGTCGAAGCTGAAGTGTTGAAGGTCAACCCCGAGGCGGCCGCGCGTCGTCACGAGAAAGCTCGCGCCGACCGTGGAGTGGAGGTCTATCCGGCGATCGACGGGGTAGCCGACCTTCGCCTGCTTGGCATCCCCGCCGACCAGGCGGCCGAGGCCTATGCGTATCTGGATGCGATAGCCCGGTCGGTCAAGGCCACCGGTGACGAACGCACCCTGCCCCAACTCCGCGCCGACATCGCCGCCAGCCTGCTCTCCGGCAGAGCCGACCTCACCCCCTGCCCCGGCACGACCCCCACCCCTACCGGCACCAGAACCGGTACCGGCATCGGGGACGTGGACGAGCCCAACCAGGCAAGCCAAGCAGCCGGGCCGAATGACCAGACCCAGGCGAGCGACATGGCCGAGGCGAGCGACATGGCCGAGGCGAGGGGCATGGCCGAGGCGAGCGGCATGGCCGAGACGGGCGAGTCCGGTAGTGAGGACTCCACCTACGGTTGTCCGCACACCGGGTGCGACCACGACCACCATGACCGGTACTGCCCCTGCCCCGACTGCAAACCCGCCCCACGAGGCACCAACCAGCAAAGCCCGGCAGAACCCCACCCCACAGACTCCAGCACCACAGACACCGGCACCACAGACAGGACCGGACACTCAGGCACCACAGACACCGGTGCTGCAGGCAGCAGGAGCGCAGGCGGGCCGGAAGGAGTCATTCGGCCGCCGCAGGTACGGACCAGGGCGAAGATCCAACTCACCATCCCACTACCCACCCTGCTCGAGCTCAGCAAACAGCCGGGCGAGCTTGGTGGGTTCGGACCGATCCTGATCGAAACCGCCCGCCGAATCATCGCCAACCACCTGAACAACCCCGACGCCCTCTTCACCGTCGGCGTCACCCACCCCACCACCGGACGATTACTGTCCCTGCACCCCATCCCACGCAGGTTCCTCCGCGGACTCGCCGCAGAGTTGGTCGAAGCCCTCAACCAACGCTGCGTCTGGCCAACGTGTCGCCGTCCGGCGAACACCTGCCAACTCGACCACACCACCGACCATGCCGACGGCGGCGAGACCTCCGTCGACAACAGCGGACCCATGTGCCCACGCCACCACACCGTCAAAACCGAAGCCGAGTGGAAGCTCCAGCAGCCGACACCGGGGGGTTACACCTTCACCGACCCCCACGGACGCACCTACCGGACCGAACCACCACCCCTCACCGACGACCCCACGTGCGACCCAGACCATGCGCGGGACCCAGACCATGCGCGGGACCCAGACCATGCGCGGGACCCAGACCATGCGCGGGACCCAGACCATGCGCGGGACCCAGATCCGGTAGGCGCCGGTGGCGCGCCGGGCATCACCGCCATCGACGCGGACGTGCCGCCGTTCTGAGGGGGCCGTTCGTGAAGTGGCGGAACGCCCCAGCCAGGTGGATGGCCGAGTTGGTTCACCAAGCATTCACTGCGCACCGGTACACCTGGTCTGCCGTTCACGTCGTGGTGCCGCCGGCTTCGCGCGGGAGGGACCCATCTCCGTCGCGGCAGTTCACCCTGCATCGACGTCCATGCGACCTCGGAGCGTGCTGATGTTCCTTCGCCGTCCTGCCGGTCTACCGCCCGTGTTGGGCATCCTCCTCGGCTTGCCCTCGTGGCGGCCGGGGCAGGCGTTGCCTCCGCCACCCCCCGAGTCCCCTCCACTCCGGCGGCCCCAGGTCGCTCGCGTTCCCGATGCAGCGGTCCGGGATCCGTACGTTCCAGACCTTCCGGTGGAAGGACATGCCCGGCGCCGCGTTGCCGACCGACGCCGGCAACGGCGCGCCGTGGTACTCCGACGAGGAACTCAACCCGGTCAGGCTGTCGTCGAAGAGCCACTGGGACCTGCCGATTCGCATCGGCAAGCGCCACGGAAACAGTCCAGCCCACCACGGTCACCACACAACGACCGTGCACTTCCCAGCTTCGGACTCACCGTCCAGGGCGGTGGCGTCTTCTGGCCGCCGTCCGCCGATCCGCTGTCGCGGTTGACCGGCGTGTTTCCGTTCCCCAGTTCCGATCACCGGTTGGTCTGGCTCGACGTACGCCCCTGAAATCCGGCGTACGTCCGGCCAGCCGGGTCACTCGCCCGGAGTGGGCAGCGCGGTGAACCCTTCGTCCGTGGCGGACGTGTGGAAGGAGGCAGTCACCGCCACACGGGGAGAGGGAGCCACCAATGAGACGACGTACGACCGTGCTCGCAGCCAGTCTGTTCGCCCTTCTGCTCGCCGTTCCAGCAGCCGCCAGCGCCTCGGGACGTGGGGAGATGCTCGCTTTCGAGACGATGGCATCGGTCACCGAACCTTTCACAGGTACGGCGAACCCGATTCGCGACCTGGCCGGGGGCGGCCTGCCCTGGGAGATCGACGAGGCCGAGGGCAAGCTCCACAGCAACGGAAAGCTGGAGATCAACGTCGAGGGCCTGGTCCTCGCCCGCCGAGCCCCGGTGCCACCGGACCGGCAGGGCGTCAACCCGTCCCCTTCGTTCAAGGCGATCGTCAGCTGCGTGAGCACCGACGACACCGGCGCTGCGACCACGGTCAACGTGGAGACCGGCCTCGTCCCCGCGACCGCCAGTGGTGACGCGAGGATCAGTACCACCGTCGACCTGCCCGACTCGTGCATCGCACCGGTCGTCTTCGTCACCTCACCTACCGGGGCGTGGTTCTCCGCGACCGGGAGATGACACCGACCATGCTCACTCGCGTGCCCCGGCGGCGCCGGTCAGTGCGGCGAAACCGGCGCGGAGCCGATCGAGGGACTCGCTGATCCACGGCAGGCGAACCGGATCTGGATCGTGCAGCGCGGCCCACCGCTGCTCGTCATCGGTGCCGTAGAGCAGGCTCGTCGCCGCCCGGAACGTGAGCCTGCTCGGGTCGTCGCCGAACGCGGAGCCAGGAAGTACGCCGATGCCGTGCTTACTGAGCAGCGTCTCCGCGAGCGACTCGGCGTCGGCGGGCAAGCCGACCGAGGGAGTCGTTCCGATCGAACCAGGCGTTCCGGCTGTGCCGAGGGAGGAGAAGTCCGGGTAGAGGTAGAACCCGCCCTGCGGTGCGCGGCACCGCGCCCCTGCATCGAGGAGGATCGTGTGCACGGCACGTGCGACGGTGCCGTGCAACCGCCGGGCCTGCTCGACGTGCGCGACGAGGTCGTCGGGCTCGGCGAATGCGTACGCCGCCACTTCCTGCATCGGCCCCGGAAGTGCCGACCAGACCTCGCTCGCCAACTGCAGCAGTGAGTCGCGAAGCGAGATGCCGAGCGGTGACCGCGGCAGCGCGACCGCACCGATCCGCCAACCACCGAGGGCGAGGTTCTTGCTCAGCCCGGTCGTGACCACGGTCCTGTCCGGCACCAGCTCGCCCGGACTGGTCGGGACCGTCCCGTCGTGGGTCAGGTCGGAATAGATCTGGTCGGAGACGATGACGAGGCCGTGCCGTTCGGCGACCGCGCACACGTCGCGTAGCAGCGCCTCGCCAGCGACCGTGCCGGTGGGATTGTCGGGGCTGGTGAGAACGAGGATTCCCGGGCGTGGGCTGCCATCCGCCCCAGGCGTACGGCTCAGCGCCTCCTCCAGCAGCGCGGGATCCGGCACACCGCCCGCCTCGGCTGGCACCGGCACGTGCAGCACCCGTTTGCCGATCAGCGCGGCCTGCGCGGCGTAGCTCACCCAGGACGGCTGGGGGAGTACGACGTCACCAGGCAGGACCGCGAGGACGGCGTACAGCAGGGACTTGCTTCCCGGCGCCAGCAGCACGTGGTCGGGATCGGCATGGCTGGCCGTCATGCCACGTCGACCCAGATAGCCGGCGACCGCCTCCCGCGCCGCAGTGTCGCCTGCCACCGAGGGATACCCGCCACGACCGGTCGCCCGCCGGAGCACCTCCGCCAACGCAGGATGCACCGGGATGCCGGCCTCCCCGAAGGCGAGGTGCTGGAGGGGTTCGCCGCGGGCCAGCCGGGCGCGGATCCGCTCGTTGGCGGCCAGTGTCGCCGAGATCGCGGCCATCTCACGTACCTCCTGCAACCGGCGGGCAGCGAAGGACGAGGCTAACCGACGGAAGCCTCCCGGCCGGCCGAGATCCCCAGCCGGTGGTGGAGTTCTCCAGCCGGTGGCGGGGTCCCAGGGGGGTGGGGGTCCCGGCCGGTGGCGAAGGTCCCCCGCCGAGGCGGCCGGTATGGTGAGGGCGTGATCGCGCGACCGGTACAGCTTCGCTGGTGGCCCGCCCTGTAGGCGGCCCAAGCTTCGCGCGCACTTACGCGGCCGCCCTTTGGTGCGGCGGCCGTTCGAGGATCATCCTCCAGGTACGGGTCTCATCCGAGGGCACCGAGCGCCCACCCTGTGGAGGAGACCGACATGAGACCCGACCCGACCACCACCACCATGCAGACGCGTACGCACGAGGCGGACCGCGCGTCCTGGAGCCGGATCCTCGGCACGCTCGCCCACCGGCGGGACCTCTCGAGCGAGGACGCCGCCTGGGCGATGGATCAGGTCGTACGCGGCGATGTGACGCCTGCCCAACTCGGTGCCTTCCTGGTGGGACTACGGGCCAAAGGCGAGACCGCGGACGAGGTGTCGGCCATGGCGCGCGCCGTGATGGACCAGGCGGGCACCCTCCCGATCAACGGGGTCTTCGTCGACATCGTAGGGACGGGCGGCGACCGCAGCGGTGTCGTCAACGTCTCCACCATGGCATCCCTCGTCGTCGCCGCGACCGGCGTCACGGTGGTGAAGCATGGCGGACGCGGCGCCTCCACGACCTGCGGCTCGGCCGACGTGTTGGAGTACCTCGGCCTCGATCTCGACCTCGAGCCGCAGCGGGTCGCGAGGCTGGCGGAGAAGGTCGGCATCACCTTCTGCTTCGCGCCCAGCTTCCACCCCGGGCTCCGGCACGCGGCGCCGGTGAGGCGGGAGTTGGGCGTTCCCACCGTCTTCAATGTCCTCGCGCCACTGCTCAACCCCGCCCATCCCCGGCACCAGGTCGTGGGCGTCGCCGACGTACGGATGGCAGGCGTCCTCGCCGACGTCCTCGCCGCGCGAGGGTGCTCGGCGCTGGTCGTCCGCGGCGACGACGGCGTCGACAAGCTCACGACGACGACCACGTCCCAGGTGTGGATGATCCGGGACGGTCGCGTACGCCGAACCACCGTCGATCCCGCGGACGTGGGCCTTCCGCGTGCCACACCGACCGATCTCCGGGGCGGCGCCGTGGAACAGAACGCCGAGACGGTACGCCGGCTGCTGGAAGGTGCGGGTGGGCCGGTCCGCGACATCGTTCTCCTCAATGCCGCTGGCGCACTGGTGGCGGTCGAGCCGGGCGACGCGTCATTGGCGGAGGAGCTTGCGGCCGGCGTCGAGCGGTGCGCGGGCGCGATCGACTCCGGTGCGGCGGCAACGCTCCTGGACCGGTGGATCGCTGCCAGCCGTTCGGCTGGCGGGCCCGAGTGATGTCAGGCCCGAGTGATGTCGGGTGGCCCCCGCTCACTGCTGAGCGGTCCCTGTTGAGCAGTCCGGTTGAGCAGTCACTGCTGAGTCGGAGGGACGTACTGCCCTCCCGGGATGACATGCGACACGACTGACAAGGGCTCGCCGATGTGCATCCCGTCGGCATCGATGTCGACCATGCGGATCGCATTGTCGTGGGCGGAGCCGCGGGTCTGGAGCACGGCGATCGCGCGTTGGATCTGACCCTCGGCCTCGACGTAGCGGAGCATGATCGTGACGTCGGCGAGGCTGCCGAGCTCGACGGCGATCGCCGAGGAGACGGCCGTCGGCTTGTATCCACTCGGCGCGGCCGTCAGCAGCGCGGTGACCTGGTGTCGACGGAGCAGGGATCCCAGCGCGATCACGAAGTCGAGCAGAGCGCGCGAGGTGGCGATCCGTTCGAGGGCCGACAACGTGTCGATGACGAGGCGTGAGGGACGGATCTCCTCGATGGCGCGCCTGATGTTGAGGAAGTGGACCTCCAGCGAAGCCATCTCCGGATAGTCGGCGGACACGTGAAGGAGCCCGGAGGCCTCCATGGCGGCGAGGTCGAGGCCCCAGCCGGCGGCGTTGCGGGCGAGCTGGTCGTGATTCTCGTCGAAGGTGTAGAGCAGGCAGGACTCGCCGGTACGGACCGCCTCGGCGGCGAACTTCAGGCTGGCCAGCGTCTTGCCGGTCCCGGTGGGTCCGGTGAGCAGGACGACCGCGTCCTTGTAGAAGCCTCCGCCGCAGAGGGCGTCCAGACCGGGATTGCCCGAGGAGACCCGCTCCGCTGACGCCATCGCCCGGGGGGCGACGAAGGCGAGCGGGATGACGACGATGCCCTCCCGCTCGTCGATGGTGAACAGCCACTCACCGGTGCGATGCGCCGCGCCGCGCAGCTTGATGATCTCGATGGTCCGGCGGCGGCGCTCCTTGCTAAGTACGTTCCGCAGGATGATGACGTTGTTGAGGACGAACTCCTCGACCCCCAGGCGCGACACGCCGTCGTACTCCACGGTGCGTTCCGCGGTGAGCACCGAGGTGACGCCCAACGTTTCCAGGGCGGCGGCGATCCGGTGGAGTTCGTAGCGAACCGTGGCGACATCGGGAAAGCGGGTGAAGATCGACCCCACCGAGTCCAGCGAGACGCGGCGGGCGCCGATCTGCCGGACCGCGGCCTCGATGCGGACCGTGATGGCGGCGAAGTTGTAGACGCCCACGGTCGTCGTCTCGCCGGCGATCTCGGCCGAGGCGTCGACGAAGATCCACTTGCCCTCGCGTTCCCACCGCTCGATCGGGAACCCCATCGCCGCCGCGTTCCGGCGGAGGTCGGCCGGCGACTCCTCGAAGGTGACGTAGACACCCGGATCGTCGAAACGGTCGACTCCGCGGGCCAGGAACTCGATGGCGAACAGGGTCTTCCCGCTTCCCGTACTCCCGCTCACGAGGGTGCACCGACCGGCCGGGAGGCCGCCCAGCGCAACCAGGTCGAAGCCGCTGATTCCGGTCGGAACCCGGTCGAGCGCCGTGCGGTCGCTCATCGCCACCCCCGCCTTTCCGCCGCCAGTTGGTCCGGATCGGGAAAACCGAGCCCGGCGGCGGTACGTACGTCATCGGAGAGATCGCCGATCACCCGGTGCTCCGGAAACGGCACCCGCCGGATCGCGGTGGGAACGACGACGATCCCGTCGGCCTCGGCCAGGTCGGGGTGCTGCGTGATGTCGACGACCTCCAGCTCGTAGTGCCCGGAGATCCGGGACTCGCACAGTGACCGCAGCCGGGCGACGGCGGCGTGT
The DNA here is from genome assembly GCF_040195635.1 of Actinopolymorpha sp. B11F2. Taxonomy (NCBI): domain Bacteria; kingdom Bacillati; phylum Actinomycetota; class Actinomycetes; order Propionibacteriales; family Actinopolymorphaceae; genus Actinopolymorpha; species Actinopolymorpha sp. B11F2. The sequence continues at coordinate 127,670 of NZ_JBEFTX010000018.1, read as the reverse complement.
GAGGGGTCCGCCTCCCCGGCGACGTAGAGCCTGAACACGAAGTCGATCACCGCACGCTCCGGCGGACTCGCCAGCTCGTCGGTAGACGTTCGCGCGTACGCAGGAAGCCCACAGGCGACTGCTACCCTCCCTGGCCGCCACCGATGCCGACCACCGGGGGCGAGGTGATTCGCACGACCCTGTTGACCGGAGCGCCGGCGAACCGTGCCCCGGTGAGGTCGTGCCCGGTGAGGTCGTGCCCGGTGAGGTCGTGCCCGGTGAGGTCGTGCCCGGTGAGGTCGTGCCCCGGTGACCCGCCAACCCGGTGACCCGCCGACCCGGTGACCCGCCGACCCGGTGACCCGCCGACCCGGTGAGTCACGGACCTGGTGAGGTCTACCCCGGTGAGTCACGGACCTGGTGAGGTCCTACCCCTGTGAGTCACGGACCCCCTTGAGGTGAACGGCAGTGCACCGCCCGCCGTCGTCGGCGAGCATGCGCACAACTGGTCGTGAACAACTTCCGCGAGGGTGTTGCATACCAGGGCAAAGAGGCCTAGCCTCCGCCGGTATCCTGCGGCACCTCTGCAGATCGCGAAACTTTCCTGCGGTGGTCCGCCCGACGGAGGAGGACGCCCGTTGACAGCCCCCGAACGCTCACCAACGGCCGTGGCCGACCGCGGCACCACGCCGGGCAAGATCCCACCCGACAGGTCTGACGCACGTGCCTCGCGGCGCCGTGAGTATCTCCTCTTCCTGGCCTTCGTCGCGCCGAACGTCATCCTGCTCGGGGTGTTCTCGTACTGGCCCGTCCTCTACAACCTCTACCTCAGCTTGACCAGTTGGGACCTGCTGTCGGAGTTCAAGCCGTTCGTGGGGCTCGCCAACTACATCGACATGCTGAGCGATCCCGACTTCCTCGGCGTCCTCCTGCGCACGATCCTCTTCTCCGGTGGGATCACCATCGGCAGCATGGTCGCGGGTCTCGCCATCGCCATGCTGCTCAACCAGCGGCTGTTCGGCCGCAACCTCGTGCGCACGACGTCGTTCGCGCCGTACATCGTGACCGGCGCCGCGATCGGTACCGTCTGGCTCTACATCTTCGACCCGGACTTCGGGCTGATGAAGCAGCTGCTCGGCGTCATCGGTGTGGGCTCGCCCGACTGGCTCACCGATGCGGGCTGGGCACTGCCTGCCCTGGTGCTCGTCTATCTCTGGAAGAACATCGGCTTCGTCGCGGTGATCTACCTCGCCGGGTTGCAGAGCATGCCTGCCGATCTGTACGAAGCGGCGAAGATCGACGGTGCGACTGCCTGGACGCTGTTCCGCCGGATCACGCTTCCGCTGCTCTCGGCGGTGACGTTCTTCGTCGCCGTGGTGACGGTCATCGGGTCGTTCCAGGCGTTCGACGTCATCGCGATCATGACCGGTGGTGGGCCGGGCGACGCCACGACCACGCTGTCGTGGTTCATCTACACCGAAGCTTTCCAGGCATTCGACGCCGGTCGCGCGGGTGCCGCCGCGATCATCATGTTCGTCATCCTGCTGCTCATCACCGCGGCGCAGGCCCGATTCCTCGAGCGGAGGGTGCACTACCGATGAGCACGGCCACGCCAACGACCACGTCCACCGAGGAGCGACCGGCCACGTCCGGGCCTACCGAGACCGGATCGCCGATCGTTCCGCTGCTGGGCAAGATCGCGCTCTATCTGCTGATGGCTCTTGTCGCCCTGGCGGCGATCGTGCCCGTCTACTGGCTTCTCATCAGCTCGCTCAAACCCTCGGCGGAGGTGCACCACTTCCCGCCGGAGTGGTTCCCGATGCCGTGGACCTGGGAGCTCCGCAACTACGTCGACGCGTGGCACGCCGCGCCCTTCGGCCGGCTCTACATCAACTCGATCGTCTTCGCGGTGGTGGGTTCCGCGCTGGAGATCTGTGTCGCCGTGCTGTCGGCGTACGCCTTCGCCTTCCTGCGCTTTCCGGCCAAGAACGTCGTGTTCATGGTGTTCCTGGGCGCGATGATGGTGCCCGGAACCGTCGTGCTCCTTCCCAACTACCTGACGGTCGCGGGCCTCGGCTGGGTCAACAGCTACGCCGGACTGATCGTGCCTGGCCTCGGCAGCGTGTTCGCGATGTTCCTGCTCCGGCAGCACATGCGTACCCTCCCGATCGAGGTGAGCGAGGCGGCGAGGGTCGACGGAGCGAGCCATCTGCGCATTCTGTGGAGCATCATCGTGCCGATGTCGCGGCCGATGGTCGTCACCGTCGTCATCATCTCCCTGGTGCAGAAGTGGAACGAGTTCATCTGGCCGCTGATCGTGACCACGACCGACACGATGCGGACGCTGCCGGTGGGCCTGTTGATGTTGAAGAGTGACGAGGGTTACACCAACTACGGCGTCGTGATGGCGGCTTCGGTGTTCGTCGTCGTACCCGTCCTCGTCGTGTTCTTCTTCGCCCAGCGGCAGATCATCGCGGGACTCACCGCGGGCGCGACGAAGGGCTGAGATCCATGCGTACCGGCGCCATGCGTACAGGCTTTGTGAGAACTGGCAGGGGAAGGGCTCTTTCATGAGGGGACGGGCTGGCATGACGGCACGAGGTGCCCTGAGTCGCCGGGGCTTTCTCGCCGCCGCCGGCGGTGCGGCCGCGGCGCTGGCCGCCGGCTGTGGAACTGGACAGTACGTCCAGGTGATCGGGAGCGTTCCGCGGGACTACCGGCGCCGCCTGCACGTGGTCTACTGGCACTCGTTCGGTGGCGACCTCGGCGTCGCGATGGACAAGCTGATCGACGAGTTCAACGGCGCACAGGACGACATCTTCGTCGAAGGGCAGTTCCAGGGGTCCTACGAAGCCACCGTCCAGAAGCTCTCGGCGGCGCTCATCGCGCGGCAGATCCCCGACATCGTGGTGCTGTCCGAGGTCACCTGGCGCAAGATGCACCTCGCCGACAAACTGGAACCGCTGAACTCCTACTTCGGCGGCGACTACACGCCCGACATCTACCTGGACAACTTCATCAACGAGGGCACCGTCAAGGACACCGTGTGGTGGATTCCGTTCGCACGGAGCACGCCGCTCTTCTATTTCAACAAGGACGTCTTCGCCAAGGCGGGCCTGCCCGAAACCGGCCCGGGCAACTGGCGGGACCTGAAGGAGTGGGCGCCGGCCCTGCAGGAGCACACCAAGTACGCACTCGCCCTCGCCGGTGGCTATGCGAGCTGGTATTTCCAGGGCAACGTCTGGCAGTGGGGCGGTCGTTACTCCGACGGCCTCAAGGTCACACTCGACGACGAGAAGTCGCTCGAAGCCGGCAACTGGATGGTCGACCTCGTTCGCAAGGACAGGGCCGCCTACCTGTCGGCCGACTCCCAGGTCGACTTCACCAACCAGGTCACGGCCTGCGCGATGCTCAGCACCGGCAGCCTGGCGTCGGTGTCGGCCGATGCGAAGTTCGATGTCGGTACGACGTTCCTCCCGGAGTACGACGGCTTCGGCTGCCCCACCGGCGGTTCGGGTATCGGTGTCATGCGCGACGCCGCGCCGGAACGCAAGGACGCGGCGATGGAGTTTATCCGCTGGCTCTCCCAGCCGGAGAAGTCGGCCCAGTGGACGATCGAGACCGGTTACATGCCGGTGGCGAAGGCGGCGCAGCAGGAGAAGGCGCTCGTGGACAAGGCGCAGGAGGACCCCAACTACCAGACCGCGCTGAACCAGCTGCTGAAGACCAAGCCGCAGGACCTGATCCGGCCGATCGTCCCCAGTGCGGGGGAGATGATGGACACGGCGCTGCAGAAGCTCTACTCCTCGACCGACTCGGTGGAGGCCGTCTTCTCCCGGCTCAACAAGCGGCTGCAGCGCAAGGCGGATCTGATCAGCGAGAACTACGAGGCGCAGTACGGCTGAACCCCGCGGCACCACGTTCGCCAAGGTGTCGAAGGGCGAGCAGTAACGCGTCGCGGAGCGAGCTGCTCGAGCGCAGTTGCCCCAGATCGACACCGAGGCGCACCATCGCCTGCGCGACCTCTGCTCGCACGCCGCTCAGGATGCTGACCGTACCCATCAACGCGGCTGCCTGCACGGTCTGCAGCAGATGCTGGCTGACGTTGGTGTCGATGACCGGCACACCGCTGACGTCGATGATGAGGACGTCGTTCCGGGTCTCGGCGAGCTTGTTCAGGACGGCTTCGGTGAGCCGGGCCGTGCGCAGGGAGTTGAGCGTGCCGATGATGGGAAGGACGAGGACGCGGTCCCAGATCTGCAGGACGGGTGTGGACAGCTCGACGATCTCGTCCCGCTGTCGATGCAGCTGCGCCTCGTGGTGCCGGCGCCGGCTGAGATCACGCATCACCTGGACGAAGGCAGTCGTCCGACCGGTGTCGTCGCGGATCGGCGAGACGGTGATGCCGGCCCAGAACTGTTCGCCGTTCTTGCGCACCCGAACACCTTCGAACGCGGTCATGTCGGAGCGGAGCGCCTCCGCGAGCTCGCGTTGGGCGACCCCTGCCTGCCGATCCTCCTCGGTGTAGAACATCGACACCGGTTGGCCGAGGACCTCGTCGTCGGTGTAGCCCAACATCGCCTGCCCGCCAGGGGACCAGCTCACGATGCGACCGTGGATGTCCAGCTTGGTGATCACCAGACTGGAGATCGCGTCGATCATCGCCTCCAACTCGCGCAGACGACTCGCCGGGTCCTGGGGGGCGGGGAGAAATGTCGCCATGGCCTGCCCCCGTCCCTGCCTCCGTGATATCACGCTCGGGCGGACGACACCGGAGGAGCCAGGCTGCCCGCTCCCGACGTGCGGCGCCGGCGCGGTTTCGGAGGGAAAAGAAAACGGGCCTCTCGGCCCGATGGCTCAATTCCATCATGACGGGCGACCGCAGGACAAGACTCGTTTTTGTTCTCTTTCCCGCGCAGAATGACGTTCGCCATGCCACCACAGAAAGGCCGGGAAATGAGAGTGTCCGCGATTCGATGACCACCCACGAACTCCGGACCTCCCTGTCGACGAACGTGCGTTCCTACCGGCATCTCGCCGGCGTCGCGGTCCGGGAGAGCCCTGCGCTGTGTGCGGTGTGCGTTCTCGCGGTCCTCGTGTCCGCGGCGGCTCCCCTCGCCGCCGTCGCCGCGCTCGGCGCGGTCGTCGGGGAGGTCCCCGACGTGGCAGCGAACGGCCTGGACTCACCTGCCGGGAGGGCGGCACTGTGGTGGGCAGGTGCCGCCGGCGCCTTCTTCCTGCTGCAGTGGGCGTCCGGCGCTCTGCAGATGGCGGCGGTCACGACACTGGGCGAGCGGATCGACGCCGCCCTGGCGCGGGAACTCATGGACGCCGTGCTGAGGCCCGCGGGTGTCGCGCATCTGGAAGACCCGACGGCCCTCGATCTGATCAGTGTGGGCCGGGAGACGTTCCGCTCGCCGTGGTCGCGGCCAGGGCGGTTGGTACGGACGGTGAGTGGCGTGGTCGCCGGGCGCCTCATGCTGGCCGGCGCGTGCGCCATGCTCGTCCCGTTCCACCCGGCGCTCGGCGCGGCCCTGTTCGTCGGCGGGATCTGGGCGGCGTACGAGGACAAGCGTGCGTCCCGGGTGGAGGCCGAGCACCATCATGGCGGCACCGAACTGGCCAGGCGTACGACGTACTACTACGAGCTGGGTGTACGCCCGCCAGCCGCGAAGGAGGTGCGGGTCTTCGGGTTGTCGGGGTTCCTGCTCGACCGCTTCTCGACCCTGTGGCGCCGGTCGATGGTGGAGGTGATCGCTCCTGCTGGACGCCGCCCCCTGGTCGCGGCGCTGGTCCTGCTCGCCGTTGTCCTGCTCGGCCTGGCGTGGATCGCGTGGGAGGCGGTGGCCGGCCGGATCGCACCCGGCCCGGCGGCGGTCTACCTGCAGGCGCTGATGGTGAGCCTCGCCGGTATCCACACGTCCTCGTGGGCGAGCCTGCAGAACGAGCTGGCGCTGGCGACGTTGCGCCGATACGGCGGAGCCGTCGCCGCCGTTGCCGAGGCCGGGCACTCGGCCGCGACACCGCAGGCGACGCCGGAGACGACGCGGCCGGCGACACCGCCGGGGAGCGACGTGGCACCGGTCGAGAGACGCCCGGTCGACGAGCGCCCGGTCGACAGCCGGCCCGTGGGCAGCTGGCCCGTCGACAGGCGGCCGGTCGACAGACGGCCGATCGAGGAGATCCGGTTCGAGGGCGTCGCGTTCTCCTACCCGGGTAGCACGGTCGAGGTCCTGAGTGGCCTGGATCTCCTCATCCCGGCGGGACGTTCGCTCGCCATCGTCGGCGCCAACGGGGTCGGCAAGTCGACGCTGATCAAGCTGCTGTGCCGGTCGTACGAGCCGACTGCGGGCCGGATCACCGTCGACGGCGCCGACCTGAGGAAGCTCGATGCGGCCGAGTGGCGGAGCCGACTGGCTCCGGTCTTCCAGGACTCGACCCGCTTCGAGTTGCCGGCGTACGCCAATGTGGGTTTCGGGCGGGTGGACGCGGCGGACGACCGTGCCGGTATCGAGGCAGCCGCCGCCGACGCCGGGATCGCCGGGCCGATCGATGCGCTCCCGCTCGGCTGGGACACTCCGCTGTCGACCGCGTACGCCGGCGGTGCCGACCTGTCCGGCGGCGAGTGGCAGAAGGTGGGCCTCGCCCGGGCGTTGTTCGCGGTCCGGCACGGCGCCTCGGTTCTGGTCCTCGACGAGCCCGCCGCCCACCTGGACGCCCGCGCCGAAGCCGAACTCTACGAACGCTTCCTGGCCATCACCGAAGGGCTGACCACGATCGTCATCTCCCATCGTTTCTCCACCGTGCGACGGGCGGACTCGATCGTCGTGCTCGGCGGTGGCCGGGTGGTGGAGCAGGGCACCCACGACGACCTGCTCGACCGCCGTGGCGCGTACGCCGAGATGTTCACCCTCCAGGCGTCCCGGTTCGGTGAAGCGGCGGTGAGCGAGCAGTGAACGCATGGCTGCGGACGGGGCGGCTGCTCTTCGGCATCGCCTGGGAGATCGGACCGGTCGTGGTCCTCAGCTACGTCGGCGTGAGCGTCATCGCCGCTGTGTCACCGCTGCTGCTCGCCGTCGGCCTGCGGCCGCTGGTGGACGGCGTCACGACGGACCGGGCGGACCAGGTGATGGGCGGCGCGGTCCTGTGCGCGGTGGGGCTGGCACTGACCGCCCTGGCCCCCGTCTGCTACCGATGGACGACGATCCGGCTGCGGGAGCGGTCGATCATGGTGATGGAGCGCCGGATGCTCACCCTGGCCGGCGGCGCGCCCCGCGTGGAGCACCTGGAGGTGCCGGCGTTCTGGGACCGGCTACGCCTGCTCGAACGCAGTACGCAGGACCTGGCGCTCGGGATGAGCCTTGCCGTCATCGGACCGATCCTGCTCGTCGAGTTGGCGGTCACCGCGGTCCTGCTTGGGCGGCTGCAACCGGTGTTGCTCCTCGTCCCCGTCATCGCGCTTCCGGCGGCGTGGCTGAGCCAGCGCGCCGAAGCGTTGCGCCGTGCCGCCGACCTGCGTACCGCCGAGGGCCGTCGGGTGGCCGAGCACCTGCTGACGCTCGCCTCGACCGCCGGACCGGCCACCGAGGTGCGCGTCTACGGCCTGCACCACGAGCTGCTCGACCGCCACCGCCAGGTCAGCAGGGACGTCCACCGGGGCATGGAAACAGGGCACTTCCTGGCGGTGGCCGTCAACGCCGGAGGCTGGTTGCTCTTTGCCGTGACCTATGTCGGCGCCCTGTTCCTGGTGCTGCGCGAGGCGGCGGGTGGGCGGGCGACGGCCGGGGATGTGGCGCTGACGTTGGGGCTCGCCGCGGCGGTGGTGCTGGCCGCCGGCCGCCTGTCCGATCTTGCCGGGTCTTTGCTCCGGACCCGGACCGCCTCCGAGCACTACCACTGGCTCGAGGGGCAGGCCAGTCCCTCGGGTACGGGTAGTGAGCCGGAGCCACCTCCAGCCCAGCTGCGGCAGGGAGTCGACCTCGACCGGGTGAGTTTCCGCTACCCAGGGAGCGATCGGTCCGTGTTGTCCGACGTCTCGCTGCGGCTACCGGCGGGCGGGGTCGTTGCGGTCGTGGGGGAGAACGGTGCCGGAAAGACCACGCTGGTCAAGCTGCTGTGCGGGATGTACGCACCCACCGAGGGCCGGATCCTCCTCGACGACATCGACCTGGCCGACATCGACATCGAGGCGTACCGGAAGCGGCTCACCGCCGGTTTCCAGGACTTCATGCGCTTCGAGTTGGCGATCCGGGAGGCCGTGGGCGTCGGGGACCTGCCCCGGATGGACGACGAGGACGCGGTGCGAGACGCGCTGGCGAAGGCGAACGCCGGCTTCACCGAACGCCTCCCCAGCGGGGTCGAGACCCAGCTTGGCCTGTCGTGGCAGGGCGGGGTGGACCTGTCGGGCGGCGAGTGGCAGAAGGTCGCGCTGGCCCGGTCGATGCTGCGTACGGACCCGTTGCTGATGGTGCTCGACGAACCCACCGCCGCCCTCGACCCGCACACCGAGCACGCGCTGTTCGAGCAGGTCGCCGCCGGCGCGCGAGACGCCCGGTCCGGGCGGGTCACGCTGCTGATCTCGCACCGGTTCTCCACCGTACGCATGGCGGATCTGATCGTCGTGCTTGACCAGGGGAGGGTCGTCGAGCAGGGCAGCCACGAGGATCTCGTCGGACAAGACGGGTTGTACGCCGAGCTCTACCACCTGCAGGCGAAGGCGTACCAGCAGTCGTGACATCCGCCCCGTGCCCGGTTGGCGGTAGGCGCCGGTCACCGCCTCCCCGGGCCGCAAATGACCACGCTGAGCATGCCTGTGGCACGTGGGCAAGGCGTCGGCGCCTCGTCGGTGAGCACACGCCTGGCTGACCAGGCGAGCAACAGGCGAGTAATAAGGCGCGCGGGTGGCCGCGGTTCCGCCTCAGCCGCGTGGGTCGAGTTCGCGTTGGCGCAGCTCGATCCGGCGGATCTTGCCGGTGAGGGTCTTCGGCAGGGAGTCGACGAACTCCACCTTGCGTGGATAGGCGTACGCCGACAGCCGGCTGCGTACATGCTCCTGGATCGCCTTGATCAGCTCGTCGGAACCCTCGTTGCCCGCGGCCAGGACGATGAACGCCTTCACCACGGTGCCGCGACGTTCGTCCGGTGAGGCCACGACCGCGGCCTCGGCGACGGCGGGGTGTTCGAGACAGGCCGACTCCACCTCGAACGGACCGATCCGGTAGCCCGCAGAGATGATCACGTCGTCGGCGCGTCCTGCGTACCAGATGTAGCCGTCCTCGTCGGCCGTTGCCGCGTCCTTCGTGTGGAACCACTCGCCCTCGAACGCCTCCTCGGTGTCTTCGGGACGGTTCCAGTAGCCCAACGGGTAGTGCGGATTCGACCGCGCCCGCAGACAGATCTCGCCGCGCACCCCCGCCGCGACCGGTTTCTCGTCCTCGTCGAGGATCTGCACGTCCCACCCGGGCATCGGCCGGCCCATCGAACCCTCGCGGACCTCCATGAAGCCGAAGTTGCCGCACAGGGGGTAGGACTCGGTGAGGCCGTAGTAGTCGAGCACCGTCACGCCGTACTGCTCGCGGAACCACCGGATCGCCTCCGGGTTGAGCGGCTCGCCGGCCGAACAGACGACGCGGAACGCTTGTGGGTAACGCGCAGCGGCGTCCGACACCGCCATCATCGAGCGTACGGCCGTCGGTGTCGTGAAGACGTTCGTGACCTGGTGGCGACTCAGGAAGGCGAGCTGCTTGTGCGGGTCGAAGCCGCCCTCGCGTTGGTAGACGTACTGCACCGCACCCAGCCGCCACGGTCCGAGCAGCGGTGCGATGCCGGCGGCCCAGGCCCATTCGCCCATGCCGTGGAACGCCTCGCCCTCGCGGACGTCGTGACAGTAGACGAACTCCTCGTGCGCCAGCAGGTAGCGGTGCGCGTGCACGATGCCCTTGGCGAGGCCGGTCGTGCCGGAGGAGTAGTAGAGCTGGGCAGGATCGTCGGCGGAGGTGTCCACGCAGTCGAACGTCGGAGCTCCGGACGCGAGCAGAGCGTCGTCGAGGACGAGGACATGCTCGACCAGGCTCGGATCGATCCGGTGCTTGTTGGCCGCGTTGGTGACGAGGACCTTCGCCTGGGAGTCGGTGAGGCGGTGGCGGATACCGTCGTCGCCGTAGAGGACGGACATCGACAGCAGGATCGCTCCGCTCTGGTAGGTGCCGAAGAACGCGGCCGCCGTCTCAGGCGTGGGCGGCAACAGCATCGCCACCCGGTCCCCCCGCTCGACTCCGTGGGTGCGCAGGACATTGGCGAAGCGGTTGGCCTTCTCCTGCAGCTCGCCCCAGCGAACCGTCCGTACGTTGCCGGCGAAGTCCTCGTGGACCATGGCGAGTGTGTCGGGCGGATGCTTGAAGCAGACATCCTCGGCGATGTTGTAGCGCGCGGGGATGTCCCAGCGGTGCTGGGTGATCGCCTCGTCGTAGGACTGGAAGCTCATCTCGGCTCCTCCGTTTGCCGGGCGGCGGCCGGTTTCATGATCATGAGGCAGAAGGTCGGCTTTCTTAGGCTACCGAAGCCCAGTTTCTGCCTCATGATCATGAACGGCGGGCAGTCAGGGCTCGGGAAAGGCATGGTGGAGCATGACGACCACCGTGGCGACGGCGCTCGATGAGATCGACCGGCTCGATCCCGAGATCGCGGCGTTCCTGCACGAGAACCCGGAAGCGCGTCGGCGCCGAGTGGCTGGCGAGCAGGTGACGGGTGGCGGGCAGGTCAGGCCCGCGGCCGGCCAGCTCGGCGGTAAGCCGTTGCGCGGGGTGGCTACGAGAATGCCGGCGACAGTTGGCTGACGTCGTTCTGGTCACTTGCCGGCTGGCCGGCGATCAGCATTCCCGTCTACGACGGGCCCGGTGGCCTCCCGCACGGCCTGCAGTGCATCGCCCCCGCCGGAGGCGACGAGCAACTTCTCGAATGGGTCGGCGCCCTCGCGACGACTCTCGGAAGAGAGCGTGCGGGCTGAGAAACAACAGCTTCAACTTGCCGTTGGATCAATTTCATCGCAACTAGCACGGGAAAACAAGACTTGTATTCGCCGCTCACGGCTGCGCACACTGTCGCACGTTGTCTCGTCCCGGTCTTCGACGAGTGCGCCGACAAAACGAGAGGCATCGGCTCCACGCGCTCGTATGCATGCTACGCCAGGCGATCAAATTCCCTTTCTGGGTTCGGGTCTGCGTGGCTAGTGTGGGCGCGCCGACGACACCGGTGAGACGAGACCGGGTGAGACGACTCTGTGTGAGACGGCATTGCGGGAGCCTGCGGACGCCGTTCTGCCGCGTACGCAGGAAATCGAGGTGGGGGGAGACACATCATGGGATGGATCCGTCGGCTCACGGGCTACTGCTGGCGGTCGCGCCGCGCGGTGTTGCTGGGCCTGGTCGGCTCCCTCGGCGTGACCGCGATCGCCGTGCTGACGCCGTTGGTCGTGCGGCAGGTGGTCGACGAGGTCATCCTGGCAGAACGACAGCCGCTCGCTCCGTGGCTGGGCCTGCTCATCCTCGCCGGCGTGGGACGCGGAGTGTTCGCATTTCTCCGCCGTTGGTACGTCGGCAACGTCCAGTACGGCCTCGAGTACGACCTGCGCATGGATCTGTTCAGGTCCCTGCAGCATCTCGACGGCGCCCAGCAGGACCAGCTACGCACCGGACAGGTCGTGAGCCGGTCGGCGTCGGACGTGACACTGGTCGAACGGCTCATGTCGATGGTTCCGCTGCTCCTGGCGAGCGCGGTGCAGTTCGTCGCGGCGCTGGTCATCATGGCCGTGCTGTCGCCGATCCTGACGAGCGTGGCGTTGCTGATCACACCGATCGTGATCTTCGTGACCAGACGCGGCAACAGTGTCTTCTTCCCCGCGACCTGGGACCAGGCGCAGCGCCGGGGTGAGGTGGCCGGGGTCGTCGAAGCGGCCGTGTCGGGCGTCCGCGTCGTCAAGGGTTTCGGTCAGGAACATCGCGAACAGCGCAAGCTCGAACGCGCCGCGACCGAGGTCTACGCCGCCGGCATCCGGGTCAACCGGCTGGTCGCGCTCTACATGCCGTTCTTCCGTGGGATGCCGGCGTTGGGCCAGGTCGGCATCCTGGCGGTGGGTGGCTACCTCGCCCTGCGCGGTGACATCTCGCTCGGGACCTTCATGGCGTTCGCCGCCTACCTGGGCTCGATGATCGGTCCGTTGATGATGTTGACCGGCCAGATCACCCAGGCGCAGACCACCAAGGCCGCGGCGATCCGGATCTTCGAAATCATCGACGCCCGGCCGACGATCACGGACGCGCCGGATGCCGGTGACGCACCTGCGGGCGCGGTCCCGATCGAGTTCGACCGCGTGACCTTCGGCTACGACCCGGACAACCCGGTGCTGCGCGACGTGTCACTGCGGGTCGACCCCGGCGAGACGCTCGCGCTGGTGGGCGGAGCGGGCTCGGGCAAGTCCACGGCCGCCATGCTCCTGGCGAGGTTCTACGACCCGTGGAGCGGCTCCGTCCGGCTCGGTGGTCAGGACATCCGCCGGCTGTCGATGAGCTCGCTGCGCGGGCGCATGGGCATGGTCTTCGAGGACAGCTTCCTGTTCTCCGACACGATCCGCGCCAACATCGCGTTCGGTCGTCCGGACGCCACCGACGACGACGTGAGAGCGGCGGCCCGGGCCGCGGAGGCGGACCGGTTCGTCCGCGCCCTGGACGACGGCTACGACACGGTGGTCGGGGAGCGCGGCCTCACCCTGTCGGGCGGGCAGCGGCAACGGATCGCACTGGCACGGGCGATCCTGTCCGACCCGCACATCCTTGTGCTCGACGACGCCACCTCGGCGGTCGACGCGGGAGTCGAGGCCGAGATCCATGCCACGTTGCGACAGGTGATGAAGGGACGTACGACGATCCTCATCGCCCACCGGCGCAGCACCCTGCAGTTGGCCGATCGGATCGCGGTGTTCCACCATGGCGAGGTCCTCGACATCGGGACCCACGAGGAACTGGTCGGACGCTGCGCGCGCTACCGCCTGCTGCTCACCGGCCATGACGACGAAACCGACGGCGCCGTACCGGACGCCGGACCGGATGCTGTCGGCCGAGCCGACGATCAGCTGCGGCCGGACGCCGAGCCGACGACGCCGGCGCACACACCGGAGCTGTGGTCCAACCCGCCGGCGGAGGACCTGGTGGGAGTCGGAGCGCTGGGCCAGGCGACGCTGCCGCCCGACCAGCAGGCGAAGGTCGCGGCCCTCCCGGCCGTCGAGGCGACGCCCGACGTCGACGTCGACGAGGCCCGACGCGCCGAGCCGACGTTCAGCCTGCGACACCTCTGGCGCCCCTTCCGTACGGGCATCCTGGTCAGCACGGCGCTGGTGACGGTCGAGGCCGCGCTCGGCCTCGCCGTGCCGTGGCTGACCCGCGCGGGCGTCGACCAGGGTGTCACCCAGGGCGTCGCCGACGTGTTGTTCGGCATGTCAGGGCTCGCGCTCGTGACCGTGGCCGCCGGGTGGCTCGTCACCATGGCGAACGTACGGACCGTCGGGCGAAACGGCGAGCGCGTCCTCTACTGGTTGCAGGTGAAGATGTTCGCGCACCTGCAACGCCTCGGACTCGACTTCTACGAGCGGGAGCGGGGCGGTCAGGTGATGACGCGCCTCACGAGCGATGTCGACGCGGTGCGCGCGTTCATCCAGGGCAGCCTCGGCATGGTCGTCGTCGCGGCGCTGACCTTCGTCGGCGTGCTGGGCGTGATGGTCCAGATCAGTCCGCCCCTGACCCTGGCGACGGTGGCGCTCCTGCCCGCCTTCGCCGTCGCCGTCGCCGTCTACCGGAAGGTGTCGACCAAGGCCTACGACGAGGCGCGTGACCAGCTGAGCTCCGTCAACGCCAACTTCCAGGAGAACATCGCGGGGATCCGCGTCGCGCAGGCGTACGGCCGTGAGGGTCGGAACATCGAGATCTTCGACGACCTGGCGACGGGGTTGCTGGCGCGGCGTCGCCGCTCCCAGATCCACCTGGCGTGGTTCTTCTCCTTCACCGAACTCGCCTACGAGGTCGCGGCCGCGATCGTGCTCGGCGTCGGTGCCGGGTTGGTCGCGGCAGGAGAGCTGACTGTCGGCGGGATCATCGCCTTCCTGCTGTACGTCACGATGCTGTTCTCACCGATCCAGCAGTTCTCGCAGGTCGTCGACGGCTACCAGCGGGCCAAGGTCGGGCTGCGCCGGATCGGAGAGTTGCTGCGTACGCCGACGTCGACCCCGCTGCCCGCCGAGCCGGTAGCGCTCGGCCGGATCGCCGGCCGGATCGAGTTCGACCAGGTCCGGTTCAGCTATGCGATCCGCGACGCGGACCCTGCCGACGGGGACTCTGCCGACGGGGACTCTGCCGACGGTGACCCTGGCGACGGTGACCCTGGCGGCGGGGGCTCTGCCGCCGAGGGCTCAGGCGACGGGGGCTCAGGCGAAGGGGACCCGGCTGAGGCGAGGAGCCGCCTGGTCGAGGCACTTCGCCATGTCGACCTGCGCGTCGAACCAGGCGAGACCGTCGCGATCGTGGGCGAGACCGGTGCCGGAAAGTCGACGATGGTCAAGCTGGTCGCGCGGTTCTACGACCCGACGGCAGGCGCGGTACGCATCGACGGGCAGGACCTGCGCGACCTGGACCTGCAGTCCTACCGGCAGCGGCTCGGGGTCGTCCCGCAGGAGGCGTACCTCTTCGACGGCTCGGTTCGCGACGTGATCGCCTACGGAAGGCCGGACGCCGCACCGGCGGAGGTCGAGCGCGCCGCCCGCGCCGTCGGGGCCCACGAGATGATCGCGACGTTGAAGCACGGCTACCTGCACCCGGTGGGCGAGCGCGGGCACAGCCTGTCGGCCGGACAGCGGCAGCTCCTCGCCCTCGCGCGGGCCGAGCTGACCGATCCGGCGATCCTGTTGCTGGACGAGGCGACGGCCTCCCTCGACCTCGCCACCGAGGCGGCGGTGTCGGCGGCGACCCAGCGGCTCGCCTCCCGGCGTACGACCCTCGTCATCGCGCACCGGCTCACCACTGCCCAGGCGGCGGACCGGATCGTGGTGGTCGACGACGGCGTGATCGTGGAGTCCGGTACGCACGACGAACTGGTCGCCGCCGACGGCCGTTACGCCGACCTCTGGCACACCTTCTCCGGCGACGCCGACGACAGGGTCGTACGGACTGCACCCGTCTGACGGCGGACGGGCCACCCGCTGACGCACATCTGAATCCACTGTGAGGCCGGCCGTCGGTAGAAGTACGGGAGTGGTCCACCCTCACCAGCCCACGGGCCGGGGCAGCAGAATCCCGCCCAGCAAAGTCGTGCCGACGTGGTTTGACGCGATGCGTACGGCATGACTTGAATGGTGCGCGACCGCTGGGGAGGGATCGGTGTCGATCAAGCACCTTCGCCCGTCCGGAGACGCCGACGAACGTAGCCAGCTCACCGGATGGCTCGACCTGCAACGTGCCGGCGTACGGATGAAGTGCGAGGGCCTGTCCGAGGAGGACGCGCATCGTGCCGTCCTTCCGTCGTCGCCACTCATGACGATGGCCGGCATCGTGGCGCATCTGCGCTGGGTGGAGTACTCCTGGTTCCACCTCGACCTTCTCGGCGAACCCGACACGGGCCAGACGCCATGGCGCGACGACGGCGACCCTGACGCCGAGATGCGGGTCGACGGCCGGAAGCTTGCGGACCTGCTCGACGAGTACGACGACGAATGCGCGCGCTCACGGGCGATCACCGCCAGACACACCCTCGACGATCTCGAGAAGGGGCAGCATGGCGGCGACAGTCCCGCCTCCCTGCGGTGGATCCTGCACCACATGATCGAGGAGACCGCGCGTCACCTCGGCCACATGGACGCGATCCGCGAGATTCTCGACGGCAGGACCGGCTACCTGAGCTGAGCCGCCGCAGGGAGTTCGGCGTTCGCCTGAGGTGTCGGTGGGCGGTTCTAGGCTGTCGTGCGCATCCCCTCTCCGGCCAGGGCAGGTTGCCTGATGCGTACGTCGACTCCCGTCTCGGCTGCGGCCGCGCGGCGGATAGCCCTGGCCGCACAGGGGTTTCTCGATCCGCGGCCGGCCGGCAGAGTCGACGCCCGACACATCAAGCGGGTGGTGAACCGGGTCGGCTACCTCCAGCTCGATGCGTTGAACGTGCTGTGCCGGATGCACTACGCGACCCTGTTCGGCCGCCTCGGGCCCTACCCACGAAGGCTCCTGGACCGCCTCGCCTGGGGTGATGGACGACAGCGCGCGTTGTTCGAGTACTGGGGAAACGCCGCGACCCTGCTACCGGTGTCGATGCACCCACTCTTTCGCTGGCGGATGAAGCGTGCGGCGGAGCAGGAGTGGTCGGGCAGCGCCCGGGTCGCCCAGCTGCCGGCGGGCTACCTCCGCGAGGTCCTCGCCGTTGTCGCGGAGCGCGGACCGATCAGTGCCGGCGAGATCGGCACGCAGGGGCGTCGCCCCGGTGGCGGTGGGATGTTCAACTGGAGCCACGCGAAGGTCGCGCTGGAGTGGCTCTTCATCACCGGCCAGGTGAGCATCGCCGCCCGTCCCCACTTCACCCGGATGTACGACCTCACCGAGCGCGTGCTGCCACCAGAGGTGTTGGCGATGCCGACGCCCACCGAGGAAGACGCCCAACGCGAGCTCATCCGGTTGGCGGCAAAGGCACTCGGCATCGCCACTGCGGCCGACCTGCGTCACCACTGGTTCCTGCCGGCCAGCGAGTCGAAGGTCCTCGTCGCCTCGCTGGTTGAGGCGGGGGAGCTGCTGCCCGTTCGGGTCGAGGGCTGGCGCGGGCCGGCGTACGTCTGGCACCAGGCACGGATACCGCGCCGGGTCCATGTCCGTACCCTGCTGTCGCCGTTCGACCCGGTGCTCGGTGGGCAGGTGCGGTGCCCGCGCCTGTTCCAGTTCGACCACCACATCGAGTTCTACAAACCGAAGGACAAGCGGGTCTATGGATACTTCGTCCTCCCGTTCCTCCTCGGTGACCGCCCGGTCGGTCGGGTCGATCTCAGGGCCGACCGCACCGGGTCCGCCCTGGTGGTCCAGGCCGCACACGCCGAACCCGGCGTCGACGAAGCCGAGGTGGCGGCGGAGCTTGCCGTCGAGCTACGTCACCTGGCCGACTGGCTCGGCCTCGATCGCATCGTCGTCACAGGACGAGGAAGTCTCGGCTCCGCTCTGGTCGGTTCATGAGCAGCGCGGTGCCCGATTGTCGCTCTCCGCACCGGTCAATCCGCTGTACGTGACTCCTGATCATGAGCCATGTCCTGGCCCGTGCTCCGGCTGGCCCGGTGCGGGGCGGCGGCCGCGATCTCGGTAGGCTCCCGGGCAGGTGTGCCGGGAAGTCTGGTCGGCGGTGCCCATCACCGACCGCCGAGGAGGATCCCACATGCCTGTTGGCTCGCTGAGCGCCGCCTTCGTGACCAGTAGCCAGACAGCCGGCCGGCCAGCCACTCAGACAGGCGCCGCGGCTGTTGTCCGGCGGTGCGCTGAAGGCGAGTTGTCGCGATGACCGGCTGGATCCTGCCGGTCGCGGTCTTCGCCCTCGCGTACGTCCTGATCGTGCACGACCGGCTGCCGCGAACCATGATCGCGCTGGTGGGCGCGGGAATCGTTGCCGCCGCGGGCGTCGTCGGTGCCCACGACCTGTTCTATTCCGAGCACACCGGCATCGACTGGAACGTCATCTTCCTGCTGCTCGGGATGATGATCATCGTCGGTGTGCTGCGTCAGACGGGCGTCTTCGAGTTTCTCGCGATCTGGGCGGCCAAGCGGGCCAGAGGTCAGCCGTACCGGCTGATGGTCCTCCTCTGCGTGCTGACGGCGGGGGCTTCCGCCATGCTGGACAACGTGACCACGGTGCTGCTGGTCGCGCCGGTCACCATCCTCGTGTGCGTACGACTGGGCCTGCGCCCGGTACCCTTTCTGATCGCCGAAGTGCTCGCCTCCAACATCGGAGGTACGGCGACACTGGTCGGCGACCCGCCCAACATCATCATCGCGAGCCGCGGCGGGCTGTCCTACAACGACTTCCTGATTCACCTGGCGCCGTTGGTCGTCGTACTCCTCGCGGTGTTCCTCCTGATGGCGAGAGTGCTGTTCCGTAAGGACTTCGTCGCCGATCCGGCCCGGGTCGCGGAAATGATGGAGCTGAACGAACGGGAGGCCATCGGCGATCCGAAACTCCTCGTCCGCAGCCTGGTCGTCCTCGCCGCCGTTCTCGCCGGCTTCGTTCTCCATCCGGTGCTGCACATCGAGCCGTCGGTCGTTGCCCTGCTGGGTGCGGGCCTGCTGGTACTGGTGAGCCGGCTGCCGACCGGTGCGTACATGGAGGACGTCGAATGGGAGACGCTGCTGTTCTTCGCGGGGCTGTTCATCATGGTGGGTGCACTGGTCAAGGTCGGCGTGATCGACACCATCGCCGACGTCCTCAGTGCCGCAACCGACGGGGAGGCGACCCGCGCCGTTCCGCTGCTGCTGTTCGGGTCGGCGGTCCTGTCGGCGATCATCGACAACATCCCGTTCGTCACGACGATGAGTCCGGTCGTCGCCCAGCTGGTAGCGCCCGACGGCCCGCTTGCGGGCGAGACCGTGCTGTGGTGGGCGCTCGCCCTCGGCGCCGACCTTGGCGGTAACGCGACCGCGATCGGTGCCAGCGCCAACGTCGTCGTCCTCGGCATCGCCAAGCGCAACGGGCACCCGATCAGTTTCTGGGAGTTCACGAAGTACGGCCTGGTCGTGGCGGCGGCGACGGTCCTGCTCAGCCTGCCGTACCTCTGGCTGCGCTATCTCATCTGACCGGGCCCGTTGCCGCGTGGGCTCGCGAGTGCCGCGGCCGCGGCGAGGACGCCGGCCGTGATCGAGACGACGAAGCCCGCGCTCGCACCAGCGTGGTCGATGACCTGGCCGGCGACCGCCCCACCCAGGGCGATGCCGCCCACGACGGCGCTGGTCGTCCAGGCGAGCCCTTCGGCGAGGCGGGAGGTCGGAACGGTCTCCGACACCCGCGCCGTGCTCGCGATGAGCGTGGGCGAGATCGTGAACCCCACTCCGAAGACGATCACCGCGAGGACGCCGAGGTGGTCGATGAACGGCAGCGGCAGTATCGCGACCGCAATGGCCACCGTCCCGATGCGGAACCGCGCCGAAGCGGATCTCCGCAACCGCAGGCCGCCGAGGATGGCGGCGGCGAGCATGGAGCCGGTGGCGGTGATGGCGAGGAGCACCCCGGACCACGCCCGCGCGTCCTGCTCGGAGGCGAGGGCGATGACCGAGATGTCGAAGGCCCCGAAGAGGGTCCCGATCCCCACACTCGCCGCCACCACCGGAAGGAGGAGCCGCCACCCGAGTGGCTGCAAGGCGGTGCCGGCCCCGCTCCGACCGTGCGCCGGCGGTTCGGTGCCGCGAAGCGAGGCCAGCAGGAGCGTCCCGACGAACCCGGACGCCAACGCCACCAGGATTCCGGCGCTCGGGTTGACCGCGGTCGCGAGAAGCGTCACGACGGGTGGGCCGATCATGAAGAGCAGCTCGTCCACCACCGCCTCGAGCGCGAACGCGGTCTGTAACTCCGGCGTGTTGCCGAGCAGGTGGTTCCAGCGGGCTCGTACGTACGAACCGATCGTCGGCGAACTGCCACCGGCCAGCGCCGCGAGGACGTGGAGGACCGGAACGGGCAGGTCGAGGTCCACCACGACGACGAGCCCGCCGAGCGTCGCCGCGTGGACGAACGCGATCAGCGGAAGCATCCGCCGCTGGCCGTACCGGTCGACCAGCCGGGCCTGCAGTGGCGAGCAGGCCGACCTGGCGATCACGTACGCCGCGGCCACCGAGCCGGCGATGCCGTAGGAGCCCGTCCTGGCCGAAACCAGGATGATGATGCCGAGGGCGACCATCGAGATCGGCAGCCGGCCCAGCAGTCCGCTGGCGGAGAACTTCAGCGTTCCAGGAAGGCGAAGGAGCGCGCGATACGGCTCGAGCACACCCGCGACGATATCCGGACGGCAGGTAGCGCAGGTCGAGCCTGGCCGGCGAACGAACTGGCCGCGCAGGATCCGGCCCAGGTGGTCGACGAGAATGGGGGCATGCACGTCCGTCCGCTCACCCCTGACCGGCTCGTCGCGGAGGTCGTGGACGCCATCGACGACCGGCCGCGCGACAGCGGGGTTCGGGTGCTTGTCGATGGCAGCCCGCCCACTCGGCCGCGGGAATGGGCCGGCGCGCTGGTCGACCCCCTGCGCACGCGGGGGCGCCCCGTCGTGCAGGTGTCCGCCGAGGACTACCTCCGCCCGGCGTCGCTCCGGTTCGAACGCGGCCGGGACGACCCCGACGTGATGTACGAGGACTGGCTCGACACCGGCGCGCTGGTCCGGGAGGTGTTCGCACCGTTGGCGGCGGGCGGCACCGGGCGCATCCTTCCGGCGCGCCATGATGCGGCGCTCGACCGGGCGTACCGCTCGGAGTATGTCGCCGTTCCACCGGGCGGTGTGGTCCTGGTCAGTGGATCACTCCTGCTGGGGTGTGGCCTGCCCGCCGACCTGAGCGTGCACCTGGCGTTGTCGCCCTCTGCGCTCGCCCGCAGTACGCCAGAGGAGGAGCGGTGGACACTGCCTGCGTACGCCCGGTATGAGGTCGAGGCTGAACCGAGCCGGCAGGCCGACGTCGTCGTCCTGCTCGACAATCCCCGCCACCCCGCACTCGTCGAATGCCGGTGAACTTCACCAGGCCATAGTGTGGAATTTCCGGAAGAGTCGCCAAGCAAAGACATGTCCGGTCGCCGCGACCGCTTTCCCTGTTTTCTCGCCGTCCCGGAGATAGTTAGCGGGAAGCGCCGGTCGAAAGTTCACTACCTGCTGCGTAACGTGGGTCGAAAGAGGTAGAGGGAATTCCTCAGGCGCATCGCGGGCGGAAACGTCGAAGCGTACGTCGACGAGCCAACGCGGAAGAGGGCTTGCGATGGCGGACGGACGGAGGCATGACACCGGTCGGGAGCACGAACGCGGACGACGTGGTGGTACGTCTGGTGATCGCAGTCCGGTGACCGTGTCCCGGAAGGCGATGGACCAGCTCTCCATGCTCACCAGCCGTGCGGTCGAAGGTGTCTCCCGCCTGGAACACGACGAGGATGGGTGGCTTTTCCAGGTCGAGATCGTCGAACTCGACCGGATACCTGACTCGACAAGTGTGCTGGCGAGCTATGAGACGCGAACCGACGAGGACGGCAATGTCCTGTCCTATCACCGCACTCGCCGCTATCCGCGTAATCAGGCGGGTGAACTGTGACTGCTCGGCCCGAATACCGCAGAACCGGCACGGCGCCCGTGTCGCGTTCCAATGACTCGTTGGCCGACATTCTTGAAAGGGTGCTCGACAAGGGAGTCGTCATCGCCGGCGACATCATGGTGAATGTTCTCGACATCGAGCTTCTGACGCTCAAGGTACGGCTGTTGATCGCCTCGGTCGACACTGCTCGGGACATGGGTATCGACTGGTGGACCGCCGATCCCTTCCTGACCGGAAACAACCAACTGGAACGGGAAAATCGGGAGCTGAAGAGCCGCATCGAGCAGTTGGAACGCCAGGTGGCGGCGGCCGGCCTGCCCGAGCCGGAGGGGTCGTCGACCGGCGAGCACCGGCAGGTCCGGGCGGCGTCGACGCGTCGAGGGAACGGAGCGTCCGATGGGTGATGCTCCGCTGACTGGACGGCCGAACCCGCCCTCCGCGCAGGAGATCGAGTCGCTCGTGGCGGACGCCGATCGGCGTGCCCGGGACCTCGTGTGCGACGAGCTCGCCCGTCGGCTCGCCCAGGAGTACCGCGCGGCCGTCGCACAGTGGCTTGCGGCGCGACCTTCCACAGCGCCGCCACCGCAGCGTTCGCCGCCCGCACCACCCGCATCGGCTGCTCCGGCTGCTCCGGCCGCTCCGGCTGCTCCGGCAACTCCGGCCGCATCGGCCGCTCCGGCCGAACTCGCGGGCGAGACCGCCTGGTACCTCTACGCCATCGCCAGAAGGGACGACGTGGCCGGCGTGATCGCGGACGACATCGCCGGCGTCGAAGCGCGACGGGTGCAGTTGGTCACCACGGACGATCTCGCTGCCGTCACCGCCGAGGTTCCCCTCCGCGGGTTCCGCGCCAGCGGCGACGAACCGGACCTCAGCGCGGAAGGCTGGCTGAACAAGTCGGTCCGCGCGCACGAGAACGTGCTGGACCGCGTGTGCCGCCATGCCACCGCGCTGCCGTTCAGGTTCGGCGCGCTCTATCCGAGTCGCGATCATGTGCGTCGCGTACTGCACGCCCGGGCAGACGAACTCCGGGGCGAACTCGACCGCCTCGACGGTGCCGCCGAGTGGGGCGTCAAAGCTCACGCCACGGGTCCGCTGGCCGATGATTCGAGTGCGGAATCCGTTGCGACGGGCGGGCCGGAGGCGCCGGACGGTACGCAATGGATGAGGCGCAGGCAAGCGGCCGCGGAGGCGCGCACGCACTCCCGCGAACGGCGCGCAGAGATGGCGGCCGAGATCGACGATGCACTGTCACCGCATGCCAGAGAGACGGTCATCCGCGCGGCCTCACGGCAGGGAGATTCCGCTGCTCTGGCGTTCGATGCCGTCTATCTCGTACCGCACTCAGCGGAGACCCGTTTCCACGAGGCCTTGGACCTCCTCGGTTCGCGCCACGCGGCGGAGGGCCTGCGCCTGGAGGTGACCGGTCCGTGGCCACCGTACCACTTCGTATCGATGCGTACGGATGAGCCGATACCGGTGGAGGAGAAGGCGTCGGGGATCCCCTCCAGGCGAGAGCCCGGAGACGCCGGAGCAACGAAAACACCTACCCGGCAAGGGGTGGTGTCATGAGCGACCGCCGGCTCGCGCTCGACGACGGCTCGCTGGTCGACGTTCTCGACCGGCTCCTCGACGCGGGTGCCTACCTCGACGGGACGGTGCTGCTCACCCTCGCCGGCGTCGACCTGGTGAGAGTCGATCTCCGGCTCCTGCTGGCATCGGTCAACACGTTGCGCCCGGAGTCCGCCCAGCAGAGTCGACACCTGGCAGCCGGGCAGGGACGCGAAGCGGTTCCTCGCGAGGCAGAGGTCCGCGCGAGCGATGAGGTCCTCGAAAGCAACGCACCGTTCCGCGAAATGCCCGCGTCCGTAGAGCTTACGTCCGGTCGGTCTCTGCCCGAACGGACTGCGACCGAACGGATTGTGCCCGAACGGACTGTGCCCGAACGGACTGTGCCCGAACGGACTGTGCCCGAACGGACTGCGTCCGCCATGAACGGCGACGAGACCGCCTCTTCGATTCGTACCGCGAACGATCTCGCACGCGACGACTCGTCGGGGAACCGGGCGGAAGAAGGCGACAACCGCCAGGCAGGCATCGCCGGGCTCGTCGTCGTTCTCGTCGACATCGTGCGACAGCTTCTGGAACGCCAGGCGTTGCGTCGGATGGATGCCGGCACCCTCACCG
This sequence comes from Actinopolymorpha sp. B11F2, assembly GCF_040195635.1. Lineage (NCBI taxonomy): Bacteria > Bacillati > Actinomycetota > Actinomycetes > Propionibacteriales > Actinopolymorphaceae > Actinopolymorpha > Actinopolymorpha sp. B11F2. The sequence continues at coordinate 104,175 of NZ_JBEFTX010000018.1, read as the reverse complement.
GGGCCGAAGTGGAACGGCTTGGCCGGTCATTGATGGCGCTGGAGCAGCAGACGGCGGAGCTCACCGACTTCATTGGTCGGCAACGCCGCCATCCGCCCCCCATCGGCTCGGCCCGGGATCTCGACCTGGGCCTGCCGTTGACTGATTCAGGAAGAAGGGCTCACCCATGACTGTCATGCCGCACCAGGGCCCAGGAGGTGTAGGCCGGGGCCACTCGAGCAGCCTGTACGACGTTCTCGAACTCATCCTGGACAAGGGACTTGTCATCGATGCCTACATCCGGGTGTCGCTCGTGGGCATCGAACTGCTCACCATCGACATCCGGGTCGTCATCGCGAGTGTTGACACCTATCTCCGCTTTGCCGAAGCGGTGAACCGTCTCGATCTTTCCGAGAAGAAACCCAGGCAGCTTCCCGAGTTCGTCGGCGAGCTGTCAGAGCAGGGGGCGAGCGGCAAGACGAAGGGTGCACTGAGCGGAGCCGCCGAGACGTTCACCGAGGCGTTCCGCAAGGGCCGCGGCGGCGGCGAGGACGAGGACGAACGGGAACGTGAGGAGATCCCGCGTCCGCGCGGGAGCAGCCGAGAACGATCGGAGCGGCGCGATGACTGATCCGACCGACCTACGCGTGAACCCGTCAGAAGCCACGTACGTCTACGGCATCGTCGGCGCCGAACACCCTTGCCACTTTGAGGAGGTCGAGGGTGTCGGCGAACCACCGACAAGGCTGCGCAGGCTGGACGCCGGGCAAGTAGCGGCCGTCGTCAGCGACGCACCCAGGGAACTGCGGGCCAAGCGCAGAGACGTGACGGCTCACCAACGCGTTCTTGATGCGATGACGATGCAGGGCACCATCCTGCCGATGCGGTTCGGTGTGATCGCTCGGGACGAGGAGAGCCTGCGCGAAGAGCTGATCGAGGACAGTGAGATGCACCTCGCCATGCTCGCCGAGCTCGAGGGTCGGATCGAGATCAACATCAAGGTGTTCTGCGACGAGGACGAGATGGTCCGCGAGGTTGCGACCACCGACCCGACGATCCGCCGCCTCCGCACCCAACCCGCCGCTTCGATCGAGGACCGGATCCAACTGGGTGAGTATGTCGCGCAGGCCATCCAGACGCGGTATGACCACATCGGAAAGCACTTGTACGAAGCGCTCGATCCGTTGGCAGAGCGGAGCGTTCCGGGTCCGCCGGTCAAAGGTGCCGCCGTCAACGCGAGCTTTCTCGTGGACCGGAACCGAACGGCGGAGTTCGTCGACGCGGTGGATCGGCTCGACGCGTGGTTCGGTCCGGACGTCCGGCTGCAGCGGATCGGCCCGCTACCTCCGTACAGCTTCGTGGGTGCGCAGGAGGGGTGAGCAGCGGATGGGACTGGTGACGGGACTTCTTACCCTTCCGTTGGCACCGGCGCGGGGGATCGGCTGGGTGGCGAGGCGAATCGCCGACGTGGGCGAGGACGAGTACTACGACCCGGCGCGGATCCGAGCCGAGCTTCAGGAACTCTCCCAGGCCCTCGATGACGGCGTGCTCACCCCGGAGGAGTTCGACGAGCGAGAGGACGAACTACTCGACCTGCTCGAGGAGGCCGACGCACGCGCGGCGGGGGAATAGAAACGAAGCGTCAGGAGGAGGAGCGTTGATGAACACCTCGACGAAGATTGGTGCCGCCGTGGTCGGAGGGTACGTGCTCGGCCGGCGCAAGAAGGCGAAGATGGCTCTCCTGTTGGGATCTGTGCTGGTCGGCAAGCGGCTCAACGTACGTTCCCTCGGCAGGGAGGCGATGGGACGAATCGCGGAGTCAGCGCAGTTCGGCCAGATCCGCGAGGAGATTCGCGGCGAGTTGGTGTCGACGGGGCGCTCGGCCGCGGGTGCGGTTCTCAGTGCGCCACTCAACAAACTGGCGGACGGGTTGCACCAGCGGACGGCGAAGCTCACCGGCGCCGAGTCCGAGGAGCCCTCACCGGACGGCAAGTCGAAGCGGTCGTCAGAGGACGAGTCTGAGGACATGGAAGGCCGCGCCGAGCGTGAAGGCGACGAGGGGGACCGCGACGAAGTGGATCGCGGCGAGGACCGCGGGCAGCAGGGCGAGGAACGGGAGGACGAGCAGCGCCCGCGGCGGCGCCGTCCACCGACCCAACCAACCCGCCCGAAAACCCGGAGCGCGGCGGACCGCATGTCCCGTACCCGAGGACGTCGTACGCCCGCGGGTGCCGGCTCTCGCGGCGACCGCGACTGAATCCGAATGAGGGGGACGACATGAGCGAGACAGCGGCCAAGGGAAAACGTGGTCAAGCCAACCTGTCCGACATCGGCGAGGGGGTACGCAAGGCCGCGGCGAAGAGTCCGGCGACGCAGCGACTGCTCGACGAAGGTCAGCACTACGTCTCCGCGAAGGCGCAGCGGATGATTCAGGGCCTCGGCGGCAAGGTCGGAGGGATGACGCGTGGGCTCTCCGATGTGGCTGAGGGCAAGGCGAGTCCCGGCGGTCTGCTCGCGGGGACGTTGAAGGAGACCCTCGGTGGTGCGTCACCTGGAAAGGCGATGGCGAAGGCCGGTGTGAAAAGTGTGGGGGAGAAGGTGAAGTCCATGTTCAAGGGCGGCGGCAAAGGCGGCGGATCCGGGCGGAAGTCGATGAACATCGTCGAGGACCTCAACGTCGGCGTCCCCCTGAGGGTGGCGTACAACCACTGGACGCAGTTCGACCAGTTCCCGCGCTGGTCCAAGGGTGCTCAGAGCGTCGACGTGGACGAGGGGGACCGTACGCAGAGCAACTGGAAGGCGAAGGTCGCCTGGTCCAACCGGAGCTGGAAGGCCACGATCACCGAGCAGATACCCGACGAACGCATCACCTGGCGGACGGAGGGTCAGACGGAAGTCAACGGGACGGTCAGCTTCCACCCCCTCGAGGACGAGCTCACCAAGATCCTCGTTGTGCTCGAGTACACTCCGCACGGATTCTTCGAGAAGACCGCCAACCTCTGGCGGGCACCAGGTCGACGAGCACGCCTGGACATCAAACTCTTCCGCCGCTACGTGATGATGCAGGCCGAGGAAGAGGATGCCGACAACGGCTGGCGTGGCGAGGTCCGCGACGGCGAGATCGTCCGCGACCACGACGAGGTCGTCAAGGCGGAGAAGGAACGCGAGGGTGGCGAAGAGCCGGAAGGTGAAGGCGAGGAGCGCGAGGAGCCGACCGGCGAGGAGGAACGTGAGGAAAGGGAACCTCGCGCCGAGGAAGAGGAGGAGCAAGAGGGCGAGGAAGAGTCGGACGAAAAGCGTCGGGCACGTCCACCGCGGCAGCGGCGCTCAGAAGAGCGTAGGAGCAAGGAAAAGGCCCGGCGGTAGGCCGCTCGATCCGACTCGTTCAGCCGACAATCGTGCCGAACGCCAGGCCCAGCAGATAGGTCGCTGTCGCCGCGGTGACTCCGATCGCCAACTGGCGCAGGGCGCGTCGCAGTGGGGACGCGCCCGACAGTACCCCGACCGTCGCGCCCGCGATCATCAGCGCGACACCGGTGAGTACCCCGGCAACGACCACGGCCGTCAGTTCCTGCATTCCGAGGAGGAACGGGAGCACCGGTATGAACGCACCGACGGCGAAGAAGACGAAACTCGAGATCGCTGCACCGAGGCCACTTCCCACGACATCGGTGCCGTCGATTCCCGCACGGGTCGGCGGTGCCGGCCCTGCGGACTGGCGATGCAGCACCGCGTCCGCCCTGCGCTCCGCCTCGTCGGCGGGGATACCCCTGGCCCGGTAGACGAGGGCGAGCTCATTGGCGTCGACGTCGAGCTGTGCCACGGAGATCCTTGCCTTGTCATCGGGTCGCGACGCGGCCAGAAGCTCACGCTGGGAACTCACCGAGATGTACTCGCCGGCGGCCATCGACAGCGCGCCCGCGAGCAGCCCGGCGAGTCCTGCGAGCAGGACGCTCCGGCTGCTCGCACCGCCGCCGATCACGCCGAGGACAAGGGAGATGTTGCTCACCAGGCCGTCGTTGGCTCCGAAGACCGAGGCGCGCAACGTGCCGGACAGTCTGGCCCGCCCTCGGGCGGCAAGACCCCGGACGACCTCGGCGTGGATCCGTTCGTCGGCCGCCATCGCCGGCGGGACATCGGCGTCGGCCGCATAGCGCCACCGGCTCTCCGCATGCTGCATGAGGACCAGGACGAACAGCCAGCCGAACCGCCGCGCGAGGTGGGCCAGCAGCCGCATCCTGGGTGAGCCACGTTGGGGCGGGCCGACGTCCTCGCCGAGGAGGCGTTCCCAGTAGGCCGCATGGCGTGTTTCGGCGTCTGCCAGACCGAGCAGGATCTGGCGTTCCTCACCGTCGCTGCGGCCGGCCAGCTCACGGTAGACCCTGGCTTCCTCCCTTTCGTCAGCCAGCATGCGGCGCCACCGGCGAACTGTCGCAGGCGAGCGGGCGGCCGGAGACCGAGGAGTGCCATCGCCCATGAGGCGCATCCTGCTCGAAACGCCAGGACACTGTACGCCGTTCAGGCAAAATGGTCCTCAGCCGAAGAAACTCCTGATCGTGCCGAACGTCGCCCACAGGCCGATGGCGCCGATGAGCAGCAGCGCCAGCGTCTCCCACCACTTGTTGACGTACGCAGCCATCATGAACCTGCGACTGCTGGTGAGGATGATGATCCCGACGATGATGATCGGCCCGGTCAACGCCTGCAGGGCCTGACCAGCGATCGTCAACACGACGAAGTTCGGCGCCATCGGCAACGAGAACAGCAACGGCAGGCAGAGGAGCCCGCCGATCTGGAGCCACCGGAACCCGGGTATGCGTTCCAGGTCGTCCGCGGGGTCCGACACCCGAGGGAACGTGTGGCGCACGCCGTCGAGCAACACCTTGGTGAAGCCGTACGAATAAGCGGGAAACGAGTTGAAGGTCACGAAGAACAGCCCCAGCCACAGCAGAACCGGCCCCGGCGCCCCGATTCCCAGCTGCATCATCTGGGCCAGATCGTTCTCGTCCTGGATGCTGAAGTCACGGCCTTGCAGGGTTTCCGCCGCCATGATCCAGACGGCGAGGTTGATGATGACCATGGCCACGATGCCGATGAGCAGGTCGACGATCTGCAGCTTGCGGTACTCCGGACGGTTCCAGCCCTTGTCGCGCAGGAAGTACGGATAGAGGAGGTTGGCGGCCGATCCGCCGACGGCGCCGATGATCGCGGCCACGATGACGATTGACCGGAAGCCTCCCGCGTCCTCGGGAACCTGGAAGACCAGTCCACGCAGCAGCTCCATGACGTCGAATCCGCGCAGCGCAACGATGATCATGAATGTCACGAGCAGTGCGACCACGGACAGCCGGGCCAGGAGTTCGAGCACCTTGTACTGGCGTCCGGCCAGGAGCATCGCGGTCGTCAGCCCGACCAGCAGAATGGCGACGACGAAGACCCCCCATCCCGAGTCGCCCGGGCGTCCGACCAGGTTGTAGAGAGCAGCGGCGGCGCCCTTGATGATGTAGGTCTGGACGATGAAGCCGACGACGAAGGCGACCGCGCCCATGAGGATCGGCAGGCCACGCCAGAGGCGGCGGAAGCCGGCCATGATCGAGTCGCTTTCCTCGTTGTTGGCGAGGATGTATTTCCCGATCGCCGAAACGAAGAAGTACCGCGCGACCAGGGACATGACGAGCGCCCAGATCAGGGCGTAGCCATAGTCCGCGCCGGAGACGGAGGCCGTCACGAGGTCACCGGCACTGAGCCAGGCCATCGCCACCAGCAGGCCGGGGCCAGTGAACTGTACGTATCCCTTGAAACCCTTGGGAATCGACGGGCCCTTGGGAATCGACGGGCTCGACGGCCCGGCCGACGTTTCCTCTGCTGCCATGTGACGCAAACCCTTCACTTGGCGTTCGCGATCTCCATCGATCCGGTGGCTTCCGTGCCGACGTTGCCGTCCGAGGAGAGTCTTGCGCTTTCGTGGTGGGGCAAATGTGCGTTCTGCGGCGTCCCCACGCTGCCCGCACCGAGGACGGGGCGTCAAGGGTTGCGGTCCGATTCCGGACGACCCGCCGGTGAGGGTTATTGTCGGAAGCGATGGTCGGTTCAGCTTGTGAGGCAGGGTTCGTGATGACCGAGAGTGTGGTGCTCCTCGACCACGTCGCCCGTCAGCTCGATGCGGCAGAGCGTCTCGAGGATGTTCAACAGATCGTGAAGGTGGCGGCGCGCAGGGCTGCCCGCGCACAGGGGGCCACATTTGTTCTCCTTGAAGCGGACATGTGCTACTACGCGGACGAGGACGCGATGAGCCCGCTGTGGAAGGGGCAGCGCTTCCCCGTCACCGAATGCATCAGCGGTTGGGCGATGCTGTCCAAGGAGACCGCGATCGTTCCTGACACCGAGAAGGATGAGCGGATTCCGCAGGAGGCCTACCGGCCGACCTTCGTGCGCAGCATGGTCATTACTCCGATTCTGATGCCGGCGCCGGTCGGCGCCATCGGTGTCTACTGGGCGCGGGTGAGGTGGCCGAGGAGCGACGAGATCGCAGCGGTGGAGCGGCTCGCGAACCTCACGGCGGAGGCGCTCGTGCGGTTCCCAGAGGGGTTGCCCGACCCCGGCTTCATGCGGTAGGGCACGAAAGCTCCGGCCGGCACACACCCCTTGCCGCGAACCTTCGTTGGATAAGGGGCACCTTGCCGCGAACCTTCGTTGGATGAGGGGCACCTTGCCGCGTCGGGTTACCTCACGGGATAGCCGTCATCCAGGTAGACCGCTGTCGCATCGTCGCGAGCGCGCATCGCTGCCGACACCCGGCGCCAGAGATGCGCCGGGAGCAACTCAGCGGCTTCGGCGGGTGTGAAGAAGCCAAAGCGATGCAGTTCCTCTGCGGGAAGCCGGATCCGAGCGATCTCGTCATCGGACAGCATCCCGCCGTCGAACACCACTCCGAAGCCTTCCAATGGGATCTCGTCGCGGGCGGGCTCCCAGTCGACGGCCAACAGCCCGCCCAGCTTCGTGGAGAGTCCGAGCTCCTCCTCGATCTCCCGGCATGCCGCGACGTACGGGGTCTCGTTCGCTTCCACGACTCCGCCGGGATAGTCCCAGCCGGGAGTATAGGTGGGCTCGACGAGCAGGACCCGGCCATCCTTGTCGAAGAACAAGGCGCCGGCGGCCATCCGCTTCTTCGGAAGTCTTGCCGTCCAATGGTCGCTCGTCTGGTCCACCCCGGACATGCCCCAGATCCTAGTGCGCCCGGCGGCGGACGAGGCGTTGCGCGCCATGGGTGTCAGGCATGCTGGGTGATCCACCGAATGGGATCGCCGCTGTCCAGGTCGGTGAACCCCGCATCGTGCAGCGCGCCGGCCACGAGCGTGCGGCGATGGGCGGCGAAGGTCAGGACGTGGGCGATGACGGCACCGAACGTGTAGACCTCCACCCGGTCACCGGGGCAGATGATCGCCTCGTCAAGGCGACCTCGCGCGCAGGTCTCGCGTACCTGCGTGAGAAAGTCCGGGCCCACGTCGGCCAGCCGGTCCCGCACGTGTGGGATGCTCTCGCCGCGTTCCACGGCGAAGTCGTACGCCCGTCCCTGGATCGCGGCACTCCACATCTCCAGTTGACCGACGAGCCGCGACAGCAACGACCGCAGGGACGGCTCGTCGTCGACGCCCTCAACCGAGATCTCGATCGGCGCGTCCAGTTGGTCGTCGCGGAGCGTTTCGGCACGGGTCAGCATCTCCCCGAGCAGCCAGATGTGATGTTCGACCATGCGGACAAGGAGGTCCATGGCACTCACCTTCGTCTGAGCCGGCAGCCGCAGGCTGTCGGGTGGATGGAAATGCACGCCGTTGGGCGCCTCGATCCGGATCCGGGTGGGGCTCTTGCGCCAGTGGGCGGGTGGCGATCCGTACGCCCTGGCAAAGGCCCGGGTGAACGACTCATGGGTGGAGTACCCCGCCTCCACGGCGACGTCGAGCACCGTCCGAGCCGTGGTCACCAGGTGGTAGGCCGCGCGTTCCAGCAGCACGCGTCGGCGTAGCCGCGCCGGCGGCTCCCCGGCGGCCGCCGCGATGACGCGGTCAAGGTGGAACCGCGACAGGTGCATCCGATCGGCCAGGTCAGCACCCGTCGCCTCGTGATCGTCCAGCGCCTCCGTCAGGACGTCGAGGAACGCCGCGAACACATCCGGCCGGGAACCCATGACCCCATCCTGCCGAGTGGATCGACCTCCGGCTTGACCGAATTTGCTGTCAGGCGCTTGTGGGGCGCTTGACGCGAACCCGCCTTGGATGAGGGGCACCCTGCCGCAAGCCTGCATTGGATGAGGGGCGACCTCATAACCGCCGCCCCGGGGACGTTGGCTGCGCGTCAGCCGGTGGCCGCCCAATGGAGGGACAAGCCGTTCGCGGCGCGCTGGGTGGTGATCTGCATCATGCTGCCGAGAATGGTCGCCCGGTCGGCGACGATGGCGATGCCGTCCCCCGTGTAGGTGATCCGTTCGCTGATGAGGACCGGCGCACCCGGTGGCTCGTCGAGGTGGCGGGCGACATCCGCCCCGAGCACGTCGGGGCCGATCGTCTCCGACGCCTGAGCGACCGCGACGCCCAGGTCGGCCAGGGACGTGTAGAGGGAGACGGCGGTGAAGTCCACCTCGCGGAGATCCTGGGCGTGTGGTGGCCGCACCCAGGAGACCTGATGGATCGCCCGGCGGCCGGCGAACTCGCGGACCCGCTCCAGCCGCAGACCGGTGTCGGTGACACGGGCGCGCAGCTGCCTGGCGACGCGGGAGGGCAGGCGGCGCACTGCTCGCTGCACCACTGTCGTACGTACGTCATGGCCCTGGTCGCGGAGGTCGTCGGCGAAGCTGCGCAGGGAACCGAGCTGGTAGGCCAGCTGCGGTGGCGAGACGAACGTGCCGCGACCAGGCCGCTGCACGATCAGCCCGTCGTCGCTGAGTTCCCTCAACGCCTGACGCAGGGTCATGAGTGTGACTCCGTAGGTGCTGCTGAGCTCACGCTGCGGCGGTAGCGCCTCCCCGGGGGCATAGTGTCCGGCCCGGATCTTTGCCTCGAGGTCTCGGGCGATCCTGCGATACCTCGCCTCGCGTCTGACGTCGTGGGTCATCCTCGTCCGGTCCGTCCCCAGTCCATTTCCCAAGCCTGCCTCAACCGTGGCGATCCGCGGCTCCCACAGGTCCGTCCGCGGTGTCCAGCGCGACGCGCAACGCCCCGATGTACGCTCCTGTCGCCGCAGGACCGGCTCCGTCGAGCACCCGGCGCATGATCGCCGCGCCGACGATCACGCCCTCGGCGTACCGGCCGGCGGCGGTGGCCTGTTCGGGCGTGGAGACGCCGAAGCCCAAGAGTACGGGCCGATCGGTGGCCTGCCCGATCCGCGTCGCAAGGTGCGCCGCCGAGGCCGGGAGTTCCGCCCGTTCGCCCGTCGTACCCATCACTGAGACCGCATAGACGAACCCCCGGCTGCGCGCCGCGATCTCACCCAACCGCTCGGCCGGCGTGGCCGGCGTGGCGAGCAGGGCGAGCTCCACCCCGGCTCCGGCCGCGGCCCGCTCGACGTCGCCGGCCTCCTCCAGCGGCAGGTCGGGAACGATCAATCCGCTCACACCGGCCGCGCGCAGAGCCGTGCAGAACTGGTCGACACCGGTCCGCAGGACCAGATTGGCGTAGGTGCTGACGACGATCGGCACGCCCACGCCCACGCCTGCTCGCGCGAGTGCGTCGAGGATGCCGGACGGCGTGGCTCCGCGGGCGAGAGCCGCGTCCGACGCCTCCTGGATGGTCTTGCCGTCCAGGGTCGGGTCGGAGAACGGAATGCCGACCTCGATGGCGTCGGCGCCGGCGTCGGCGAAGGCCTGCAGGTATCCCACCCAGTCCTTCGTGATGCCGCCGGTCAGATAGGGCATCAGCAGCTTGTGGCCGGAGTCGCGGCGGGCACGCAGGTGCTGCTCCAGGGTGGTGCTGTGTTGATTCATGACCTCACTTCGTTCGGTCATGCGGTCACGCCCGTACGCGTCATGAGGGTGGTGACGTCCTTGTCACCGCGGCCGGAAAGGGTGAGCAGCACGGTCGATCCGCCCGGCAGCTCGTCCGACCCGGCGGCGCGCAGGACCCACGCCACCGCATGCGCTGACTCAAGAGCGGGCACGATGCCCTCGGTACGGGCCAGCCGCACCGCCGCCGCCATCGCGTCATCGTCGCCGGAGGTGACATAGCGGGCCCGGCCGATGTCGCGGAGGTGGGCGTGCTCGGGTCCAACGCCGGGGTAGTCCAGCCCGGCCGCGATCGAGTGCGCCTCCCGGACCTGCCCGTGAGCATCCTGCAGGAACAGCGACCGGGTCCCGTGCAGGATCCCGACCTCGCCGCCGGTCGCGCCGGCACCGCCCACCGCCTCGACACCCACGAGCCGCGCGCCGGTGTCGGCGAATCCGGCGAAGGTGCCGGCCGCGTTGGAGCCACCACCCACGCACGCCACCACGTAGTCAGGGATGCCGGTGGGCAGCTCGGCGGCGCACTGGGCGCGGGCCTCCTCACCAATGATGCGCTGGAACTCCCGGACCATCCACGGGTAGGGATGCGGCCCGGTCACCGAGCCCATGCAGTAGTACGCCTCGTCCGCCGCCCCCACCCAGTGGCGCATCGCTTCACTGGTCGCGTCCTTGAGCGTGCGGCTGCCCGCCCGAACCGGGACCACCTCGGCGCCGAGCAGCCGCATCCGGAAGACGTTGTGCGCCTGCCGCTCGATGTCGCGCTCGCCCATGAACACCATGACCGGCAAGCCCAGCAACGCTCCCGCCGTAGCGGTGGCCACACCATGCATGCCGGCACCCGTCTCCGCGATCAGCCGCCTCTTGCCCATCCGCCGGGCGAGCAGCACCTGTCCCAGCACGTTGTTGATCTTGTGCGAGCCGGTGTGCGCCAGATCCTCACGCTTGAGCAGGACGGTCACACCCAGCTCGGCCGACAGGCGTACGGCCGGTGTCACCGGCGTGGGGCGACCCACGTGCACGGCCAGGAGCCGCGTAAGGCTGCCCCGGAATCCCGGCTCGCCCCATGCCTCGGCGAACGCTTCAGCCACGTCCTGGCAAGCCGGCACCAGCGACTCCGGCACCCAGCGGCCGCCAAAGCCTCCAAACCGCCCCGCTGGCCCGGGATCGCGCATCGCGAACCTCTCGCCTTCCTGCGTACGCGCCAGAACGCCCGTCATGGTCGCACCTCACCAAAGTTATAGAACTGTCGTTCCAGTTATAGAACAGATGGGAGGTGGCTGGCAAGTCCAGCGGCAGTCAGACGCGGATGACGGCCTTGCTGGCGCCGGCTCTCACCGCCAACTGGGACCAGGACCGGGCCTGGACGCACGACGCGTACGTCGACCAGGGCGGTTACGACGCGCTGCGCAAGGCGGTCACACTTGACCCGGATGCCATCGTCGAGCTGGTGAAGGACTCCGGCCTGCGAGGTCGTGGTGGCGCAGGTTTCCCGACCGGTATGAAGTGGGGCTTGCTGGCGCCGCTCGGTGACAAGCCGCGTTACCTGGTGGTCAACGCCGACGAGTCCGAGCCTGGAGCGTGCAAGGACATCCCGCTGATGATGGCCAGCCCTCACACGCTGGTCGAGGGCGTCATCATCTCCTCCTACGCGATCCGGGCCCGGTGGGCGTTCGTCTATGTGCGTGGCGAGGTTCTCCATGTCGTACGACGGTTGCAGCGCGCCGTCGCCGAGGCCTACGCGGAGAGCTACCTGGGCACCGATGTTCTCGGCACCGGGTACGAACTCGACCTGATCGTCCATGCCGGTGCGGGCGCGTACATCTGTGGCGAGGAGACCGCACTGCTGGACTCACTTGAAGGCCGTCGAGGACAGCCGAGACTGCGGCCGCCGTTCCCCGCCGCGGAGGGGCTTTACGCGTCGCCGACGGTGGTCAACAACGTCTGCACGATCGCGACTGTGCCGTCGATCGTTCGCGGCGGGGTGGAGCAGTTCCGGAGTCGGGGAACGGAGAAGGCCCGCGGCACGGTGATCTACTCCCTGTCGGGGCATGTGCAGCGGCCCGGTCAGTACGAAGCCGCCCTGGGCACGACGATGCGTCAGCTGCTGGAGTTTGCCGGGGGCGTCCGCGAGGGGCATCGGCTGAAGTTCTGGACGCCGGGTGGGTCGTCGACACCGATGTTCACAGCCGATCATCTCGACGTCCCGCTCGACTACGACGCGGTCGCCGCGGCCGGATCCCAGTTCGGCACCGGGTCGCCGATGGTGTTCGACGAGACCGTGTGTGTCGTTCGCTGCGTGCTGCGCTGGATGGAGTTCTACAAACACGAGTCGTGCGGCAAGTGCACGCCGTGCCGTGAGGGCACGTACTGGCTCACTCAGATTCTCCAACGGCTGGAGAACGGTGATGGGAGCGAGGAGGACCTCGACACTGTGCTCGACCTGTGCGACAACCTCGCCGGACGATCGCTGTGTGCTCTCGCAGACTTCGCGACCGGTCCGGTCATTTCGTCGATCAAGCACTTCCGCGACGAATACATCGCGCACCAGACGAACGGCGGCTGCCCGTTCGTCCCGGCCGCGTCGACACTATTCCGAAAGCCCTGAGCCGGAGACCAGGCGAGAGCGAGCCGGGCGTGGAACCGGGTGACGATCGCCGCCGGTAGAAGGGCCGCATTGCCGGCGCTCGCCGAGCACGATCTGCCGGTGCCACGACTCTTGGCCGCTGACCGCACGGGCGAACAAGCGGGCGTGCCGTGCCTGTTGATGACGGCGCTGCCTGGCGAGCCACTGTTCGAGCCATCGGATCTGCCCGGTGCCGTGCGTCAGATGGCGAACGTGCTCGTCCGCATCCACGACATCGTGCCGACCGGGCTGGAACCGACCGATCCTCACGGCTTCTGCAAAGAGGTCGATCGCGGTTGGATCGGCGACCCCGCGCTTGCCCGCGCTGTGACCGAAGCCGCAGCGGCCGCCCCAGCCGGAGGGCAGCAGGTGCTCGTGCACGGCGACTACCTGCACCTCAACGTCCTATGGGTCGATGAGCGGTTGTCGGGCGTGGTCGACTGGACCTACGCCGGCAGCGGCAAGCGCGAAGTCGACGTCGGCAGGTGTCGGCTCGGGCTAGCTGTGCTGTTCTCGCCCGAGGCTGCGGAGGCCTTTCTGCGGCGGTACGAAGCCGAGGCGGGCCTGCACATCGACCCACGCGCAGACATCCGAGCCTTGCTGGCCTTCGGCCCCAGCTGGTTGCAGTTCATTCCCCGCCAGGTGGCCGGAGCGGCACGGGCCGACGGGCGAGGAATAGTCGAACGGGTGGAGAGTGTGCTGCGGCGGCTGCGCGGCTTGGCTGATCGACTTCATCTGCCTCGACGTGTCCGTTTGGGGATGCGCCATGCGTACACCGCGTTCGGGCGGCGCGCGTAGGTCAAGCCCTCGGGCGGTTGTGGTCAGGGATACTCCGCGTGTCGTCAGGCGTTTGCGGGGCGTTCTTTCCTGGGCAGCTTGCTGACCACCGTGTCATACGAAGCGTCGATCGCTTCGAGCAACTCGTCCTCGGGAATCGCCCCGCCGACGTCCAGCGTGTTCCAGCCCGAACGTCCGATGTAGGCCATGACCGTCGCGTCGTCGGGGTAGCGCACCAGCCACTCGTCGGCGACCTCCCGGTTGGGGCCGCACTTGACTCCGACCGAGGACCCCGCGTCACCGCCCAGGAACGCGAAGATCTTGTTGCCGACCTTGGCGACGACATCGCCCTCCCACGGCTCGTCCCGCCAAGCTCCGGGCTTGGCGAGGCAGTAGGCCAGCAGATCATCGCGCGTCATCGGCTGCTCCTCGTTTCGGCTCCTACCCTAGATGGCCGATTCCAAGGGGAGTCGCCTGACTCGCGGCTCCCCGCATCCCGGAACTGGCCATCTAGGCAGAGGCATGGACAGCGTGTTGACAGCGGTTGTTATCGTGCCGGCTACGGCATGGTCCGTACGCCGTCCGCCGCCGCCACCCGCGCCCACGCCCACGGTGGCATCGCCGGTCAAGGTCTCTCGGGGCCCGGGATCACCGCTGTCTGGCTGGCCTGCCTTCGTTCGGCGGGATGCGTGGGGTCCTGCCGGAAATGGATGCAGCCGTGCCGAAGAAGCAGACCACCGCAGGGAGGAAGGCGCGCGCCGCGACCCGCGAGGGTGAGAAGTACACGACCGCACTACGCGCGCACCTGGAGCGCGGCGGCGACCCAAGCGTGGAGTCGTACGTGCCTGGGGCGACCCCTCCCTCTCACCCGGCTCTCGCGCACCGCAGTCTGCTGGATCATCCGCCGGGTTTCCGGCCCTTCCGAGGCACTGATCTGTTCGACCGGATCGGCGGCCAGCCGGCGATCGACAGACTGGTCGACCTGCTCTACGACGGATTCGACGGCGACGAGCACCTACGACCCTTGTTCCCGCGCGACCTCGCCGATGGTCGGTCGATGCAGAAGCTCTTCTTCGCCGAGTGGCTGGGCGGTCCCCGTCGCTACAGCGAGCAGTCCCACGCGGGTCTGAGGCACCGCCACGACAGCCTTCCGATCACGTCGGCGCTGGCCGGCAGATGGCTCGGGCACTTCCGCCGGGCGATGGAGGCGACGATCGCGGCGGAGGATGACCGCTCGGCGATCTTCGCGCAGGTCCGCTCGCTGGCTCTGGCTCTCGTCAACGACCAGGTGGCCCCGGCCAGACCTGCAGGACCTGCCGGACGGGGGGTCGGACGGGATGGACAGGGCGCAGGAGGCGAAGCAACGAGCGGCGCCGCCCGGGAGGTGGCCTGGTGCGGGTCCGGCGGCCGTACGGTGAAGAGGGCGAGGGATCTCGCTCGTCGCGGTGACGTCGCCGGGGTCGACGCGGCCCTGGTGGAGGCGCCGGATCTGCTGCGTCCCACGTACGCCGCGGCGATCATGCAGGCGGCCTCTCTGACCGGGCGTACCGAGGTCGTCCGGACGCTGCTGGATCGCGGCGTCGGGGCGGACCATCCCTACTACCTCCCGGTGGGCGTGACGGGTGTGGCGTTCGAGCGGGTGCTGTTCGTGACGCCGCTGTGCGCGGCGCGGATGAAACGTCGTTCCGCGGTCGAGACGCTCCTCACTGCCGCCGGCGCGAGGGAGGACGTCTTCACCGCCGCGTTCCTCGGCGACCTCTCCTCCCTCACGCGGATGCTCGCGGCCGATCCGGACCTCGCCCAGGCGACGGATCCCGCGGTGGACGTTCTCGACATCACACCCGTCGACCATGCGGTCGCGGGCGGGTGGATCGAGGCGCTGCGGCTCCTCCTCGGCCACGCCCCGCGCCCGCGCCCGGATGGCGTGCGGGCATTGCGGGCTGCCGCCGCGATGGGCAACGTGGCGATGGTCGAGCTGCTGCTGGCGTACGGGGCGGACGCGACCCGGATCGGCGTCGGACGCTGGGTCCTGCATCCCGAAATCGCTCCGCTCCTTGCCGGTCGGGGCGCGTCGATCGACTCCTCAGGTTCGTGGATCGGCTCCAGTTGTACCGGAAACCAGGGCCGCAAGGACGATCCGGAGTACGTCCGCGCGCTCCTGCGCCACGGCGCCCGCGCCGATGATCGCCGTACGAGCGACTCCGGAAGCACCTCCGGCGTCGGGGCCCTCAACGCGACAGCTCTGCACTACGCCACCAAGGCTGGGTTCCTGAACACCATCGAGGTCCTTCTCGAGCACGGAGCCGACCCGTACGCCCGTGACAGTCATGGGCGTACGCCGCTGGACTGGCTGGAAAAGGCGGCGCCGTCGGTGCCGCAGGCGACCGTCCGACGCCTGCTCACGTCCGGACGGCGGCGGCGGTGACCAGGGTCGAAAAGATCCTTCTCATCTGCGGTGAGCAGCGACCCGCGTGAAGCCGAGTAGCCGGCCGGCATCCTCGCGAAGCATCGCCGCCTCCTCGCCTGGTTCTCCTCGGTCGCGGTCGCAGGCAACGTTCCATCGCAGCCAGTCGTGCCAACCGTCGGTGACCCAGTCGGCCACGTCGACGCTGACCTGACCGGTCTTCTGCCAGTGATGTCGCCACCAGGCAGGACTGTGGAAACTGCAGAAGTCCCACTTCCAGTAGCGTTCGAGGTGACTCGGCGGAAATGTCTCGGGCTCTTCGGCCACGCCGGGGACGACGATTCCGATCTGGCCACCTGGCTTGACGAACCGCGAGTAGTAGCCGATGTAGAGATCGTCGGTCCCGAAGTAGTGGTAAGCGTCGATGCTGACCAGGGCATCGAAGAAGCGCTCAGAAAAGGGCAACGCGTGGGCTTCGGCGTGGAGGGGATGGACCTGGTCGTGGAGACCCGCTTCTGCCACCCGGGACCAGTTGTCCGTGGGCTTGACCCACAGATCGGCCGCCCACACCTCGACGTCGAACTCCTTGGCGAGGAAGATCGATGTCAGGGCCGTGCCGCATCCCATGTCGAGAACCCGCATGCCGGCTTCGAGCGGCATCACCTGCGTCAGTGCTTCAGCCAGCCAGACGGGGTTCGGTCCCATGGCATTGTCGACCATCCAGCGGATCGAATATCGAGCGGACCGGGGGTAGCGCTCGTTGGCCAGCAGCGTGGCGAGTTCGTCGTCGTCCATGGGACGAAACTCTGACCGCGCCGGATCAGCCAGGCAACCTGATATCCGTCGTTCCCGCCTTTTCCCTCACGGGTGACGGGTAGGGTGAGCTGATCAGCATCTGGCACAGGACATTGGGGCCCGCACGGCGATCGGGTGGACATCATGACCACGACCATTCCCAGCGCTCTGGTGCATGTGCTTGCGAAGACGCGCTGTGTCCTCCTCGACTTCGACGGCCCGATCTGCGCTGTCTTCGCTCATGGTCGAGATGCAGAGGTCGCCGACGAGCTGCGCGCGATCCTGCGTGGCCATGAGATCGAGCCACCGGATGAGGTCAACAATGCGTCCAACCCGCTGCGCATTCTGCGTTACGCGTACGAGCTCGGGCAGGCCGACATGATGACCGAGATCGAAGACTTTCTCCGGGAGGCCGAACTCCGCGCCGTCGCCGACGCGCTACCGACGCCCGACGCGGCCGACACCATGTTGGCCTGCCACGAAGCCGGTCGTCCGCTTGGCATCGTCAGCAACAACTCCGCGCCGGCCATCGAGGCATTCCTCGATGCCCATGGGCTCAGCCACCTCGTCCTCGCGGTCGTGGGGAGAAAGCCGATCCGGCCAGACCTGATGAAGCCACATCCTGACCCGGTGAGCCGCGTGCTCGCGATCCTCGACACCCCTGCGTCGGACTGCGTACTCGTCGGCGACTCACTGACCGACATCGAGGTAGCACACGCCACAGGTGTACGGAGTATTGGCTACATCAGGTCACCCTCGCGGCGGAGGGCCCTGCTCGCCGCGCTACCCAACGCGGTGACCCAGAGTATGGCGACGCTCGCTGCCGCCATCCGAGCGAGTCAGCCCGCAGCCCGTACCTCGTCCTGACCATACGGGGCCCAACGGGATGGACGCGCCAGCTAACGATCGACGTCTGGCTGCTCCTTGGGCGTACGCAACTTCTCCAGGCGGGCCCGCAACAACGTCGTGCGGTGCGCATTTCCGTGCAGCTCGAGGTACCGGGTGCCGAAGATTGCCAGCAGAGCGTCGTCGAGCCTGCGTACGGCACCCGGTGGATACCGGTATCCCATCCGCGCATTGAGGGCCGCGCTGTCCACTGAGCTCAGCAGTGCGGCGAGCTCGTCCAGCGACGTCACCCCCAGCTCGAGCAGCAGCCCGGAAACCCATGCGTAGTGGTCGGTTCGGGACCAGCCGGCGTCGGCGTACTGCCCGGCGAGGAACGTCGCGAGGTCCTGTGCGCTGATGCGTGGGTCGCCGACGTCCTGATCCGGCGGCTGGCCAGTGGCCGTTGTCTGTAAGCGGTCCTGGATCAGGGAGAACTCACGGTCGGCGAGCTCCAGGAGCCCGGCGGCGAGAGTGAATCGCCGGTTGAGGTCCGGCACATGTTCTTCCGGAATCGTGCCCTTGTAACGGATGGCGTGCTCGAACTCCGCCCACGCGTGCTGGAGAACAGTTCGTACCTGCACCTGAGCACGCCGCTCACGAGGCGCGTGGTACGACGGATCCGGTTCCCGGACAGCCTCGAGTGCGACGAGCAGATGCCTGCTGGCGTAGCCGAAACGGCCCTCGCTCGCTGTCTCCTGACCCATGTCCCGGTCGTCCAGGACGAAGAACTGATCACGAAGCAGGTCCGCGACCGCCGTGACGTCACCGTGCACGTAGGTGATGACACGGATACCGATCTGGTCGGTGATCTCCTTAAGAGGATCGGCGTAGAGCGGTTCGCCGGCGACGTTCCGATCGGCCTTGCCCGCGAAGGACGAGACACTCTTCGCCCGTCCGGTCACGCTGAGATAGTTGATCCCGGCGTCATCGAGGAGGGTGGTGACATGGGCGACCAGCCGGTCGGTCTCGGCACGTAGCGTCGGCTGCAGTGCTGCGTACGCCTGAACTGCCCGCCGGACCGGATCCTTCTGCACCACAGTCGGTTCGGCCGCCTGCTCATGAACCCGTGCCGCGCGGGGTGCGGGCTGGTGTCCCTCCGGGAGGGTCGGCGTGACGATGTAGCCGGTGGCGAAGTCGCCATAGACGGTGATCATGCATGGCAGTTGCTCGGCAAACATCGCGACGTACGCACACACGACCGCGTCGATCTGGTCCTCGGCTCGACGCAGGTCACTCTTACGGGCGGCCGACTCGACCTGTGCGACCAGCGCCTTCCAGGCGTCGTGCTCGTCGACGACCAGAGGGACAGATGAGTCCCTGAGACCTTCGAGCAACACCATGAGTCGCAACAGTTCGGACCGGAGCTGCGCGAGGGGTCGGCCGGACTTGTGCTTGTACTTCAGCGTCCGCCCCAGTCGGAACAGCGCCACCGTGGCGGGATGCGGGTAGACCTCGATCGCTCGCTGACGCGACCGAGACGACGGGTCCATGTCGAGACCGAGGATGGCGGCCAACCGCGCCCCGCGAGGAAGCTCCGCGAACTCGCGCCTGCCGGTGTTGGACGGGTGTGCGCCGGCGTCGAAGCGGGCGAAGTCGCGGTTGAGTGCCGTCTCGCACGGCCTGCTGCCCGTGGAGTTCTTCACCACAAGGGGTGCGTCGATCGCGACAAGGCAGTCGCGGTCGACGTATGGCTTCAGGACACCCACGATGGCCTCGTCGCGTTTCTGCGCGGACAGATGGACCAGCCGCCCGTCGGAATCCACGACGGCAAGGCCGCTTTGTCTCTCCTGACCCCACGCGAGGTCGACGCCGACGTAGTACATGTGCACACCCTGCCCTCTCGGCGCGTCCGATGCACACCGTCGGGCGTTTCCATGAACTGTGGCGCATGTGCCACGCTCCATTGACTTTCGGGACCGTCAGGTGGGGGGCAGGCTCGTCGGGCGATGTCGAGGAATCTGGCGAGCGCGGGCGAGTAGGTTGCTCGCGCACACGACGCGGAGGGCGATCATGGGATGCACGGAGGATGACCCGAGTCGGCACACCTTGCGTGGCGGATTCGACAGGGCGGCGGAGGACTACCAGCGCACCAGGCCGGTCTGTCCGCCGCAGTTGTTCGATGACCTCATGGACCTGGGCAAGCTCGAGGCGGGGGACCGGGTGATCGAGGTCGGCTGTGGCACCGGCCAGGCGACGGTGCCGCTCGCCGAGCGCGGGCTGGCCGTCACCGCTGTGGAGCTGGGTGCCGAGCTGGCGGCCATCGCCCGCCGCCGACTGACCGGATTCCCTGCTGCCGAAGTGGTCACCTGTCCATTTGAGGACTGGCAGCCACAAGGTCCCCCGTTTGATGCGGTGGTCGCGGTCAACTCCCTGCACTGGATCGACCCGCACCTTCGTTACGCCAAGCCCTATGAGCACTTGCGATCCGGAGGTGTCCTGGCCGTGGCAGGGTGTCAGTGGGCACGGCCGGTAGACGCCGATCGCTTCTGGACGGACGTGCAGGAGGACTACCGGGCCGTGGGATTCGAGGGCTGTCCGCCGCCTCCGCCCGAACAGCTGGGCCCGCGGCACCTCCCGCTCGAGGCGGGGAGTCTCTTCGAGGAGGTGGCGAGCCAGCGCTACCCCTTCCAGGTCCGCTACAGCGCTGAGGACTACCTCGCCAACCTGGCTTCGCAGTCTGGCACCCATGCACTCGGCGAAGATCGAAGCACGGAGTTCCTGGCCCGCGTGAGGCACCGACTGGAGACGCTCGGACGGCCCCAGCTGACCGCCACCTTCGTTGGCTATCTGACCGTCGGCCGGCGGGCGTGACGGCGACTGCGAGCGCGGCCGAGGATCGCTACTCGACGCGCGATCTTGTGCCTGGAAGACCCAACTGGGCTTGGGAAATCCCGAAAGCTGGGCTGATCCACCCCTGTCAGTAATGGGCCGGTAGCCGAAATGAGCGAAACTACTCGCTTCTCCCGTATCTGGTTACCGTGGCCCGATGGTCGCACGACGCCGGCGCATCCACACCACGGCGCTGGTGATCGTCATCTCCACCGCGGTCACCGGCCTCGGCCTGAGTCTCTTCCTGCCGGCGGGCGAGTCGCCTGCGTCGACGCCGGTCTCGAACACCGTGGTCTCGAACACCGCGGTCTCGAACACGGCGGTCTCGAAAACGGTGATCACGAACGCTGTGGTCACGGTCTTGTCCGGCCCGCGGCGCGACCGGCCGGTGCGGTTGGACACGCGCCTGTACGTTCCCCGGGCTGCGAGCCCGGACGATCCCGCTCCTGCGATTCTTCTCGCGCACGGCCTCGGCGGTACCAAGACGAGCGTGGAGGACCAGGCTCTGGACCTCGCCGACGAGGGCTACGTGGTGCTCACCTGGACGGCGCGGGGCTTCGGCCGCTCCGGCGGCCATATCCACCTGAACAGTCCTGACCACGAGGTCGCCGATGCCCGTGCGCTGCTCGATCTACTGGCCGAGCGTCCCGAGGTGCGCCGCGATTCTCCGGGCGACCCGAGGGTCGGCGTCATCGGATCGTCGTACGGCGGTGCG
Organism: Actinopolymorpha sp. B11F2; assembly: GCF_040195635.1. NCBI lineage: Bacteria > Bacillati > Actinomycetota > Actinomycetes > Propionibacteriales > Actinopolymorphaceae > Actinopolymorpha > Actinopolymorpha sp. B11F2. The sequence goes on along the minus strand of NZ_JBEFTX010000018.1, from coordinate 83,177 downwards.
CTCGCCCTCCTGCTCGCCGGACATGACCAACGGGTCGACGCGGTCGTGCCGCAGTCGACCTGGAACGACCTGGGACGCTCGCTGTTCCCGGAGTCGACGGGCAAGGGTCCCGAGGCCGGCGTGTTCAAGCGGGCGTGGGCGGGCTGGTTGTACGCATCCGGACTCGGTGACCGTGGTTCGCTGCCCCAGCTCGCCCCCGACCTCGGCGAGGACCAGTCGACGGACTCGGGCGGCCTGGCCTCGACCATGCCGAACGGAGCGAGCGGACCGAACGGACCGCAAGGAGCGGACGGAGCGAACGGACCGGACGGAGCGAACGGGGCTGGCGCGTCCCGCGTGTTCCGCACGACTGGCGGGGCCACGCCCGCGGCGGACGGGAGCGCCGGCTGCGGGCGGTTCGCGCCCACGGTCTGCCGGATGTACCAGCGGGCTGCCCTCACGGGGCGGGCCGACCCGGCGACCATCCGGCTGCTCGACAAGTCGAGCCCCGCCGGCGTTCTCGACCGCATCACCGCGCCGACCCTGCTCGTCCAGGGCACCCAGGACACGTTGTTCCCGCTCGCCGAGGCCGACGCCAACCTGGCCGGCATCCGTGCCAACGGCACCCCGATCTGCGCGATGTGGTACTCCGGCGGCCACGACGCGGGCGCTGGCTCCGACGTCGACCGGTGGCGGGTCCGGATGGCGACCCTCGTCTGGCTGGACCACTACCTCGGCGCGGCCGACCAGCACGACGCGGGACCGCCGCCCGTCCGCCCGTTCGCGTTCACCCGAATCACCGGCGTCGATGACGAGAGCGGTTCCGTGCGGGCGCTCGGCCTCCTCGCGCCGTCCGCCTACCCGGGTCTCGCAGGCGACCTGCCCGCGCGGGTGGTTCGGCTCCGCGGCGGCCCGGGCCAGATCAGTAACCCTCCGGCCGGAACGCCGGCCGCGATGTCGTCGGTGCCGGGGCTCGGCGCCGTCGCCGGCCGCCTGCTCACGCGCGTCACCCTCGACGTGCCTGGACAGGCGGTGTCGTACGACTCGGGCCCGCTGACAGGTCCGGTCGACGTCACGGGCTCGCCGACGGTCCGCGTCCGCGCCGCGTCGCGGTCCGGGGACGCGGTGCTCTTCGTCAAGGTGTACGACGTGGCGCCGAACGGCCTCACCGAACTGCCCGGCGGCGCGGTGGCACCCGTCCGCCTGCACAACCTTCCCGCCTCGCTCGACCAGGCCCGGCCCGTCGACGTCACCCTGCCCGGAGTCGTCCACCGCTTCCAACCCGGCCACCGGATCCGCGTCACCGTCGCGACGGCCGACCAGGCGTACGCCGGCCCCGCCGAGCCGCAGACCTATGTCGTCGGCCTGGCGGGGAACTCCATCCGGCTACCGCAGGTGCGGGCCACGACCTCCGGCATGACTGCGGGGCCGTGGCTGGACGCCGCCATGGCCCTCGCCGCCGCGCTCAGTGTCACTGCCGCGGCTCTCTGGTTGCTCGCCCGGCGGCGAACCCGGCGCCGGGCGAGCCGCGTCTGCTCGGTCCATGCCGACACGCCCCTGGTGGTGCGGGGGGTATCCAAGAAGTACGGAAACAACCGCTACGCCCTGCGCGACGTGGACTTCACTGTCGGGCGAGGCGAGGTCGTCGGCCTGCTCGGACCGAACGGTGCCGGCAAGACCACCTGTCTGCGGATTCTCGCCGGACTCATCCGGCCCTCCGGGGGCCGGGTCCTGGTGTTCGGTCGCGACGTCGTGCCGGGCGCCTCCGTCCTGTCTCGTACGGGCCTGCTCGTCGAAGGTCCAGGCTTCCTTCCACACCTGTCCGGACGTGCCAACCTCGAACTGTTCTGGGACGCCACCGGCCTTCCGCGCGAGCAGGCCAAGTTCGACGACGTACTGGAGATCGCCGGTCTCGGTGCCGCGGTCGATCGGAAGGTCAGGGAGTACAGCCACGGGATGAAGCAGCGGCTGGGGATCGCCCAGGCCATGCTCGGCATGCCGGACCTCCTCATTCTCGACGAGCCGACAGACGGGCTGGACCCGCCGCAGATCGCCGCACTGCGCCGGGTCCTGCAGACCTACGCCGAGGGCGGCCGGTCGGTGCTGGTGTCGAGCCACCTGCTGGCCGAGGTCGAACAGACGTGTACGCATGTCGTCGTCCTCCACCTCGGCCGCCTGCAGGCCGCCGGACCGGTGGCCGACATCGTGGGCGGCGCGGCTTCGGTCGTCGTGGACGTCACCGACGTCAGCCGAGCCGAGACGCTGCTCGCGGGGCTCGAGGTGGGTGCGGTGGCGCGGCACAACGGCGGCCTCGTCGTCGACCTGGACGGGGTGCCCCGCACCCGGCTGGTCCGGACTCTCGTGACCGGGGGCGTCGACGTGTCGCGGGTCGCTCCACGCGAGAAACTCGAAGACGTCTTCCTCGGCCTGGTGGCGCAGCATCCGGAACAGCGGGCCGCACACGTTCCGGACGAGGAGTCCGGTGACCAGAGCGCGGGTGTCGCGGCTCCGGGGCGGGACGGAACGGGCGGACCGCCATGCTGACCGTACGGACAGAGATCCGCCGGCAGCTGTCGCTCCGGCGGACCAAACTCGCCCTCGGACTCGCGCTGGCGCTGCCCGTCGTCCTGGTCGCGGCGTTCGAACTCGGTGGCAACGACCAGGACGACACCCTCTCCTTCGCCGCGCTGGCGACGGCCAGCGGCAGCAACTTCACCGTCTTCACCCTCGGCGCGGCGGCTGGCATCCTCCTGACCGTGATCGTCGCTCTGGTGTGTGGCGACACGGTCGCCAACGAGGCGAGTTGCGGCAGCCTGCGGTACCTGCTCGCGGTTCCGGTACCCAGGGCCCGCCTGCTTGGCGTCAAACTCGTCGTGAGCCTGCTGATGTCCTCCCTCGCCCTCGTGGTCCTCGCCGTCACGTCCATGTGCGTGGGCGGGGCCGCGTTCGGGTGGGGTTCCCTGCGTACTCCGTACGGCGGCAACCTCGTCGGGGCTGACGCGGTGTGGCGGATCGCCGGCACGGTTGGCTACCTCGCCGTGACGCTGGTTCTCGTCGCCGCTCTGGCGTTCTGGCTGTCCACCGCCACGGACGCTCCGCTGGCCGCTGTGGGCGGCGCGGTCATGGTGATCATCGTCTCGAAGATCCTTAACCAGGTCGACGCCCTCGGCGTGATCCGAAGCCTGCTGCCGATGCACTACGCGAGTCAATGGAGCGGGCTGTACGTGGATCCCGTGCGACTGGACGGGATGGCGAAGGGTGCGTTCTCCACCGTCGTCTACTCGGCCATCTTCTTCGCCTGCGCATGGTGGACGTTCCTGCGCAAGGACATCCTCTCCTGACCGGCCGAAGGGCTCGAGCCCTGGCTGTGCCCCGTATGTTCGATACCACCCGGTAGATCCCGTAAATACTGGCCGGTTGACCTCCACTGGTGTCGTATCCGATGGGCCGCCGATCGTCTTACCAAGAAAGGCCACACGGAGGTGCAGGAGCGGACTCAACTGAGTCCGCGCCCTCGCAGGCCACCGTTCGACGTAAGGAGAACCCGGATGTCCTCGACAGCCAGCCCCCACCCGATCCCGGATTCCTACCGGAGAGTCACGCCAGCACTCGTCGTCCGCGGCGCCGCCCAGGCCCTGGACTTCTATGCCGAGGTGTTCGCAGCGACCGAACGGATGCGCTTTCCCGGCCCTGACGGCACGATCGTCCACGCCGAGATCGAGATCGGCGACTCGGTCGTCATCGTCGAGGACGAATCAGCACAGATGGGGACCAAGGCGCCGCCGGTCACCGGGCTCGATGGATCCCCCACCTTCCTGTTCGTCTACGTTGAAGACGTCGACGCCACCATCGAGCGCGCGGTGAAACTCGGCGCGGAACTCAAGCGGCCTCCGCAGGACCAGTTCTACGGTGACCGGGACGGCTACCTCATCGATCCGTTCGGCCATGGCTGGACCATCGCCACGCATGTGGAAGACGTCTCGGATGAGGAGATGATGCGCCGCATGGCCGCCTTCTCCGATCGGACCTGACCCACACCACGCCGTCGTGGTGGCGTCCACGCGTCACCTGTCCAGGACTCGTAATGGAGTGAAGACCAGATGAAGTATGTGCTGTTGTTCGTCGAATCCGAGCAGTACATGAACGAACTGCAGGCCATGGGGCAGACCGAACGCGAGCGGGCCTATGCCCGCGTCCACGAATGGTTCGCCGACCACGCCGATGTCGTCCGAGGAGGCGCCAAGCTGCAGTCACCGGCCACCGCAACCACGGTCCGGCTTGGTGGCGGCGAGCCGATCGTCACCGACGGCCCCTTCGTCGAGGGCAAGGAAGTTGTCAGCGGCTACACCGAGATCGAGGTCGACGACCTGGACGCAGCGCTACGGATGGTCAGGACCTGGCCAGGCTGCCCGACCGTGGAAGTTCGCCCGCTGGAATCATGAACCACCTGCCAGAGAAGGCCTCACATGTCGAGCTGGCCCGCGTCGTACGCGAGCACGCGGGCCAGCTTGCCGCCGCCCTGGTCCAGGTCACCGGCGACTTCGCCACCGCGGAGGATCTGGTCCAGGACGCCGTCGTGGCCGCCCTGCAGCGCTGGCCGACCGACGGAATTCCGGCCCGACCGGATGCCTGGCTGTTCACCGTCGCCCGGCGGCGCGGCGTCGACCTGCTCCGCCGCGATGGCAACTACCGCACCAAGCTGGCGCAGTTGCAATGGCCGGTCCAGCCCGAACCTGACGACCGGCTTCGGTTGATCTTCACCTGTTGCCACCCGGCTCTCCCACAGGAGGCGCAGATCGCCCTCACGCTGCGGGTGGTGTGCGGACTGACCACGGCGCAGATCGCGCGTGCCTTCCTGATCCGGGAGACGACCGTTGCGCAACGGATCACCCGGGCCAAGCGAAAGATCAGCCTGGCAAAGATTCCGTACCGGATGCCGGCTGACGACGAACTCGCCGAACGGCTGAGCCAGGTGCTCGCGGTCATCTACCTGGTTCTGAACGAGGGCTACCTGTCGACCGCCGACCACGCGCACTCACGTGACCTCGTTGACGACGCCGACTGGCTGGCGTCCCTGCTGCACCAGCTCGTCCCCAACGAGCCCGAAGTAGCCGGTCTGCTTGCCCTGATCCGCCTCCATCGCGCTCGCGACGCTGCCCGCTTCGGAGTGGGCGGCGACCTGATACTCCTGCCGCACCAGGACCGGTCCCGGTGGGACCACAAGGCGATCGCCGACGCCACCCGGCTGTTGAGCACCGCCGCCAGACAACATCGTCCCGGCCCGTATCAGCTCCAGGCGGCGATCGTCGCCTGCCATGCCGAAGCACAACGTTGGGAAGACACCGACTGGGAGCAGATCGTCCTGCTCTACGACATGCTGCTCCATCTCGCACCCTCGCCCGTCGCCCGCCTCCACCGGGCGATCGCCCTGCGGTACACCGCAGGGCCCGCGGCCGCGATGAGGGAACTCGACACACTCGGCGAAACGCTGCAGCGCTACCACCTCTACCACGCCACTCGCGCCGAGGTACTGCGCGAACTCGGTCAGATCGACCAGGCACACGCCGCGGACGTGCAAGCTCTCCAGCACACGACCAACCCCGCCGAACAAGCCATCCTCCAGCAACGGCTCACCTGGACGTAGCACCATGCGATAGAGATCCACTTCCCGCTCATGCCGTTCGCAATGCCACCGTGGATCCGCGAGGAACTGTGTCCGGATCATGATGTTGGCGACGCCGAGCGTGCTGGTCACTGCCGCATCCTTGGATCGTGCGTAGGGTCGGCATACCTGGGCGGGCAGCCGTCATCGATGGCTTCGGGGCGCAGTTCGTAGTGCCACGGTTCGTTGCGGTAGATCTGGCACAGCCCGTACTCCGCGCCGTGCTCGGAGAGCCACGTCGTGGCATCGGAGGGCCCGATGTCGATCGCGTCCCCCGACACGTGAGGAGAGGTGTCAGCGGTGGCCACCCACCGGGCAGCTTCCTCTTTTGAGCCGTACTCGGAGATGGCCTCGCGAAGCAGCTGGTCCTGGTACGCAGGGGTTCGCCAGCCGCTCTTGACGTGGAACTCGCCCCCGTCGTCTGCGGCGTCGGTTGCGGCTTGGCGGAGGGCAGCGAGCAGATCGGGATCAAGGTTGGCCACGGCCGGAAACTCGTCGTCGAAGATCGTCACGCCCGGAGGGACGGCGCCATCTGCCACATCGCGGTCGCCAAGCGCAGGACGGTGGTCGCCGCGAGGTTGCGTAGGTCTCCGCTGACGATCCGCAGCCGCCGAAGGGGTGTCGGTGGCCGCCGCGTCGGTGGGTGGTGCTGCGCCTGAGGAGGAGGCCAGCGACTGGCAAATGAGAACGCCGAAAAGCGTCGCGCCGACCGTGACAAGGGCGACAATAAGGGCGGTGAGAATGGTCGATCGGGTACGGCGGGCCGCTGTTCGTGCTGCTTCGCTGTAGGCCATGCCTGCAGTCAACGCAGCGTGGTGTTCTCACCACGTATGTGGATTTCGATATGCCGACGATATGCTCCGGCTCGTAGCATCGAGAGTGTGCGTGTGTTGATCGTCGAGGACGAGCCCTTCCTGGCAGAGGCCATCCGCGACGGCCTCCGCCTGGAGGCGATCGCGGCCGACATGGCCGGTGACGGCGACACCGCCCTTGAACTGCTGAGCATCAACGCCTACGACATCGCCGTCCTCGACCGGGACATTCCTGGGCCTACCGGTGACGAGATCGCCAAACGCATCGTCGCCTCCGGCAGCGGCATTCCCATCCTCATGCTCACCGCTGCCGACCGGCTCGACGACAAGGCCTCCGGGTTCGAGCTCGGTGCCGACGACTACCTCACGAAGCCCTTTGAACTTCAAGAGCTCGTCATGCGGCTCAGGGCGCTCGACCGCAGGCGCGCCCACAACAGACCACCCGTGCGAGAGATCGCCGGTCTGCGGCTGGATCCGTTCCGCCGCGAGGTCTACCGCGACGGCCGGTACGTCGCGCTGACCAGGAAGCAGTTCGCCGTGCTCGAAGTCCTCGTCGCCGCCGAAGGGGGAGTAGTCAGTGCCGAAGAGGTCCTGGAGCGTGCATGGGATGAGAACGCAGACCCGTTCACCAACGCCGTGCGCATCACGGTTTCGGCCTTGCGCAAACGGCTCGGCGAACCCGGGCTGATCGCCACGGTGCCCGGCGTCGGTTACCGCATCGACACTGCACCCGGCCCCGGACGTGCGGGATCCGACCGTGAATAGGGCGCGTGGATTGAGCGTTCGCCTCAAACTCACCCTCAGCTATGCCGGATTCCTCATGGTTGCGGGTGCTCTGATGCTCGCCGCCGTGTGGGTGGTCCAGGCGCGGTATCTGGACGACGGTGTGATCATAGGCGGGCTCCCGTGGGTCGGAGTACCCAGCCGCTCCGACCCCCTGCGAGGTTTCGGCCTGGCTGCGGCCATGGTCATGGCGTTCCTTCTGGTGTTCGGTCTGCTGGGTGGGTGGATTCTCGCCGGCCGCATGCTCGCGCCCCTGGACCGCATCACCGACGCCGTCCGCTTGGCCGCGAACGGCTCGCTCTCCCACCGAATCCGGCTACCCGGCCGCAAGGATGAGTTCCGCGAACTCGCCGACACCTTCGACGCCATGCTCGCGCGGATCGAGACCAACGTCGCCGAACAACAGAGATTCGCGGCCAACGCCTCCCACGAACTGCGCACCCCACTGGCGATCACGCAGACACTTCTCGACGTGGCCCGCAACGATCCGAACCGCGACACCGGCGAACTCGTCGAGCGCCTCCACTTCGTCAACGCCCGAGCGATCGACCTCACAGAAGCACTGCTTCTGCTGAGCCGCGCCGACCAGCGATCCTTCACCCGAGAGCACGTCGACCTGTCCCTCCTCGTAGAAGAGGCCACCGAAACGCTCATCCCCCTTGCGGAAAAACGCGGCCTCGCCATCGAGACCTCCGGCGACCTCGCCGCCACCATCGGCTCACGCGCGCTCCTGCTACAGCTGACGACGAACCTTGTGCACAACGCGATCGTCCACAACCTGCCTGACCAGGGCAGAGTGTGGGTCACGACCAGTGTTCACCCCAGGACTGTGGTGCTCAGTGTCGAGAACACCGGCGAGAAGCTCCACCCACAGTTGGTTTCCACGCTTGTCGAGCCGTTTCAACGCGGCACAGAACGCATACGCACCGACCACGCGGGTGTCGGCCTCGGCCTGGCCATCGTCAAGAGCATCGCCCACGCACACGACGGAACTCTCTCCCTCACCTCCCGGCCCGCTGGCGGGCTCCGCGTCACGGTGCAGGTACCCGCCGCACCACCGCACACTGAGGGTTTGCGAGGGGACGCGTCGCCCCTCCCCACAGTCGTTCAAACTGAGAGACACGACTAGAGAGAGGTCCCCGCGGCGACGGCCGCCTCGAGCTCCTCGAATGCCTCGGACAGGTCACTGCTCAGCCAGTGTTCGGGCTGGAGGTGGACGAGGACGGAGGTGGGGCCGAGGGTCCGTTGCACGTACACGGCGAGCTCGGCCTCCTGCAGGTACCGAGCCGCGATCGTGGTGACGTCGTCGCCGGTCGGCTGCTCGTTCCAGTGCGCGGGGCCTTCGACGGTCACATAGCGGTAGGGGCGGTCCTCGGCCTGGACGCTGAGGCTGAACCGTCCGGCCGCCCGGAGCAGGCGGTCCTTCAGCGTTCCTCGCTCCATCCAGACACGCACGTCGCCGCCCGGGCTGTAGTCGTACCAGACCGGCACCGCGAGTGGGGCCCGACCGTCGCGGGCGACCGCAAGTGTTCCGACGCGGGGCTCGGCGAGGAACCTCTCACGTGCTTCGGCTGTCATGGGCATCGGCTGATCTCGCTTTCGCTCGTGGGTGGTTCGAGATCCAGCCAACCGAGAAGGTTCGAGACAGACGATGGCTGTACGTCTGCATTCGATGTCTGTGCGTCTACGCTGGACGGCGTGGATGCGTTGACGGACCTACTCGACCGCACACGTGCCCGCGGTGCTGTGGTGGGACAGAGCTATCTCACTCCGCCCTGGTCGTGGCGCTTCGCGGACGCCGCACCACTCACGGTGGTGGCCATGGTGCGCGGAACGTCCTGGATCGACGTCGGCGACGGTCCGACCAGGATTGCCGCCGGGGACATCGCGGTGGTCCGTGGGCCGGAGTCGTTCGTCGTCGCCGATCCGCCGGAGACGCCGGTGCAGGTCGTGATCAGCCCGGACGACACATGCCGGGATTCTGAAGGCCGTGACATCGGTGCGGCGCTGGCGCTGGACACCCGAACCTGCGGGGACGGGCCGGACAGCCCGGCTCTCCTGCTGTTCGGGGAGTACCGCGTGCGCGGCGAGGTCGACCGGCGGTTGCTGGCGGCGCTGCCGCTACTGATCACCGTCGCCGGGCACGAGATCACCGACTCACCCCTTGCCCTCGTGGCCGCAGAGATCGCCCGCGACGAGCCCGGTCAACAGGCCGTCCTCGACCGGTTGCTGGACCTCCTTCTCATCCGCGGGCTGCGCGCGTGGTTCGCCCGACCGGATGCGCAACCTCCGTCGTGGTACGCCGCCCGTACCGACCCGCTGGTGGGCGAGGCGCTCCGGCTTCTGCACGACGACCTCGCGCATGCGTGGACTGTAGGCGAGCTTGCGACCAAGGTCGGCTTGTCGCGCGCGGCATTCGCTCGGCGCTTCGACCAGCTCGTCGGCGAGCCGCCGATCGCCTACCTCACCGGATGGCGGCTCTGCACTGCCGCCGACCTGCTCGCCGACACCGACCACACCGTCGACTCGATCGCGCGGCAGGTGGGGTACGCGAACGCGTACGCCCTCAGCGTGGCGTTCACCCGCCACTACCAGGTCCGGCCGAGCGACTACCGCCGGTCGAGGCGGGCCCGCTCCGACTGATCGCAGCGCCACGGGCGTTCGTCGCCGCCGTGGCGGCAACCGTCGACTTGTGTCGCACACCGCTGAGCCAGCATGCGGTGGCCATTGTCATTCGATAGCAAGTAAGCGATAATCGATGGATGCAGGCTGCTCTTCGATTGGTCGACGCTGCCGACGTGCTGGTCGTCGGAGCCGGGTTGGCGGGGCTTCACACTGCGACGCTGCTCGCCCAGCGAGGCCACGACGTGCTGCTCGTCGAACGGCGTCCCAGCCTCACGGGCGCGATTCGTACCACTGGGATCTTCGTTCGCAGAACGCTCGACGATTTCCCGCTGCCTCCCGAGTGCCTCGGTCCTCCGATTCGGCGAGTGGTGCTCTACCCACCTGGGCTGCGGCGCCCGGTGACCCTCATCAGTGCGCGCGATGAGTACCGGGTGGGTGACATGGCGCCCCTGTACGCAGCGGCGGCCGATGCCGCGACCGACGCCGGCGTCCGGATAGCGCTGGGCACTCGCTATGCCGGTCGGCGAGACCGCACCTACCTCCTGGCCGGCCGGGACGGACCGACCAGGGTACGGGCACGGTTCCTGGTCGGCGCCGACGGAGCCCGCTCACGGGTCGCGCGCGACCTCGACCTGGACCGCAACCACCACCTGCTGATCGGTGCCGAGGAAGTCTTCGAGGTCCCGCGCAGCGAGGAGCCGCCGACATTCCACTGCGTGCTCGACCCGTCGCTCGCTCCCGGCTACCTGGCGTGGGTCGTCAACGACGGGCGGCATGCCCACGTCGGCACGGCCGGCTACGCCAACCGCTTTCCCGACGGTCTCCGCCGGGCCCTGGAGCGGTTCGGCACCTCGGCACCGGGGCTGCCGAGCACGCCCCGCCCTGACGAGGTGGAGCGACGTGGGGGTCCCATCCCGGTCGGTGGCCTGCTGCGCCGGATCAGCTGTGCCGACGGACTTCTGGTGGGGGATGCGGCAGGTGCGGTCTCGCCGCTCACCGCTGGCGGCCTCGACCCGTGCCTGCGACTGTCGGACTTCGCTGCCACGATCCTGCACGACTCCCTGCGATCCGGGCGGACGGACGCGCTGACTCACTTCGACGGAGCCGCACTGCGTGCCCGCTTCCGCGGAAGGCTCATGCTGCGCAGGGGATTGGCCCAGGTCCGCACGCCCGCGCTTGCAGCGGCGGCGTTCACCCTGCTGCGTACGCCGATGGGGCAGGCGGCGGCCCGCCGCATCCTCTTCGGCGACAGATCGTTTCCGGCACCCGGACGTGGATGAAGACAGCCACATGGCCTACTGCAGCCAGGTCAGAGGCCGTGCCGCCGGTGGGCTCGGTCTGAACGCCAGTCTCAGGTGGCCGCTGCCCTGCGGTCGTTGACGGCTCGACGGCCGCCGTTGTTTCACTCCTCCAGCAGTGCGCGGGCGGTGGCAACGTCGGTGACGATGACATTCACCCACCCCCCAATGATCGCCGCACGAATCGCCTCGTGCTTGCGTTCGCCTCCGGCCAGCCCGACCCGCCGGGGGATTGCCCGGAAAGTGTCGGGGTCGATGCCGACGACGCGGCTGTTCAGATCGCTGCGGATCAGATCTCCGGTCGCGGTGAAGAAACGGTGGCAGACATCGCCGACGGCGTGCGCGGCCAGGAGCTGCTCCTGGTCATCCGGCGCGATCGCGTTGCCACTCTGCCGCAGCAGGGGAGATGGTTGGACGCTGCCGATACCCACCAGTGCCATGGTCAGGTTGGCCCACTCCTCGGCCATCGATTCCATCGCCGGGTCGTTGAGCAGGCTCTTGCGGATGGCCGAGGTCTGCACCAGCCCAGGGGCCTGAACGTACGTCGGTGCAGCACCGATCAGCTCGGCGAGCTGACCCAGCAGCCGGTTGGCCTGGGCCTGGACGGCGGACACGCCGACACCGCCGACCAGCTGGATGACACGCTCCGCCCCTGCGACGCGGAGCGGGCGCAGCCGATCCACCGCCGCCAGCAGCGTCTGACTCCACGACGAAATACCGATCCGCTCCCCGCCGGTCAGGGTGGCCTCGAGATAGGTGGCTCCCGCAGACCCGATGCCGGTGAGGATCTCCTGCTCTCCACCGTCCACGTCGACAACGACCGCCTCGCGCAGCCCGTACCGATGCTCGAGGGCCTCTTCCAGAACGGTGTGCACGCCCTGCGAGACCACGACAACGGTCCGCACGATGCCCATCTCGGTGGCCCTTTTCAACAGCCGGGACACTTTTGCCTGGGAGACGTGCAGGGCGTCGGCGATGTCGGCCTGCCGGATCCCCTGCTCGTGGTACATGTGTGCGATCTTGGTGATCAACCGCACCTGAGCATCGGGGGCCAGTCGACTGCCGCTGGACGCGTGCACAGCCATCACGATCCGCCCCACTTCACGGTTGCTGGAGAGTCATCATCGGCCATTGTCCATCCTGTCGTTCACCGGTATGGGTCGCGGCGCAGCCGGGTCAGCGCTTGCGGGCTCTGGCTGCTGCCACCTCGTCCGCCCAGTGCTCGCGGCGTCTCCTACGAGTCTCGTCGTCGAGCGTCGATGTGAAGATCCGGGCTGGTATGCGCTGCTCGGCCCAGCTTGTGGTGCTCCCCAGACTCTGCCAGGCCAGCTGCGCCGCACCTAGCGCGGAGAGCTCGGCGACGTCGGCCACCTCCACCGGGTGGGCAAGGAGGTCGGCCTGGGTCTGCATCAGCAGGTCGGCGACAACGGCGCCGCCGTCAGCCCGCAGGACGCTCAGCGGCGTGTCGGTGACTTCGATGGCATCCGCGATGTCGCAGACCTGGTGCGCGACGGCGTCGACGGCCGCTCGCGCCAGGTGCGCTCGGGTGGTGCTACTGCTCATCCCGGTGAAGGCGGCGCGCGCGTTGCGGTCCCAGTGCGGCGCGCCGAGGCCAGAGAAGGCGGGCACCAAGGTCACGTCACCGGAGTCGGGGACCGTCCCGGCCAGGTCGACCAGCTCGGCGACGCTGCCGAGCCCGAGCATCGAGGCCGTCCACGCGAGAGCCGCGCCAGAGGAGACGATGTTGCCTTCGCGGGCGTAGACCGGGCGGTCGGTGAGCCAGGCAAGCGTCGTCGGTACGGGGGATTGGCCTGGGTCGAACCGAGGGATGGGAGTCATCAGCGATGATCCGGTGCCGTAGGTGACCTTGGCCATGCCCACCTCCGTGCACCCCTGGCCGTACAACGCCGCATGGGAGTCGGCGAGTACGGCGGCGATCGGGGTCCCGTGCGGCACGCCGGGGACACCGACCGTGGAGCCGAAGTCGCCGTTCGAGGCGACGACGTTCGGAAGGCTCCCGCGCGGCACGTCGAAGGCGTCCAACAAGGGGTCGGACCATTCGAGGTCGATGACGTCGTAGAGCAGCGTGCGGCCGGCGTTGCCAGCCTCGATCACGTGTCGACGGTGACCGGTCAGGCACCAGATCAGCCAGGAGTCGACGGTTCCGACACAGATGTCGGCCGCGGGAATACCCGCGGCCGTCGAGAGTAGCCAGTTGATCTTCGGGGCCGAGAACATCGCGTCGACTCTGAGCCCGGTGCGGTCGCGGGCAAGGTCGCCGACGCCGGCCGGAAGGCTTTCGCACCACGCGGACGTCCGGATGTCCTGCCAGCCGATCAACGGACCGATGGGCTGGCCGGTACTGCGCCGCCAACCCAGCACGGACTCGCGCTGGTTGGTCAGAGCGACCGCGACGACATCGGTGGTCCCCGCGGCCGCTCGGCAGCGTTCGACAGCGGTCACCACACTGGACCAGAGCTCTTCGGCATCCTGCTCGGCCCAGCCCGGACGAGGGAGGGAGAGGTTGACCGGTGTCGAGCCGGTGGCGAGCACCGTTCCGGACTCGTCGACCAGGATCGCCTTGGAGTTGGTCGTGCCCTGATCGATGGCCAGCACGGCTTGTTTCGGAGCCATCCACCTTCCCTTCGTTCGTACGCGCGGGCTTTCCCCCGGACGGCATATCTGCGGCCGCATCACTCGATCGCCTCGACTGGGTGCCGTGCCTCCACCGGATTCTGCAGTGGCCTATTGACATCACGCCAACCGTACTTGATAAATTATGCGGCCTTGAATCATTATTCAACCCATCAAGGATGGTTATCTGATGAGGCCGACGCGGCGCCGCGTGATCATCAACACCGATGCCAAGAACGAGGCGGACGACCAGTTCGCGATCGTTCACGGGATGTTGTCGCCGACGCTCGACGTGCGCGGGCTGATCCCGGCCCACTTCGGCACCCGGCGCTCGGACCGGAGCATGGAGGAGTCGCGCGAGGAGATCGACCTCCTGCTGGACCTGCTCGACCTCACCGGCAAGGTCACTGTCGCCAATGGCGCGCCGACCGGCATCCCGGACGAGCAGACCTCGCTGGACTCGCCCGGCGCCCGGCTGATCATCGAGGAGTCAAAGCTGGCGTCCGAGGGCGATCCGCTCTTCGTGGCGTTCCTCGGACCGCTGACCGACATGGCCTCGGCGATTCTGCTCGACCCGGAGATCGTGAACCGAGAGGTGATCGTGATCTGGATCGGCGGCCGCGGGTACGACGGGATGGCGCCGGGATGGCGCGGGATCGAGTTCAACCTGTCCAACGACATCCACGCCGCCAACGTGGTGTTCGGCTCCGGCATCACCATCTGGCAGGTGCCTAGCGATGTCTACAGCAAGGTGTCTGTGAGTTATGCCGAACTCGACGAGAAGATCGGCGACGCGGGTCCGCTCGGGCGCTACCTGATCAAGCAGCTCCACGAGTGGAACGCTACCTATCACCCCGAGCCGATCGAGTCTCGCTCGCTCGGCGATTCGCCGGCCATCGCCCTGATGCTCTACCCGACCAGCGGCGCCATGCGGGTCCGGCCGGCGCCGCGGTTCGGGGTCGACGGCTGGTACCTGCCTGGTTCCAACAACCCCATCAGTGTGTGCGAGTACATGGACGTGCGCTTCCTGTTGGAGGACATGTTCGCCAAGATCCGCGCCTTCGGCCGCAAAACCGGGTGACCCGCGACTCACATATCGGTGGCTCCCGACACATACGAGGACGCCACCGCCCTTGCGCATAGAGGAGAATGCCATGACCGCCAGGTCGCTTACTCGACGGGGATTCCTCGGACTGTCGTCCGCCACCGTGGCTGGGCTGAGCCTCGGAGCCTGCACCGGTGCCTCCACCACCAGCAGTGGTTCGTCGGCGCCGGCCTCGAACAAGCTCCGCGTCTTCACCTACGAAGGCGACGAGACCATCGGCCTCTTCAAGGCTCAGCTGAAGAAGTTCGACGAGCAGAACGGCACCACCACGACGGTCGGAAGTCTGCCCGGCTCGGGCGCGGCCGTGTATCCGGACAAGCTCCGGACCGAGCTGCTCGGCGGCAGCGGCCCGGACGTCTGGCGGATCTGGGGCGGACAGATCGGTGCGCCGTTCGCCACCGCCAAGCAGGCGCTGGATCTGGCGCCTTACTACCAGAAGTACGGCTGGGACTCGTTGATCAACACCGCCGCGATCGACGGCATGACGTTCGATGGTGTCAAGGCAGGGTTGCCGTTCATGTCGCTCGGCCTCGGCGCCTGGTACAACAAGGCGCTACTGGAGAAGGCCGGCGTCACCGCCACCCCGACCAGCTACGCCGAGCTGGAAGAGATGAACGACAAGCTCGTCGCCGCCGGCACCACGCCGTGTGGCCTGGCCGGCAAGTACGGCTGGAACATCATGCGCCTGTTCGAGTACCTCCTCGAGCACACGGCAGGTCCCGAGCTGCACGACAAGCTGCTGGTCGGCGACGAAAGCTGGGACCGCCCCGAGGTCGTCGAGGCGTTCACGCTGTTCAAGAAGTGGCAGGACAAGAAGTGGGTGCCGGAGGGTGCACTCGGGATGGACCCGGCCGACGTCGAACCTGGTTACGTGCAAGGGAAGAACGGTTACACGATCATCGGCCCATGGACGGAGTCCGTCGCCATCCTGTCGGCCAAGAAAGACCCCGCCGACTTCGGCAACTTCGAACTGCCCACCGACCACAAGCCGGCGCGTCACTCCGGCTTCGTCGAGGGCTACATGATCAACGCGAAGTCCCCCAACGCAGACAAGGCGGCTGCCTTGCTCGACTTCCTCGCCAAGCCGAAGACGCAGAAGGCACTGCGGAACACGGCGTCGACGGTGAAGGGTGCCGAGCCGGACCCGAAGGAACTGCCGCTGGCCTCGGAGTGGTCGCAAAAGTACGGCAGCAATCCCTTCTACACGATCCAGGACCAGGCCTTCCCCAAGAAGCAGGCTGACGAGTACTTCACCGTGCAGAGCGACATCCTGCAGGGTTCGGTGACACCGGCGGAGGCCGCCGCGAGGATGCAGGAAATCGTGTCCGCCTGGGCCAAGGGCTGATCCGGGCACCTCATGGCGACGCTCACAGCCGATCGTGCCGCCGCCGCAGGGCGGCCGCGACGACAACGATCGAAGGGAAGCGGGGAAGGCTGGTGGCATGCGTGGCTGTTCGCGGTTCCGGCCTTGGCGGTCTACGTCGTCTTCCTGGTCTATCCGTCCCTGTCCTCTTTGTGGTTCAGCTTCACCGACTGGGACGGTTTGAGTCCGACGTACAACATCATCGGGTTCGACAACTACACGCGCTTGCTCGACGACCCGGTGGTGCTCACCGCCGCTACGAACAACCTGCTCTGGTCCGTGGTGACGATCACTTTCCCGGTCGGGCTCGGCCTGGCGCTGGCCCTGGCGCTGAACGGCAAAGTGCATGGCAAGCCGGTCTTGCGGCTGACCTTCTACACACCGGGCGTGCTGCCTCTGGTGTCGATCGCCTCGATCTGGGGCTGGTTGTACAACCCGCAGTACGGCGCGATCAACTCGACCCTCCGCCTGATCGGACTGGACGGACTGGCCCAGCCCTGGCTCGGCCAGGACTCCACCGCGCTGTGGGCGGTGATGGTCCCGGCAATCTGGCTGCGGACCGGATTCCCGATGCTGCTCTATCTCGCAGCCCTGCAAGGGATTCCGGACGAGCTCTACGAGGCTGCCACCGTCGACGGCGCCAGCCGGCTGCGACAGTTCTGGCACATCACCATGCCGAGCCTGCGGCCCGCACACTACATCGTGCTGGCGTTGTCCTTGATCGACTCGTTCAAGGTCTTCGACATGATCTATGCGATGACGTACGGCGGGCCTGGAACGTCGACGCAGGTCATGGGCACGTGGATGTACGCCAACGTCTTCCAGTACTACCAGGCGGGTTACGGCACGGCCATCGCCGTGGTGATCACCCTGGTGGCGATCGCGGTAGGCATTCCGTATGTACGGTCACAGACCAGGGAGCACACCTCATGACCTCCCTCGCGCCGGTGCACTCCCCACCTTCGGTCGAGGTCACCGAGGAAGAGCGGTCGACCCGCCCACCTGGAGGCAAGGGTGGCATCGTCCTCACGATCGTGCTGGCCGTCGTCGCGATCTTCTGGATCTCACCGCTGGCGCTCCTGGTTGTCACCGCCGTCCGGCCACTGGCGGACTTCATCGGCAACGGACCGCTGTCCTGGCCGTCGGAGTTCACCTGGACGAACTTCTCCGACGCCTGGGACATCGGCAATTTCGCGACCACCTACCGCAACAGCGCACTCATCACGATGGTCAAGGTGCCGCTCGGTGTGCTGATTTCCGCAATGCTCGGCTTCGCGCTCGCCAAGCTGCAGATGAAGTTCCGGCGGACAGTGATGTTCTCGGTCTTTCTCGGTCTCACCATCCCGATCTACATCACGATCGTGCCGGTGTTCATCATGATGAAAACCGCCGGTGCGACGGACAGCATCGTCGGCCTGATCGGGCCGTACCTCGCATTCGGCATCCCGTTCGAGGTGCTGGTCCTGCAGTCGTTCTTCCGTCAGGTTCCGGACGAGATCATCGAGGCGGCCAAGGTCGACGGCGCCGGCAACTGGCGGATCTTCTTCACCGTCATGCTGCCGCTGTCCGCACCGGCCCTGATAACCGTGGCGATCCTGGACGCGGTGGCGACCTGGAACGAGTTCCTGTTCGCCCTGATCCTGCTCAACTCCGACGCCCACAAGACGATCCCGGTGGGACTGCTCAACTTCCAGGGCCAGTTCGCCAACAACACCACCGGCCTCGCCGCGGGGATTCTCATCGCCGTGGTTCCGATTCTGATCGCGTACACGCTGCTGCAACGCTGGATCGTCGGCGGACTGACCGCTGGGGCGACCAAGGGATGACGACCACAGCCGACGGACGACCAACCACCTCCGAGGGGGAGTGAGCACGATGACAGATCTGCCGGTCTTCGGTGCGGGCATCTGGCACTTCGCGACCTACAAGGACCGCTATGCCACCGACGGCTACGGTCCACCGGTCGGCCTGTTGGAACAGATCGATCGCGCGGGTGCCGTGGGAGACCTGTCGGTCGTCGACCTCAACTGGCCGTTCGCCGGCTTCGACGGGACGTTGGACGACGTGAAGGCTGCGCTGTCGAGGAACGGGCTCGAGGCGATTGCCATCACCCCGGAGATCTACACCCGGGACTTCGTCAAGGGTTCGTTCACTCACCCTGACCCGGCGGTTCGCAAGCGGGCGCTCGATCTGATGCACCACGCGACCGACGTGGCCAAGGATCTCGGCTCCTCCTACGTCAAGCTGTGGCCCGGCCAGGACGGCTGGGACTACCCCTTCCAGGTGAACTACCACGACATCTGGCAACTCGCGCTCGACGGCCTACGGGAGCTCTGCGCAGCTCATCCGGAGATCAACTTCGTGATCGAGTACAAGCCGCGTGAACCACGAGTCAAGATCATCTTTCCCAATGTCGCGCGAACACTCCTCGGCATCGAGAAGATCGGGCTGCCCAACCTCGGCATCCTGCTCGACTTCGGACACTCGTTGTACGGCCTGGAAACCCCGGCCGACGCGGCGCAGCTGGCGATCGACTACGGCAGGCTGTTCGCGATCGACGTCAACGACAACCTGCGCGGCTGGGACGACGACATGGTGGTCGGATCCGTCCATCTGGTGGAGACCTTCGAGTTCTTCCACACCCTGCGCAAGAACAACTGGCAGGGCGTCTGGCAGCTGGACCAGTTCCCGTTCCGGGAAGACAGCGTGGAGGCCGCCAGGCAGGCCATCCGTTTCCTGAAGGCGGTGCACCGCGCGCTCGACAGCCTCGACGACTCGGCGCTCGCGGCGGCGCAGGCCGACCACGATGCGCTGGCTGCTCAAAGGCTCGTCCAGCGGGCGCTGCTCACCTCGATGGCCGACACGGAGGACACATGACCGAACGCAGTGAGGTCATTCATGAGTACGGCACCGAACGCAGTGAGGTCATTCATGAGTACGGCACCGAACGGAGTGAGGTCAATCGTGAGCACCGCACCTTGGTCGTGAGACCGACGAAGGAGGTCTCATGACCGCGGCCCTTCCGAGGATCGATCCCGCGTCGGGGGGCGGTCTTTCCACCGCGCACACGACCATGCCGGTGCTCCGCCGGCTGGAAGCCCATGCCAGCAGGACAGCGCAGGTGGCCCACATCGCCGAGGCGGCCCGGCAGATCCGGATCCAGGACCTCAAGCTGGTGTACCACGCTGGCGCCGGCCACATCGGTGGGGACTTCTCCGCGATCGACATCCTGGCCACGCTGTACGGTGCGGTACTCGCCATCACCCCCGCGACGGTCGACGATCCGGAGCGGGACCGGTTCGTGCTGAGCAAGGGACACGTCGCCGGCGCGCTGTACACCACGCTGGCAGCCTTCGGCTTCCTGCCGGTCACCGATCTGGCCACTTTCCTGAAGCCATTGTCGGCCCTCAACGGCCATCCCAACCGGGCGAAGGTGCCAGGCGTGGAGGCCAACACGGGACCACTCGGCCACGGCCTGCCGATCGCTGTCGGCCACGCACTGTCAGCCAAGCTCGACGTGTCTCTACGTCGTACGTACGTGCTTGTCGGCGACGGCGAACTGCAGGAGGGCAGCAACTGGGAAGCGATGATGGCGGCGTCGCAGTACCAGCTCGACCGCCTGACCGTGATCGTCGACCGCAACCGGCTCCAGCAGGGCGCGACGACCAAGGAGACCAACGACCTTGATCCGCTGCGGGACAAGGCGACGGCGTTTGGTTTCGCCGTGGTGGAGGTCAATGGTCATGACCATGGCGAGCTGCTCGAGGTGTTGTCCGCCGTGCCGTTCCGACCAGGGAGGCCGACGTTCGTGATCGCCCACACCCACAAGGGCCACCCGATCTCGTTCATGAGCAACAACGTCGCGTGGCACCACAAAGTGCCAGACGACGCGGAGTTCCAGCAGGCGTTGACCGAGCTCGAGGCCGTAGGGAACGCCCGGATCGGCAGGGAGCTGGGATGACTGAATCCATCGTCGACGGTGGTAACGAGCTACCTCATCTGTCGGTCGCCGACGGACCACGCTACGACTGCCGTGACGCGTATGTCGCCACTCTCTCCGAGCTCGCCCATGACGACCACCGGATCGTCGGCGTGGTGAACGACTCGATCGGATCGAGCAAGCTGAACAGCTTCCGGAAGGCCTTCCCGGACCGGCTGATCAACGTCGGGATCGCCGAGCAGGACATGGTCGGGATCGCGGCCGGCCTGGCCAACGGAGGGCGGATCCCCTTCGTCTCGGCGGCTTCCTGCTTCCTGACCGCGCGGGCCCTGGAACAGATCAAGGCCGATGTGGCCTACTCCGACCACAACGTCAAGCTCTGCGGCATGAGCCCGGGTGTGGCGTACGGCGAGCTCGGGCCCACGCACCATTCGATCGAGGACATCGCATGGCTGCGGGCGATCGCCAACATGACGATCATCGTCCCGGCGGATCCGATCGAAACCGCGGCCGCGCTGCGTTGGGCGGCCGGGATCGAGGGGCCGGTCTTCGTCCGGGTCAGTCGGATGCGGGTCCCGCAGGTGAACGCCGATGACTACGAGTTCGTCCCCGGCAAAGCGCTCACGATGCGGAGCGGCGACGACGTGACGTTGATCGCCAACGGCACCGTGCTCTGGCGTGCGTTGGTCGCCGCGGAGCGCCTCGCCGCCGACGGCATCTCTGTTCGGGTGCTGTCGATGCCGACCGTCAAGCCGCTCGACGTCGAGGCTGTGATCGCCGCGGCCGCGCAGACCGCCGCGATCGTGACGGTCGAGGAGTCGTCGACGGCCGGTGGGTTGGGCGGGGCGGTGGCAGAGACAGTCGTCGCGCATCATCCGACCCGGGTGACGATCCTCGGCATACCGGAGTTCGCTCCGACCGGCTCCGCGGGCTATCTCCTCGACCGCTACGGGATGTCGCCTGAGGGGATCGCCGAGTCCGCCCGGCGGCTGCTCGAGCACCGGTGAGGGCCAGATCCGGGCGTTCGGCGGGAACAGCGGAACGGAACGCGCACTCAGGACCTCACGTCGAGGTGAAGCCCGGCGCGTGGTTGGTTCGTCGTGCGGGTCAGGTCAGGTCGACCACGATGCGTCGTTCGGCCAGGCCCTGGGCCTGCCGTTGCCATGCATGGGGAAGCTGGTCGAGTGGAACGATCTCGTGGGAGACCGTCAGACGGCCGGCGGCGGCGTGTTGCAGCAGGGTCGACAGCGCATCGCCCCTCTGTTCGGTGTCGATCTCGTTGTTGGTGTAACCAAGGATCTTGGCGGAACGGCTCCGCACGATGGCGGACGCGAAGGTCGCGTTCTGCCCTGCTGAGCTTCCCAGGTTGACGAATCTCGCGCCGGAAGCAAGGAGCAGCAGAGCCGCCGATGCCGGTACGCCGCAGAGCGGGTCGATGACGACGTCCACGTCGCCGTCGCAGGCCGCCGCGAGCTTTGCGGCGAGTTCGTCCACCTCGTCGTCGTCGCGGAGGGGGACCACTGCGTCGGCGCCACACGAAGCCGCGCGGTCCTGCGCGCCGGTGGAGCGGCAGGCGGCCACGACCCGGCGCGCCCCGCACAGCTGGGCGGCCTGGATCGCGACCTGGCCGACGACGCTGCCACCGCCGAGTACGAGGACCTGCTCGCCTGGCTGTAGGCCGCCCTTCCAGGTCAGAGCCATCCACGCGGCGACCGCCGAAAGGCCCAGCGCTGCGACCATCGTGTCCTCGACCTGGCCGGGCAGGGCCACGAGGTCGGACTCGGGCACACTCACCTGCTCGGCCATGCTGCCGTCGCCCGGCTGCATTCCCGCGGTGGTGGGGAACCAGACCCGCGTGCCGCCCGGTAGGGAGCCGGCCGCAGCGACGACGCCGACCCCCTGTACGCCAGGAACGTACGGAAGAGCGGGAGGCCCGAAGTAGGACGTGCCGGTAGCGCAGAGGATGTCGAGTGGCGTGATCGGGGCGGCCGTTGTCGTGACCAGGGCATGGCCGTCGACACCGGCCGGCGAGGGCCGGTCGACAAGGGCGGGGGCGGCGCCATGGCGCTCGATGACTGCTGCACGCATAGGGCTTCTCAGGTGGAGTAGTCCGGATAGGGGAGGGTGAAGTGCGCGAGCCGTCGTGCGTACTCCTGCTGGAACCCCAGCGGCTCGTGATCGCGTTCGAACATCGCGATGAACAGCGTGAGCGTGAGGAAGGGGTGCGCCCCGAGCTCGAACAGCTTCGGGTAGTCGTGCGTGGCAAGTGCCTCGCGCTCCACGGGCGCGAACTCCAGCCACGTGGTGGCCTCGGCATGTACGCAACCCAGGATGCTGCCCGCGCGCTCGGTCTCCCACCACTGAACGGTGCCCCGCGGGTCCTCGCGGTAGCGCTCGACCAGCTCGGGGTCGCGGTCCACGGTGTAGAGGAACTTGTCAACGAGGTACTTGCTCATACTGGTCTCCTTTCGCATGACCGCTGGGGTGCCTCACTCCGGCACACCTCGTTCCTCGGCGTACCTCCGTGGGGGCTCCTCGCGCTCATGCTGCTGCGCCTCGCGCTCATGCTGGTGCTCCGTTCGGATACCACGTGAAGTACGCCTCCATGGTGTGGAAGAGGTCGAGGCTGTCTACGTGGTCGGCCTTGGCGTTCTCTCCGGCGACCCCCATCATCAGCATGAAGTCCATGAAGCCGTGGGTGGCGTTGCCCGGTGCGTGGAGGCTGTCAAGGCTCACCTGCGCCAGGCACTCCTGCAGGTTGCCGCTGCCGATCCAGTCCACGGCCTTGCGGTCGAACGCGGGATCGGGGCCGTGCTCGCCGAACTGGCGCGGCCCACCGAGCTCGAGAGAGAGGTGACCGGTGCCGATGATCGCGACCCGCTGGTCCGACGGCCAGGACTCGACCACCTCCCGGATCGCCTGCCCGAGCTGGACGAACCGTCGCGGTTGGGGTAGCGGCGGCGCGAAGATGTTGGTGTAGACGGGCACGATCGGAAGGTCGGCCTCCGGTCGCAGCGTGATGATCGGGCACGTGATGCTGTGGTCGATGCGCAGCTCGTTGCTGAACGCGAGATCGAAGCCCGCGTCCAGGCCGGACCGCAGAAGGTAGGCCGAGAGGTCCTCGTGCCCGGTGAGCAGCATCCTGGGAAGGCCGAACTCGCGTTCCTCGTTGTAGAAGTTCGCGTCGTAGAACGGCGCCTTGCCGATCAGGAACTGCGGCATGTTGTCCAGCCACAGCTGGTGGAAATGGTCACTTCCCACCATCACCAGAACGTCGGGTCGCGCACGCGTGAGGGTCTCGCGGAAGCGCTCGATCTTCGCCACCCACTCGTCGGCGAACGGCGGACGGTCGGCGCCGGTGGACGTACTCGCCCGGTAGTAGAACGGATGGTGCGTAGAAGCAATGACCGCGACGACGGTGGCCATGAGGACTCCTTCAGCTGGAAGTGTTGCTGAGTGGGTCGACGTAGGTCGCGTTCCGGTCCACCGAGAGGTAGACGTCCCGCCCGATCGGGCGTCGCACCTCCTCGGCCAGCTGGCCGAGGAGCCCGGCGGCACGCGCAAGGAGGGCGAAGCCTCGCAGCAGCTCGAGCGGGAGGCCGAGGTCTGCAAGGGCCGCGCCACACACGCCGGCGCCGTTGAGCGGCAGCGTGCGGCCCAGGACACGAGGATGCACCCTGCCGATGGCCTCGAACAGGCGGAGGTGCGGTCCCTTCAAACCCTCCTCCGCGGCGATGGCGAGCAGGCGCGGAGTACGCGGGTCCTGCTGCTTGTGGACCGGGTGGCCCAACCCCGGAACGAGGCGGCCGGACTCCCGTGCCTGCTGGATCGCCGACAACGCGACCGCGTCCCACGCCGCGTCGTCGTCGAGCCGTTCCGGGCACTTGTCGCGATGCTGGTCGAGGACTGCGGCCAGGAACTGGCCGCAGTCCTCGGTCACGCCGAGGAACCGCGAGCCACCGCCGAGCAGGCCGGCGGCGATCGCCCCTTGCAGCGAGTCCGGGGCGGACAGGTAGGTGAGGCGCGCGGCGATCGCGGTCGGGGTGAAGCCGTGATCGGCGAGCGCGACCAGCACGGCCTCGAAGACCCGCACCTGAGCAGGGGCGGGACGTTGTTGGGTGACCAGCCAGAAGGCAAGCTCGCCGAAGCCGACGTGGCCCATCAGGTCGGCGGCGAGATCCTTGCCCAGCAACGAGATCGAGTCCGCGTCCGACATGCCGAGCGAGGTCGGGTACGTCGGTGCCTGTGGTGGCGAGGATCCGTTACCCACTCCGTGATCTCCTTTTCTTCGGTCTGCCGGGCAGCTCGGTGCCGGTCTCGTATCAGTTGTCGTGTCCGTGTTCGTGCTGGTGGCGAGGAGCGGAGAGCCAGGCGCGTAGCTCTGCGCCGTGCTCGTCCAGGCCGGGCGGCGGCAGGTCGTAGCGGGTAGGGGTCTCGGAGAAGGTGATCGGGTTACGGACCGACGGTGGATCGCCCTCGCCCACCCGCACAACAGGGTCGAGGCCAAGCTGTTCGGCGAACGCCACGCCCTCCTCGACGGTGTTGATCGGCCCGCAGGCCACGCCCGCGGCGAGCAGGTCGCGGAACCACTCCATCCGCCCCCTCGTCCGGAGGCGCTCGACCAGCAACGGGCGAAGCTCCTCGCGGTTGGCGGTGCGGTCCTGGTTGGTGCGGAACCTGGCGTCGTCGGCGAGCTCCGGCACGCCGAGAACCTTGCAGAGATTGGCAAACTGCCGGTTGTTGCCGGCGGTGACGATCAGCTCGCCGTCCGCCGTGGGCAGCGGTTCGTACGGGAAGAGGCTCGGATGGGCATTACCCATCCGGTGCGGTACGACGTCGCCGGCAACGTAGGCGCTGGTCTGGTTCACCATCCCGGAGAGCGCGGTCGACAGGAGGTTGACCTCGACGTGCTGGCCGGTGCCCGTTCGGTTGCGGTGCTGCAATGCGGCGAGGACACCGATCGTGGTCTGCATCCCCGACATCACGTCGAACACCGAGATGCCGGAGCGGTACGGCGGGCCTTCGGGGTCACCGGTCAGGCTCATCAGCCCCGAGATCGCCTGCACGATGAGGTCGTAGCCGGGCAGCGCGGCGCCGCCGCCGGAACCGAACCCGGTGATCGAGGCGTAGATGACGCCTGGGTTGGCGGATGCCACGCTGTCGTAGTCCAGCCCGAACTTGGCGAGGCTTCCGGGCCGGAAGTTCTCGAGCACGATGTCGGCGCGGGCCGCGAGTTCCTGGGCGAGCGCGCGGTCGTCCGGGTCGGCGAAGTCCAGCGCGATCGACCTCTTGTTGCGGTTGATGCCGAGGTAGTAGGTCGCCACGTCTCCGCGCAGCGGAGGGGACCACGTCCGGGTGTCGTCGCCTGCCGGCCCTTCCACCTTGACGACCTCGGCCCCCATGTCGGCCATCAGCATGCTCGCGTACGGGCCTGCCAGGATCCTGGAGAAGTCGGCCACCAGCAGGCCCGCGAGCGGTCCCTTCCGCGCCGTCGCCACCGGGGTGTCTTCCGTCATGGTCCCCCTCGTCCGCTGTTCGGACAACCGTCCGATAGCTTGCCAGAATCCGTCGGCGAGGGCCACGGTGTCAAGGTCGGGAGGCGGATTCGTCCGGTCGGCTGGCGCGGCTAGGCAGCCTCGGTCAGGCAGCCTCGGTCAGGCAGCCTCGGTCAGGCAGCCTCGGTCAGGCGGCCTCGATCAGGCGGCCTGGCCGGACGGCACCGTCAGGAGACGCTGGGTTCGACGACGGTGCGCGGCAGGGCGTCGTACCTCGCGAAGTCGGCGCTCGCGGCGCTTGCCGCCTGCAGGAGCAGCGGAAGGTATTCCTCGGTGAGCGTCTCCACCGAGGTCTCGGCCGCGTGCACGGTCACGTTCATGGCGGCGACGACCCGGCCGGCGCCGTCGCGTACGGGCGCCGCGATCGAGCGGATCCCGGAGGCGAGTTGCTCGTCGGTGAGTGCCCACCCGCGCGCGCGAACCTCCCGCAGCGCCGCGTCGAGCTCGGTCCGGTCCGGCTGCCACCTCGCGGTCACGCCCGAGCGGCTCGGCTGGGCGAGCACGTGGTCGAGCTCGTCGGCGTCGAGTCCGGCGAGCAGGACCTTGCCGAGGGATGTCGGCGGTGCCGGGAACCGGGTGCCGATCTGCACCGCCAGCGTGATGATCTTGGGTACGGCCACCCGTGCGACGTAGACGATGTCGGAGCCGTCGAGCTGGGCGATGGAGCTCGACTCGTGGGTACGGGCGACGAGCCGTTCCATGTGCGGACGAGCCACGTCCCACAGCCCCATGCCCTGGACGTAGGTCAGACCGAGCTCGAGCACGCGCGGGGTGAGGGTGAATCCGCCGCCGACTGCCCGCACGTATCCCAGGGACTCCAGCGTACGAAGGATTCGGCGGGCCGTGGGGCGCGCCAACTGGGTCGCCGCCGCCATCTCGCTGAGGGTCATCACGGGCCGGTGGGCGTCGAACGCCCGGACGACGTCGAAGCCGCGGGCTATCGACTCGATGAAGTCGGGGTCGCTGTCGCGACGGGGCATCGACACTCCTGAAGCTTGCGGCGTGTTCGTAGGGCGAATGCCTCAACTCTCTGCGTTCAGGTGCTTGGCCAGAGCCGCAGGCGTAGACAGTCAACCACGTTGGCCGCTGTGCGGACAAAGCGCCACTCCTGCCACCACGAGCGGCCAGCGCGGTGGCTGGACCGGCGCCGACCCGTCCGTTCGGGCCGGGGATCCCTTGACAACGTGTGGGAGCGGTCATACTTTGCTGCCTTACGGACGAGTGTCCGTAGAACGGACAGGTGGACGCGACACCCTCGAGGAGCGCCCGATGGCGAGCATCCCGAACGAACGCGTAGAGACCGGGACGACCACGTCAGGAAACGTCGAGATCTCACCGGCGGTCGTCGCCGTCGGGTTCGGGGTGCTGTGTCTGTCGTACATGCTCAACGCGATGGACCGGCAGATCTTCTACCCGCTGCTTCCCGACATCAGCAGCGAGTTCGGGTTCAGCCTGGAGCAGGGCGGCTCGCTGGCGACGGGCTTCACCCTGGGTCTCGCCATCGCCGGGCTGGTCGGTGGCTTCCTGACCGACCGGCTGTCGCGGCGGAACATTCTCGTGATCGCCGTCCTCATGTACTCGGTCGGCACGCTGGGCGTTCCGCTCGCCGCAGGATTCGTGGACATGAGTGCGTACCGCCTGCTCTCCGGCATCGGAGAGGGGATGCATGCCGCGGCCGTGTACGCCGTCCTCGGGGCGTTCTTCTTCCACCGCCGTGCGGTGGCCGCCGGGGTCGTCGGTGTCGCGTTCGGACTCGGCGTCTTCCTCGGGCCCCTCATCGGGACCCAGATCGTGGCCTCGTGGGGAGACTGGCGGGGACCGTTCTACGTCTTCGCGGGTATCGGTCTGGTCATGTCCGTCCTCATCGTCACCGTCGTGTCGAAGCGGCTGACCGAGGCGGTTACGGGCAAGGCGGCAGGTTCCCCGCAGGCGTTCGACCACGTGCCCGCGAGCCCGTTCAACCGCAACACCCTCGGGCTGGGAGTCGCCTGTGTGGTCTCCGGCGTGGTGTTCTACGGCTTCCTCGGCCTGTATCCCACCTTCCTCCAGGAGCAGCACGGCTTCACCCCTGGGCAGGCCGCGTTTGCCCTGTCCATGGCGGGATTCGGGGCGATGATGGCCCTGCCGGCCGGTTGGCTGGGTGACCGTTACGACCAGCGCAAACTGCTCGCCATCGGATTCGTGGGTGCCTCTGCTTGCACGTTCCTCGCCTACCAGGTGGCGACGACTCCGGCGGCTCACTACGTACTCGCTTTCCTCATCGGCACCTTTGCCAGCGGCTTCCTGTTCACCAACTGCACGACCGCCATGCAGCGGGCGGTCCGGCCCGAACACGTCGGACGCGGCGCCGGCCTCTTCATGCTCACCTACTACGTCGGCGCTGCCTTCTCTGGTTTGTTGTTCGCCCGCCTTGTCGGCGAGTTCGGATGGAACGGTGCGGGCCTGTGGCAGCTGACGGTGCTGCCGATCGTCGGGGTCGCGGCGGTGGCTCTGGTGAAGACATCCAGGATGCTGGTCCCTCACCGCGCCGGCAGGTAGGTCACCCATCGGCCCGTACGGACGACTCTCCCCACAAACCAGCGCAGGTGGGCGTCTGGACGAAGGAGCGCTCATGGAAACCAGCAATGCGCCTGAGGCGACATTCGGGGCGGGCCGGACCGTGGTGCTCCGCACGGGACGGTTCTGACCATGGACGACGGAAAGTCGGTGCTCACCGACGCCGACGTTCTGGTCGTCGGCGAACGCATCGAGGCCGTCGGTCGACAGCTCGACGTGCCCGAGGGGACCGTGGAGATCGATGCCACCGGCGGGATCATCATGCCGGGGATGGTGGACACGCACCGGCACATGTGGCAGACGGCGATGCGCGGGTACGGCGCCGACTGGACGCTGACGCAGTACTTCGTCTGGAACTACCTCGAACACGGCAAGAAGTTCCGGCCCGAGGACATCCACGCCGGCAACCTGGCATCGGCCATCGAGTCGATCGAGGCCGGCGTCACCACCACGGTGGACTGGTCACACGGGCTGCAGACCATCGACCACGCCGAGGCCGCGGTCGATGCCCTCCAGGCCGTACCAGGACGGTTCGTCCTCGCCTACGGCAACATCCACGCAGGGCCTTGGGAATGGTCCACCCAACCCGAGTTCCGTGCCTTCGTCGATCGGCGCTTCACCGGCGACGACATGCTGGGTTTCCAGCTGGCCTTCGACGTGACCGGGGACCCGGCGTTTCCCGAGCGTCCCGCGTTCGAGGTGGCGCGCGAGCTCGGCGCACCGGTGACGACGCATGCCGGTGTCTGGGGTGCCACTAACAACGACAGCGTCCAGCTGATGTACGACCACGGGTTCATGACGCCGCAGACCGTGTACGTACACGCGGCGACGCTGAGCGCCGATTCGTACCACCGGATCGCCGCCACCGGCGGGACGGTCTCGGTGTCCACCGAAAGCGAGCAGAGCTGTGGCCAGGGCTACCCGCCCACGTGGATCCTCCGGTCCCACGACATCCCGGTCGCGTTGTCCGTGGACACCAGCGTGTGGTGGAGCGCGGACCTGTTCTCGGCGATGCGGTCGACGCTCGGCGCCGACCGGGCCCGCGAGCACCTGGAGGCGCATGCCAAGGGAGAGACGATCACGCACTGCCATCTGCGTGCCGACCAGGCAGTGGAGTGGGCCACCCGCGGTGGTGCGAGGGCGCTCGGTCTCGACGAGAAGATCGGCAGCCTCGAAGTCGGAAAGAAGGCCGATGTCGTGCTGCTCAAGAACGACGACTCGCCGGTCATGTTCCCGATCCTCAATCCCTACGGGCACGTCGTCTTCCAGGCCCAGCGGGCCGACGTCCACACCGTCATCGTCGACGGCCGCGTCGTCAAGCACAATCACCGGCTGGTCGGTGTCGACCTGGCCCCGGCACGCCGCGCGATCGAGGCGACCGTCGAGTACCTGCAGGGCGCACTGGGTGCCGAGGCATGGCAGCAGGGCATGAATCCGGACATCCCACAGACGAAGGTGCTGGACAACCCGTACACGTACACCGACTACCGCAGCGCGGCCACACACCAGGCGAGCGGTTAGCTGTCGCAGATGAGGCCGGAAATGCTGTGAGCGATGCGGTTTCTCGGCCTTCATCCCTCACCCCTCGGCTTCGGCGCGCAGCATACGTGCGGCCGCTGCCATGGCGCGGAGCTTGCCCTCTGCGGAACGGCGCGGGAGGTACTTCATGCCACAGTCGGTCGCGACGACAATGCGGTCGGGTTCGACGAACGGCAGGGCCCTCCTGACCCTCGCGGCCACGGTCTCGGCCGACTCGACGCTGTGGTCGGAAAGGTCGATCACGCCCAGGATGATGGTCTTGTCGGGCAGGTGCTTGAGCACGGACGTGTCGAGGTTGGACTGCGCGGTCTCGATGGAGACCTGGTCGCAGGAACAGCCGGCGAGCTCGGGAAGGAAGGAGTAGCCGGAGGGCCGGTCGTGGATGATCGCGGCATAGCCGAAGCAGATGTGCACGGCGGTCGTCCCCGGAGCGTTCTCCAGCGCTCGGTTCAACGCCTGCAGGCCGAATTCCCGTGCGCGCTCTGGACGCGCCTGCATGTAGGGCTCGTCCAGCTGCACGATGTCGGCACCGGCGGCGAAGAGGTCGTGGACCTCGGCGTTGACAGCCTCGGCGTAGGCCATCGCGAGCGCCTCCGGACGTCCATAGTGGTCGTCCTGCGCCTGCTGCGACATCGTGAACGGGCCGGGCACCGTCACCTTGATGACGCGGTCGGTGTTGGCGCGCAGGAATCGGACGTCGTCGGCCTGGACGGCCCGCGGCCGCCGGATGGGTCCGACCACCCGAGGCACCGGGTTCGGGTGACCGCTGCGGTCGAGTGCCTCGCCGGGGTTGTCGATGTCGACACCCTCCAGAGCCGTGGCGAAGTGGTTGGAGTAGCTCTCCCGGCGCATCTCGCCGTCGGTCAGGATGTCGAGGCCGGAGCGTTCCTGCGCCCGGATGGCGAGCAGAGTGGCGTCGTCCTGCGCCTCGGCCAGATGATCCGCCTCCGGTCGCCACAGCTCACGGGCGCGGACCCGGGGTGGAAATCGGCCGGCCAGCTTTGCGCGGTCGATGAGCCACTCCGGTTGCGCGTAGCTGCCGACCAACGAGGTGGGGAACAAGGGAAGCATCTGCATGGGCCCGACTCTTGCGGACATCCTCTCTCCAGGCAACCCTCCGCTGATCCGAACAGACCGATCGAACAGAGCGATAAGGAATAGGTTCTCTAGGCGGCACCTTGCAGACTGCACCTGTGAATCTCCTTCCGCGTTCGACTCCTTCCGATCAGCTGATCGACGCGTCCGGGTTGATTGCGTTCCTCGATCGGGCCTGCGAGCAGGGCATCGAGCTGCACTCGATCATGGTTGTTCGGCACGGTCACGTGGTGGCGGAGGGGTGGTGGGCTCCGTTTACCGCCGACCGGCCGCACCTGGCTCTATTCGATGTCGAAGTCCTTCACCTCGATCGCGGTGGGGTTCGCCCTGGCAGACGGGCTGGTCGGGCTCATCGATCGTGTGGTCGATCTCCTCCCAGACCATGTACCGAACGACATGCACCCGCAGGTGGCAGAACTGACCGTTCACCATCTGTTGTCGATGACCACCGGACATACCGAGGACGTACTCGAGGACGCCTGGGCGCTCGAGCCGCTGGATCTGGTACGAGGTTTTCTGCGGATACCGCCGACGAGACCAGCTGGGACGGTCCATGCGTACAACAACCCCACCACCTACGTGCTGGCCCGGATCGTCGAACACGTCACGGGCCGGCCGCTGCCGGAGGTGTTGGACGAACGTCTGTTCCGCCCGATGGGTATCGGGCCGGGCGAGTGCTTCAGGGTTACGGCTACCAGTTCTGGATGTCCCGTCACGGCTACCGAGCCGACGGCGCGATGGGGCAGGTCTGTCTCGTCGTCCCCGAAGCCGATGTCGTCGTGGCGATGACAGCGGCGACCACGAACATGCAAGCCCCGCTTGACGCCGTGTGGGAATGTCCGGGTACGCCTCACCATCGCAGGAACCGGCGCATCAGCCGAATGGAACATGCCGCCACTCGTAGGGCCGGACCTGCGCCACCAGCTCCTGTGACAGCACCCTGGGGCGTTGTTGTACGCACGGCCGCCGTCCCCCGCACCATCTTCGGAAGCGCGGCGCGGACCTCAGCGTCACCGCCCGGTCTGGCCGTCGACCTGTTCGCGGATGATGTCGGCATGCCCGGCGTGCCGGGCGGTTTCCTGGATGACCGAGAGCAACACCCACCGCAGGTCGTGGGTCTTGCGCTTGCGGGTCACCGGCGCGTCCAGGTCGCCGATCGCTTCGACGATCCGGTTGCTGGTCTCGCAGGCAGCCTTGTAGCCGGCCCGCAGGGTCCGCACCGATACCGAGGGATCGACCTGCATCGACCGGATCCCTTTCGCCGTGCCACCGGCGACGACCTCCTCGAACCACAGGGACTCGACATAGGTGAG
This sequence comes from Actinopolymorpha sp. B11F2, assembly GCF_040195635.1. Lineage (NCBI taxonomy): Bacteria > Bacillati > Actinomycetota > Actinomycetes > Propionibacteriales > Actinopolymorphaceae > Actinopolymorpha > Actinopolymorpha sp. B11F2. Next base: position 50,918 of record NZ_JBEFTX010000018.1, on the reverse strand, counting down.
GTGCTGCAACAGCCCGGCGAGGTTCGTCCCGGAATCGACCGTGCTGCGCCGAGCGTCGGCCTCGCTGAGCCCGGCAAGCTTCTTCAGGACGCCAGCCCGCAGACCGTCGAGAGCGGCGCGGAGTTGCCGCATTTCCGAGGTCACGCCGGCAGCGTAGCAACGAGCGCCTCGGCGGCGGACCCGGCGGCGCATCGCGTCGGGCTCGAGCCGCCGACGCATCGACGCGCTTCCTGGTCAGGTCAGCGCACCCAACGGACCTCGTTGAGGTCCATGGTGAACGGAACGGTACGCCAGGCCGCTCGGTTGTCTGGGTCGTGGTCGGGAAGCCAGATGAGTACTCGAACATTCCCGACGTGGCGCTCGACGGGGTTTGCGCCGAAGCCGCAGGGACCGTGGCCAATGCTGTCGGCCTCGACGCACGTCCGAACGTTTGCGACCTGGCGGCCATCTCGTGCCTCGGCGGTCGGGAAGAAGGCGACGCTCCGCGAGTCGACCCTGCCGTTGACGTCTGTGGAGTGCTCCCAGAAGTCAGGCGGCTCGTAGCCGGGCGGCAGCTCGACGGGAAGGGCGATCGGAATCCCTCCTGGTGGTCCGACCATCTCGCGAACGGTGGCGCGGTCTGTGATGTCGGGCGCCCGGACCGTCAGATGATCGGCTACGAACAGGACAGGTAGGGCCAGGATGGCTGCCGTGCCGAGCAGGAGCGACCACCCAGATGGGATCGGCCGCCGCGAGGGGTTCATTTCCGCAGCATGGCAGACCAGCAAGTACGTGGAAAGGCGGGCACGTGGGTCGACGAGGACATTCGCTCTGGCCCTACGGGCATTGACGGTCTCGCTCGGGCGGCCGTGGTGGGCGGTGTTGCTGAACCTTTCCGCTGTATGCGTTTATCGGCGCGGGTTGTTATCGCAGCCACGTCACCGTGTCGAGGTCGGTGGTGAACTCGACGTCATCCCATGCGTTGAGGTCCGATTCGACAATGTTCGGGGGTCGACCAGGGGGTTGACTACTACGCGGATTGCGCCGACCTGCCTCTCGACGTGGAGCCCGCGCTCGGATTCGGGCCTGGGCCTGGACCCGCTGGTTCCTGCACAGCGTCGGCTGTTGCTGTCAGCGCGCTGGATGCACAGCTCGACAGGCGGAGGGTCGTCCCCGAAGTCACCAAAGTTGAACGTGTCGAAGCCGACGAACCACGCGGTTCTTACGCTGTGGCCTTCGGAGTGGTACCAGCTGGGGGGCGAATAGCCGTCGGGCAGCTCCACGGGCAGGGCGATGGGCAGGCCATGCAGACCGTCGGTGAGCTGCTCCTCGACGAACTCACGGTCACCTGGGCCTCGCCCGAGTCCCAGGACGACGTAGACGAGAGGCGCGACGATGGCCGCGGCGACGAGCACCTCCCAGGGCAGCCGAGCCACCATCGTCTTCACGCTCGAATGATGGCAGGCCACCGGGGTGGATGGAAGCGGTGCGCACTGCAGCTCGGGTCGGGACCGGCCCGCCCGACGGCGAGCCGTCAACGCGAGCTGGGCGCATCGGAAGCGGTGGCTGAGCGTCCACTCGGACTACAGGCGGCTGTCGCGGTTCGGAGCCTTCGCCGCCGACTTCCGCGCCGTCTTCCGGGCCGTCTTCCGGGCCGTCTTCGGGGCGGCGGCCTTCTTCGCTGTCTTCTCGGTGGACTTCTTCGCGGCCGCCTTCTTGGTCGTGTTCTTCACTGCTTTCGCCGTCGGCACCGCGTCGACAGGTCGACGACCCTTGAGCCGCACCCACAGCCGCCCACGTCCACCCTGCCCGGTGACGGTCTTCGTCTCGACGAATGGCTGCGCCTTGACCAGATCGCTAAGTTTGCCGAACCCGTAGTTGCGCGAGTCGAACGCCGGGTCGGTGCGGTTCAGGTGGTTGCCGAGCGCACTGAGCGAGGCCCAGTCGTCGTCGTCGGTGTCCACCCTGTTCAGCGCCTTGGTCAGCACGCTCTGGATCGGACGCGGTTGGTCATCCTTCGCCGGCTCCGTCGCACCGCCGTCGCCGGCGAGGACCTCGAGGAACACGAACTTCTCGCACGCCTCCACGAAGGCCTTCGGCGTCTTGCGGCGCCCGACGCCGATGACCCGCTTGCCCGACTCGCGCAGTCGGGTGGCAAGTGGGGTGAAGTCGCTGTCGCTGGAGACGATGGCGAAGCCCTCGACGTTGCCGGAGTACAGCAGGTCCATGGCGTCGATGATCAGCGCCGAGTCGGTGGCGTTCTTGCCGTAGGTGTAGGCGAACTGCTGCTCCGGGGAGATGGCATTGGCGAGGAGAATGTCGCGCCAGCCGCCCAGGTGCGGGTTGGTCCAGTCGCCGTACGCCCGCTTGACGGTGATGGTCCCGTAGCCGGCCAGTTCCTCGAACATCTCCTTGATCAGCTTTGGAGAGGTGTTGTCGGCGTCGATCAGGACGGCGAGGCGGGTGCTGTCATCAGTCATGCGCGGTGGATCTCCTCGATCGGTGAGCCGCCAGTCTCCTGCACGGTGCCCGCCTCGCGCAGCCCGAACACCTGATCAGCTCAGTTGGCGGGCTCGAACAGTTCGATGAGGTTGTCGGCAGGGTCGGCGAGGAGAATCTGGCGTCCGCCGGGCCCGGCGACCACGTCGCTGCGGAAGGACAGCCCGGCGTTGCGCAGCCTGCCGACCTCGGCATCGAGATCGTCGACGATCAGATGGATGCGGTTGCCTCCGCCGCCGGCGGCGTCGTCCGGGGTCGCGCGGGCGCCGGAGCTGGAGGGTCCGGACAGCAGCAGCCGCAGTCGACCCGCGGTGACTTCGGCGAAGGCAGGTGCGGCGTTGAAGCCTAGGGCGAACCCGAGATGGCCGGTGTAGTAGTCAACGGCAGCTTGGACGTCGTCGACGAGGTAGCGGACACTGGCGAACTGATCGGATGGCGTCACGGCCGGACCTCCTTACGTCGATGGTTGACAGGACACAGCCATGACTGGAGGATACATCAAACAGAGTTAGGTCAAATCAGATTGATGCATTGGCCGACGGCACGAGCCGCGGCCGGTCGCGCATGGGGCAAGCACACATGTGATTCGTCGCGGGTTGTTGGAAGCCGGGCTGGGCGCATTGAGATGGAGGGGTTCTGTCGTGGCTGACGGGCCCAGCGGTCGCTCGAGCCCTTCAGGGCTAGCCGACGGAGTACGGAACCAGTGGTGGCTGGTGGTCGCAGCCGGCCTGGCCGTGTTCATGGCGTCCGTGGACATGAGCATCGTCAATGTCGCGCTGCCGGCGATCGAGCGGGACTTTCAGGTCGCCACCAGCATGACCGAATGGGTCGTGCTCGCCTACCTGCTGCCACTTGCCGGCTTGGCACTGCCGAGCGGCCGCTGGCTGGACAGTGTCGGACGGCGGCCGGCCCTGGGGTTTTCGCTCACCGGCTTCGCTCTCGCGAGCATCGCAGCGGGTATTGCACCCAGCCTGGCCTGGCTGATCGGTGCCCGACTGGTTCAGGGAACCTTCGGCGCACTCCTGTTCTCGCTCGTTCCGGCGTTGGCCACGGCGGCCGTTCGGCCGCAGGCACGCGGCCGTGCGATGGGGCTGATCACGACCCTCGGTCCGCTCGGACTCATCAGCGGGCCGGGGCTGCGCGGCCGTGCGATGGGGCTGATCACGACCCTCGGTCCGCTCGGACTCATCAGCGGGCCGGGGCTGGGCGGCATGGTCGTCGAGGTGCTTGGCTGGCCGTGGATCTTCTTCGTCAACGTCCCTGTGAGTGTTCTTGTCATGGTGGTCGGAGTGCGTATGTTGGCGCCTGATGCGCCGTTACGGGTGCCCGGTCGCACATGGTTTGCCGAGTCCGCGTTGCTCAGCGCAGCTGTCGCCGCCCTCCTGCTCGCCCTTTCCTTCACCGCGAGCAAAGGGCCAGCGTGGATGATGCTGGCACTCCTCTCGCCACCGCTGCTTCTTCTCTGGCTACGAATGCCTATCAGTGGCGCCGTCCGTGAACTCTTCCGCACACCAGGAGAGGTGGGACCACATCTCGCGCTGGGCTCGGCCGCGACGGCCATCGGCGTGGTGTTCTTCATTACTCCGTACTTCATGCAACGGGAAGTCGGCGAGTCGGTGTCCGTCGCCGGTGTCACGCTCCTCTTCTTCCCCGCAGGAATGGCCCTGATGGGCCCGGTCGGCGGCGTGTTGGGTGACTGGTGGGGTCATCGGAGTACCGCCGTTCTTGGCGCGGTGTTGTTCACCGGCGGCCTGGCTCTACTCCTGCCGATGGACGGCTCATGGGGTCCCGCCGACCTGGCGTGGCGACTGTTCCTGGCAGGCTGCGGAAACGGCCTCTTCAACGCGCCGAACATGGCAATGGCTATGACCAACACACCGCCACACTTGCTGGCAACCACCGGTTCCTCGACGAGCCTCGCCCGCACGATGGGCTTCGCCATGGGCCCCGCCCTGGCCACCCTCGTGTGGTCCCTCTCCGATCAGCCTGGAGGGATGCGAGCAGCCATCATTCTGGCGACGGCGATCAGTGCGTTGTCAGCCGTCGCGCTCGTGTGTATCCGAGCAGCCGGCAAACAGACGGCCGATACCCAGAACCAACGTGCCGTGAACGACTCCATGACCTGATCCTGGTGATCTTCCCGATGGCGTCCGCTCGGAGTCCAAGGTGTGCAGGAGTCGCTTCAGATGATGCAGGAACGCGGGAAGCGACGGCTATCGGGCTTGCTGGACAAGCTCGAGGCAGCGGCGAAAGGCCCAGTCCGCCCAAGTGTGAGCACCGTCGGCAAGGGCGGCGCCGATGCCGTCAAGCCCGCGGTGCAGGTCGTAGCACAGTATCCGGTCGCGGTAGCCCGGCACGTCGCCGAACCGTGCCTCGCAGTATGCGGCTTGCAGCGTCACGCAGGTAGCCACCGGTGGCCAGGTTGCCCAGAAGCGTTTTCCCACGTCCTGAAGCGGATCACCTATGGCGGCGTCCTCCCAGTCCAGTACTGCGGCTACGCGGCCGTCGGCGACGAGCAGGTTGTTGGATCCCCAGTCGCCGTGTACGAGTCCCCGTTCGGCGGGGCAGCGGCCGACGAGGACGGTGTAGGTGTCCAGCAGTTCGGCGAGTTGTCCGGATCGAGGGGCGGTCCAGGCGGTGTCCCAGGACGCGGCTTTGTCGGCGGGTGCCCGAAGGAACCCGTGCCATGTTTCGTGAGCGGCGACCTGGCTTTCAGGGTCGAAGGTGCCGTAACCGGAGATGTTCTCGACATCGCCGCTGGCGATGATCGACCAGGCGTCGAAAACCGCCGGCAGTGCCTGTTTCACCTCCGCTGCGGTGAGATCCTGCAGAGTCGCACCGGGTATCCATTCACTCAGACAGAACGCACGCTTCTCGTCGAGTTGGCCGATCTCCCAGATGCGGGGTACAGGTACGCTGTCGCCAAGCATCTCGTGCGCCCAGCGGTCCTTGGTGAAGCCGCGGGTCGAGCGACCAATGCGGAGGCAGCCGACACGCTCCCTACTCGCAACGCGGTAGGCGTGAGTCTCCTCGCCCTCTGTTTGCACCGACGAGATGTTCACCTCGTCGCTCGCAAGCAGTTCCCGCGCGAGCATGCGGACGTCAACACTGTTCAGGTCCGGTTTCCTGCCCATGCTGCAGTTTAGGGCTCCACCGGTGTGGGAGTCCGGTCCCGCAGTGCGGCCACCGCGCGTGCGAACCGGCTGCCCGGGATCTGGGCGGCGGTCGCCACGGCGTCCTCGACCGTGTCGACATCACGCAGTTGGGGCAGCATGGTGATGCGAATGCCCAATGTACGAAGGGCTGCCAGGGTTTGTGCTCCGGTGTCGCTGCGTGACATGGGCACCGTTCGGAGAGTCTCGGCGTGTTTCGCGGTGCGGAGGCCGATCGCCCACCAGCCACCGTCGGCTGCCGGTCCCAGCACACCGTCGACCTCGCGGCTCCGGAGCCGCGAGGCCGCTTGCGACAGTAGTTCCGGGGTGACCTGCGGAGTGTCGCCACCGATCTGCAGGATCGGCCCGTACGGATGGACTTCGCGCGCGTCGAGGTGCGCGTTCGCGAGCCGGTCGCCGAAGCTGTCGCCGCGTTGGGAAAGGACGACGCCGCGGGCGAGCTGAGACCTAATCTCCTTGCCACGAAGGGATCGGTCCAGGTCGCCCGCGAGGGCGACGATGACGACCGCTCCGGTGGCGTGCACCGCGTCCAGAGTGTCGAGCAGCGCGGCCGCCGCGATGTCCGCCGCCTCGACCGGGGTCGCGATTGGCGTCAACCGTGTCTTGACATGCCCCGGTTCCGGCGCCTTTACGACCACGAGCACACCTGTCGGCATGTGGTCACACCCGGCGCATGGCAGTCGTCATGTCCCGCACGGCTCGCAGCGTCCCTCGCAGCGAGCCCGACACCTTCGACCGGGTGCCCGCGGTTCGCGGCCGATAGGCGACGTCGAGCTCGTGCACTCGCCACCCGGCCCGGGCGGCTCGGAGCAGGAGTTCGAGCGGGTAACCGAACGCACGGTCGGTCATCCCCAGGTCGAGCAACCGAGTGCGGTAACCAGCCCGCATCGGGCCGATGTCGTGGACGTTCAGACCGCGGCGGCGTACCAGCCCGGCAAGAACGGCGTTTCCCCAGCGGGCATGCCAGGGCCATGCCTTGGGTGTGCTGGCCACCCGCCGCCCGAGGACAAGATCGGCGGCTCCGCTGGTGAGTGGATCGACCAGGCGCGGCAGCTCAACCGGATCGAGCGAGCCGTCGGCGTCGAGGACGCACACGATGGCGCTCCGGCTGGCCAGCATCCCTGTGTGCACAGCGGCGCCATAGCCGCGGCGAGGTTCGGTCACCACTACCGCGCCGTGTCGCCGAGCGATCTCAGGCGATCCGTCGGTCGACCCGTTGTCGACGACGATGGCGCGATAGTGGGCGGGAAACGTCGACAGCACACCCGGAAGTGCCGCGGCCTCGTCGAGGCAGGGCAACACGACGTCGATCTCGTCCACGGCCTGACGATAGGGCGCAATACGCGCATCAAGGCGCAAGGTACGTATTACCAATTCCTGACGGCTCGCCACCGCGTGCGCCGTCCTTGGTGGCTCAGCGGCAGGCTGGGTGTCCGGAGTGGTTCGCCACTGCTGCCCGTACCCTGCGGGCTGGAGGCCGAGCACACCCGTCGGACCAAGGCGGTGCGACCATCGCGGTGAGGCGATACATGGATGAACGAACGGACCGGGAGGCGGTGACCGGCGGCGCCTCGCCACGCAGGGTGCTGGTCGTCGACGATGACGTGATGGTGCGTGACGTCGTACGCCGTTACCTGGAAAGGTCCGGCCACGAGGTGATCATGGCCGGGGACGGCGAGACCGCGCTCGAAATGGTCAACGAGCGCCATCCCGACCTGGTGGTGCTCGACCTGATGCTGCCGGGCATCGGCGGCATCGAGGTGTGCGCCCGGATCCGCCGAAGCTCGGCGTTGCCCGTCCTCATGCTGACCGCGTTGGGTGAGGAGGACGATCGGATCCTCGGCCTGGAGGTCGGAGCCGACGACTACGTGACGAAGCCGTTCAGTCCGCGCGAGCTGGCCCTCCGGGTCCAGTCCATCCTCCGGCGGTCCGACGGTCGCCCGACCGCCGACGGTCCCGCACCCGACGGGTTGGACGGCGCCAGTGGACACCGGCAGCTCGTCGACGCGGACCTCATGATCGACCTGGCGGCCCGCCGGGCGACGCTGGGTGGCCGCGAGCTTGCGCTCACCATCCGCGAGTTCGACCTGCTGAGCTTCCTGATCGTCCATCCGGGGACCGCCTTCACCCGCACCCAGCTCCTCGAACGCGTCTGGGGTTGGGACTTCGGCGACCAGTCGACGGTCACGGTGCACGTACGGAGGCTCCGGGAGAAGATCGAGGCCCTCCCCACCCAGCCGCGCCGGATCGTGACCGTGTGGGGCGTCGGCTACCGCTACGACCGGCAAGGTTGACACCCGTGCAGACAGTCTCCGTGGGGGCGCCGGCATTCTTCGTCGCGGCGCCGGACGTGTTCACCGAGATCGTGCACGTCGCGCCGTACGCCGTCGCGTTCTCACTTCCGGTGGCACTTGTCGGGGCGGCCGTCCTTCATCAGCTGCGCAACCGGCGCCTCGCCACCTCGATGACGATGCTCGTGCTGACGCCACTGGCCGCCACCCTTGCCGGCGTGGTCGGCGTGAGCGGGTTCATGTTCACGCCGATCCTGACGACGACGCTGGTGATCTGTGCGCTGGTCACGGCCGTGACGGTGCCGACCGCTGTTCTGCTCGGGCGCGCGCTCGCCCGGCGCAGTGTGTGGGAGCGGGACGCCCGCGCCCGCGAACGGGCCGCCGAGGCCGCCCGCCGGGAGCTCGTCGCCTGGGTGAGCCACGACCTTCGTACACCCTTGGCCGGGATCCGGGCCATGGCAGAGGCGCTCTCCGACGGGGTGGTGGCACAGCCGGACGAGGTGGGTGCGTACGCGCACAAGATCACCGGCGAGGCGCAACGGCTGTCCCGGATGGTCGACGACCTGTTCGAGTACTCGAGGATCACGGCCGGTGCACTCCGCCTCACCCTCTCGACGGTCGACCTGTGTGAGGTGGTCGACGAGGCGGTGGCGGCCGAGCGTCCGGTCGCGGACCGCAAGGGGGTCGTGCTGCGTTCGCGGGTGGCGGTGGGTCCGCCGGGTCCGGCTGTGCTGGGCAGCTCTCCCGAGCTGGCGCGCGTGGTCCGCAACCTCGTGTCGAACGCCGTCCACCACACCGCACCCGGGTCGAGCGTCACCGTATACGTCGCCAGCACCGACGGGGAGGCGTCCGTGTGGGTCGACGACGCATGTGGCGGCATCCCCGAGAACGAACTGGGCCGCGTGTTCGACGTCGCGTTCCGTGGCAGCCATGCGCGGACGCCGCGAGAGCGCGGCGGCGGAGCCGAACAACCCGCGGGCAGCGGACTCGGCCTCGCGATCGCCCGTGGCCTGGTCGAGGCACATCGCGGCCGGATCCGCGCCAGCAACCGCGGCGCCGGCTGCCGGTTCGAGGTGCGGCTGCCGTTACTGTCCTGACGGTTCGCATCGACCGACCGGGATGAAACGCCGCCGGGACGCTGCGATCCGCTATGAGCGCAGGGGATCGTCGGCGAAGGCACGTATGCCGTCGGCGAACGACGTCGCAGCGGCGAAGCCCAACAGGCGCCTCGCCTTGGCCGGGTCGGCGACGATGTGGCGGACGTCGCCCGCCCGAGCACCGCCGACGATGCGGGGCGGCTTACCCGCGCTGGCGAGCACGAGGGTTTCGGCGAGCTCACCGATGGTGTGCGGGTCGCCGGAGCAGACGTTGACGGCTTCGAAGGCGCTTGGCGGTGCGGACTCGGCGGCGAGTGCGTTCGCCATCGCGATGTCCCGTACGTGGACGAAGTCGCGACGTTGCCGGCCGTCCTCGAGGACGAGTGGGGCTTCGCCACGCGCCAACGCCGACCGGAACAGCGAGGCGACACCGGCGTACGGCGTGTCTCGCGGCATCCGCGGGCCGTAGACGTTGTGGTAGCGCAGCGCCCACACGGTGCCGCCGGCCTGCCGAGCCCAGGCCGCCGCGTAGTTCTCCTGGGCGAGTTTGGACGCGGCGTAGAGGCTGCGTGGATCGAGCGCCACGTCTTCGGGGATCAGCTCGGCTTCCAGCGCACTGCCGCACCGGGGACAGGGTGGCTCGTACCTCCCGGCGTCCAGGTCGGCAACGAGCCGCGGGCCAGGGCGTACGCCTCCATGCTCGACGCAGCGGTATGCGCCTTCCCCGTAGACGACCATCGACGAAGCGAGGACGAGTCGCCTGACGCCGTGGGCGTACATCGCCGCCAGCAGGCACGCGGTCGCATAGTCGTTGTGCCGCGCATAGGCAGGTGCGTCGCCAGGATCGACACCGTGACCCACCATCGCCGCCTGGTGACAGACGACGTCGACGCCACGCAGAAGATCGGCCAGGACCCCAGGCTCCTGGATCAGGGCGTGAACGAACGGCCGCCCATGACCGGCACCCTCGGACTCGCCCGGCTCCCTGGTCGGCGCCCCGGTCGGCGCTCTGGCCGCCGCCGCTGCTGGCGTGCCGCCCCGTGCACCATGTGCCTCCGGCAGCAGGGCGTCGACCAGGACGACCTCGTGGCCGCGTCGGACGAGGACATCGGCGACGTGAGAGCCGACGAAGCCGGCTCCTCCGGTAACCAGGATGCGCATGTGCCGACGCTAGTGGCGGCCGCGTCCGGGTTGCCGGAGCGTTCGATTACGGGGTTCTTACGGCCGGCCTCGGCAGGCACCATCGAGCTTGGTGGCTTTCTACGCTGTCCCGGGTGACGCACGGGATGCTCGAACCCGGAACCGCCAGCGGAGTTGACGAGGGTGTCCCGCCACGGCGGCCGCCCGGGCACGTCGCCGACCTCGTGGCGGCGTCGACCGCGGGCCTGCTCGTCGTCGCTGCCGTCGTGGTCGGCACGGTGCTGCGCGACCGTGAGGTACCCATCTACGCGTCGACCGCGCCCCTGCGCGGGGTCTGGGACCCCCGAGTCGGCCCGACGACAGCGGTGGCCGTCGCGCTCGCGCTGCTGTTCGTCGCCACCGGTCCGGCCGTCGCGGCGCGACTGCCCTGGCGCGCGTTGCTGGCCACCGCCTGGGCGGCGTCGTTCGGCTGGGTCCTCGCACTCGGCCTGGTCGACGGATGGTCCCGGCTGGCCCACCGGTTGGCCAGGCCAGGCGAGTACCTCGCGGAGGTGCCGGGTGCGCCGCCGAGGAGCGAGTTGCTGCCCACGTTCGCCGACCGCATCGCCCGTGGTCCGACCGGGCCGGGCGAACCCGATGCGTGGGTGACCCATGTGGCGGGGCACCCCCCGGCGGCACTGGAGTTCTGGATCCTGGTGGACCGGCTGGGCCTGCGAGGCGGCGGATGGGCAGCCGTGATCTGTATGGTGCTCGGATCCTCTGCCTGCGCGGCCGTTGCTGTCGCGGTGCGCGCGGTGGCGGGCGAAGCGCTGGCGAGGCGCGGGTTGCCGTTTCTCGTCCTCGCGCCGGCCGCCTTGTGGATCGGCGTCTCAGCCGACGCGGTGTTTCTCGCGGTATCGGCATGGGGCCTCGCCCTGTTGGCGATCGCGACCAGGCGCCGCGGTCTTCCCGGGTGGGCCGCCGCCGTATCGGCAGGGATGCTGCTCGGGTTGGCCCTCTTCCTGTCCTACGGCCTGGCGCTGATCGGCGTGGTCGCGTTGGGCGTACTGATCGCCGGACGCCGGCTCATGCCCTCACTCGTTGCCGGCGTCGTGGTGGTGGGCGTCGTGGTCAGCTACACCGTTGGCGGCTTCTGGTGGTGGGAGGGGTACGTACAGCTGAGGGTCCGCTACTACCAGGGCTGGGGTGGCGTACGGCCCTACGCGTACTGGGTGTGGGCGGACCTGGCCGCCCTGGCCATCTGCATCGGACCGGCCGCCGTCGCCGGACTGCGTCGGGCAGTGGCCGGACTGGGCGGGGCAGTGGCCGGACGGGGCCGGGCAGTTGCCGGCCTGCGATCTGCGGGACCGCTGGTCGCCCTCGTGCTGCCCACCCTGCTCGCGGTGACCGCCGCTACCCTGTCCGGGCTCAGCAAGGCCGAGGTCGAACGGATCTGGCTGCCCTTCGCGCTCTGGCTGATGGCCGCCTGTGCGCTCCTTCCCCCACGCACCCATCGCTGGTGGCTCGCGGCGCAGGCCGTCACCGCGCTAGGCGTCCAGCACCTCGTCCTGACGAGCTGGTGAACCAGACCCGCGTCGCTGGAGCCGGCGCAGGCGGCAGGCAAGCAGGAACGCCGAGCCGGCGAACAGCATGCCGGTGAGCAACAGCCACCGTCCGAAGTAGTCGGGCGGGGGGCGACCGATGACGCCCTCGAGATTCCGCGGCAGCCGCAGGATCAGCGGGAAGAACACCGCGAACGCCAGAGCGGACAGTGCCGCGGGAATCCTGACATGGTTGAGCCACACAGTCTGCGTCGCCTTCGAAGCCCGACGTCGCACGACCACCGCCACCGATCGGTCTGCCAGGCTGTACAACGGCAACAGCAACAGGTCATGGCCGAGCGCGCCGCCGACAAACCACGCCGCGACCCCGAGCGGATTGGCGGGTACGAACCGCAGTGCCGCATAGCCGGCGAGGCTGAAAGCGCCCACACACGCCAACAGGTGGAGAGGATTGGCGCCGTACCAACGGGCGACCCGCCCAGTGGCGAGATTGCGCAGAATTGTCGTCATGATCACGTCCGGGGGTCAGGTCCAGAAGGTCAGCCGGGAAACCCACTTGGTGCAGTGCACCCCGGGCGCGTTCGGGACGATGATGCGCGCCGGGAAGCCATGGTCGAGTGAAAGGTCGGCACCATTGACCCGGAGCGCCAGCAGTGACCGGAGGTCGCGCACCTGGTTACCTGCCAGGTTGGCCGAGCCGAAGCCGCCTCCGCGTTGCATCGACTCCACCGCGACGCCCGTCGCCTCGCGGACTCCCACCAGCGCGGCCAGGTCTGCCAGGCGTACGCCGGTCCAGGTCTGAACCGTCGTCCAGCCTTCGACGCAGGCGATCGGCAGGCGCTCGCTGTGCAACGTCAGCGCCAGAAGGTCGCTTCTGGACAGCGAAACGCTGTCGAAGCCGCGCAGGTTTAGCCGCCACGAGGGACCGGTCTGCGCCGGCGTGATCCTGCGGTACGCCGCGGTCTTGTTGACCACGAAGTCGTTCGGTCCGGGACCCTCGATTCCGCCGCGGGGTGCCAGGACGGCCAGCCGCCGTAGGGGTCCACCGATCGTCTGGCCCGCCGACAGCAACGCCAGAAGGGCGGAGCCGGCTGCGACGAAGCCGAGCGCTCCGCGCCGCGACACCGTCGGTTCCGCGGGCACCGTGGCGACCAGTCCGGTTGCGTCGGCCGGCTCTGGCCGGGTGTCGGCGAGACCGGTGCGGAGTTCGTTCCAGATGCTGCGCGAGCGGAGTGCGGTCACCATCGTCCGCGCCTTGAGGATGACGTGAAGGGCCAGTGCCGCGACGAAGACCCAGGCCCCGTAGAAGTGAGACGCGTAGAAGCCCGCGGGAAAGACGTAGACGTACTGGATGTTGAGGATGCCGGTCACGAACACGAAGATCCCACCACCCACCAGGAGCAGGAGGCTGAGCCGTTCCAGCAGGTGCGCGAGCGACCTGACCGGTGGCCACGCGAAGAGCTTCGGAATCACCGACCAGAGCTTCGCCAGCAGCACTGGTACAAGCATCAACCCGCCGATGACATGGATGCCCTGGGTCAACCAGAACAGCCAGGCCGGCCGGGTCGGCCACTCGAACAGGTAGAAGCCCAGAATTCCCTTACCTGGCGTGGGATCGTTGAACCGGCCGCCGAGCGCGGGATCATACGCCGCGTACGACAACAGCCCGGTCAGGAACAGCACGGGAAGTCCTACCAGCAGGACAAGCCCGAGGATCGACGTCAGCCAAGGGCCTCGGATCGGGCTCCGCCAGATGTCCTTGCCAGGCGGCGCGTTCATGACCACTCCGCCCTTCTCTCGACCGGCCGGCTGAACGCGGCGAACGACCGCCCGCCAGCTGTCCAGGTGTCCTTGACAACGAGGTCGACCTCACCCGCGACGCGGGCGAGTAGGCACCAACCGACCTCCGTCCAGTCCACGGTCGCCTCCTCGCCACCGGCATAGCGGAGCCGCGCCGTGGTGTACTCGGCCCGGTCCGGCTCCGGATCATGCTCGATGTAGGCGACACCGCCCGGCGCGAGCAGTTCGCGGATCCGGGCCAGCAGAATCTTCGGGTCACCACCGATCCCGACACAGCCATCCAGCAGCAGGACGGTCTGCCAACGCCCCTCACATGGCAGCTCGTCGAACACCGAACGGGTGAGTGCATGTCCGCCGCGTGCCAGCACCTGACGGACCGCGCGTGCCACCACGTCGATGCCCAACGCCGGAACGCCACGCCGGGCAAGCTCGACCACCATCCGCCCAGGACCGCAGCCGACATCCAGCGTGGGACCACCACACCGCCGCAACACCTGGTCGTCGACCGCGTCCGGGGGTCGGTCCCACCACGCCAGATCGACCAGCACCTGCCCGCTCACAGTCGTTCACCACTGTGCGGGCCGGTCTGCGGCGCGCGTACGAATGCCACGTCAACCACCACGGCAGCCACGCTAGGGACATCCGAGGTGGCGAGATAGCTCAATGCTGCTTACGGAACTGTGACTTCGACACCGGCGGCATTCCGGTTGACGCGGTGTGTTGACGAGGGGCTCGAGTCCTTGACCTGGCCACTGGTGAGGTAAGCGCGCCGGGCGCAGGGTGGTGGAGCCGGTCAGGGCTCGAGCACGTATCGGCCGCGCAACCCGCCCTTGGCGACGGCGCGGTGGGCGTCGGCTGCCTGGTCCAGCGGCACGACCGCGTGCACTCGGGCTGGTAGCTCGCCGGACGCGGTGCGGGCGAGCAGGTCGCCCAGTCGAGGACCGTCGGGGTGCGTGACCACGGTGAGCACGGTGATTCCGCGCTCGGGAGCCGGCTCGGCGTTCGGCCGGACGCCGACGAAGGCCCCGCCGTCGCGGACAAGGGCAAGGCCCCGCTCCTGCAGCACCGCACCGTCGGCGACCGCGTCCCAACCCGGCTCGGCGTGCGTGGTGAAGTCGGCGCCGAGGCCACGCACGAACTGCTCGTCCTCGGCTCGGGCCAGACCAGTCACCTGCCAGCCGCGGTCTTGGGCGAGCCTGGCGACGTACCCCCCGACCGCGCCGGCCGCCCCGGTCACCAGCAGCCGGTTGCCACCTGCGTGCTCGCCGGCGGGCGCGTCGCCCAGCAAATCAACGATCTGGGCGCCGGCCAGCCCGTTGAGCGGCACCGTCGACGCCGCTGTCAGGTCCAGTCCGTCGGGTACGACGGCGAGGTCGGCGACGGGCACGACGAGCTGCTCGGCATAGGTGCCGAAGTCGCGGTCGAATCCGGCGACCAGGCCGGCGACCCGGGTCCCGACGGCCAGGTCCACGCTGGAGCCGGTGGCGACGACGGTGCCGGCGAAGTCCCAGCCCAGGCCGGTGTGCTCGGGCTGGTCGACCAGCCCCATCGCATGGAAGAGGCCGCTCGCGACCCCGAGGTCGACGGGGTTGACCGCTGCGGCAGCGATCTCGACCCGGACTTCGCCGGGTCCGGGCTGAACGACGGGGACGTCGATGATCTCGATCGAGTCCGGCCCGCTCGGGCTGCGGACGACGGCGGCGCGGAAGGTGGCGGCGCGGAAGGTGGAGGTGCTCATGGATTCGCTCCTGGTGCTTACGCTCGACAGTTGACCCGCATCACTGTGGATGGGTTACTCTCCATCGGGAAGTAGGCACTTCGAAGTGCGTAGGTCACCCTTGGGTAGGAAGGAGCGGTCGATGCCCACGAGGACGGCGGCCCAGCAGCGGACGCAGGCGAAGGTGGACTACGACGCGTTCCTGGCGGGCTGCCCCAGCCGGCAGCTGCTTGACCGGATCTCCGACAAGTGGGTCGCTTTGATCCTGGCCGCACTCTGCAGCGACGGTCCGTACCAACCTGGGGGTGACTGCGTCGGTGAACCGCGGTCGATGCGCTACTCCGAGCTGGCCCGCCGGCTGGCCGGGGTGAGCCAGAAGATGCTCACCCAGACGCTGCGCTCGCTCGAGCGCGACGGCATGCTCACCCGCACCGTGACCCCGACCGTGCCGGTCACCGTCACCTACGAACTGACCGACCTCGGTCTCTCGCTCCACCACGTGATGCGCGGCATCAAAGTGTGGGCCGAGGCGCACATGGACGAAGTGCATGCCAATCGCGAGGCGTACGACAGCCGCCCTGCCTGAACGGCACGCGCCCGTCGCTGACCAAGGGCTCAGCCGCGTGAGGTCGACAGCCAGGATTCACCTGTCGCGCATGGGGCGATGAAGTCTCTGGGAGGACGGCGGCCAACCGTCCCACTGTTGCGACTCAGGTGGGGATGTCACACGATGTCACGTAGGTGGAGAATGCTTGTCCCTGTCATCGGTTTGCTGGTCGCCAGCATGCCAACAGGCCAAGCGGAAATGGCGCAGACGGCGACCCGCCGCACAGCCACGTCGGTGCAACCGTCAGACGGCACACCCCCATTCACACCACCGGCGGACTCCACAATGTCCGGTGCAGAGTCCGCCGGACCGACACCGCTGGTGCCCGAAGCACCGGGAGCGATCCAGCCCCAGGTGGGAAAGAACGGCGAGGCATGGGCATGGACCCAACTCACCGCACATGGGACGGTGATCCGGTTCGCCACCACCGAGGCACCTGCCGGCAGCTGCCCGACCGTGAACTACACCGACGCTCAGGGCAACAGAGCACCCCACCCGATGATCTTCGTGAGCGGGCGCGGAGGGACGACCCCCGCACAGTTCCCGACCACTGTCTGCAGGTTGCCGGTGCCCGAAGGCGCACGCGATGCGGTACTGCAGCACACGACGACCAACGCGGCAACCATTCACCCGGCAAACCTCCAACTTCCGCTGCCGAGATGGTCGGCCTCCGGCCGCCCTCGAAGCGTCGCGGTGATCGGTGACACCGGGTGCGACACCGAGTCGACCAACCTGAGTGACAACCAGAACTGCAGCAAGGACTGGCACTTCCAGGGCATATCCACGAACGCGGCAGCGCTTTCACGCCCGGACCTGGTCGTGCACGTTGGCGACTACGTGTACCGCTTCCATCCCGAGCTGGCGAATGACCGCAGCACCGGATGCAACCTGCGTGGACAGGACGACGACTTCGGGTGCCTGGTCAAGGACTTCCTCAGACCAGCTGAGGCCCTGTTGGGGCAGGCGCCAGTCCTGTTCGCGCGGGGTAACCACGAGCTCTGCTCCGCTGGTGTCGGCCGGGGTGCGGAGTGGTTCCGCTACCTCGCGACCGACCTGCAGAGCAACGACGAATGCTTCACTTCTTTTACCTCTTCTCTCGCCGACGCCCACACCGAACCGGTGCAGATCGACGCGGGATCGCTCCACTTCATCCTGTTCGACTCCTCCCTGGCCACCGATATCGGGGTGAACCAGACCCAGGCTCGCGAATACGCGCGCTTCTTCGACCATGTGAACGCGCTGGCGCGAAACAACCCGAAAGACGACTACTTCCTGATCTCCCACAAGCCGCTGTGGCTGGTCAAGGCGGCTTCATCCACGCTCGTAGAGTCGACGAACCGGACCCTGCAGAGCGCGGTTGGACAGACCAGCGGCAAGGCGTTGGCGGACAACGTTCGTCTCGTGCTGTCCGGGCATGAGCATCTGTACCAGATGCTCGACTTCACCAACAGCACACGTCCCGCGCAGGTGACAGTGGGATCCTCAGGGACCAAGCTCGACACACCGCCAGTCGACGCCCTGGTGCAGGGAAAGACCGTCGATGGGCAGCAGGTCAACCAGTCGATCTCCCACGACAGCCACGGCTACGCACTGTTGCGCGACGTGGGTGGCCGCTGGCACCTGACCTACCACGACAGCGCCGGCACCCAGCAAGGCAAGGACTGCGTCCTCAGCACCGGAACGACCACGCAGTTCGCCTGCACCTGATGGCGTCGCTTGCCTCGACCAGGAAGTACGCCTGGACCCCACCAGTGGCAGGTCACCGGACGGCTCACGCACCGAGCACGAAGGTATTGGTGACTCGACTACGATGAGCGGAATCGTACGGTGGTGGGGCGAATTGGACCGGTTGATCGGCGAGTGGGCCAACCGCACAACCGTCAGTCCGACGGTCAGTCCCTCGGCCGACCCGGCCTCATGGTCGCCGGATACCGAGAGCGGCTCGGAGCAGACGAAGCGTTCCCGACCGAGTAGGACACGCGCGCTCACCAGCGCCACCGGCTCAGCGGGAGGTCGTCGCGGTTGTTCCCGTCCCGGTCGTGGATGACGTCGGGTGGAGGGCAGGCGCGCAGGCGCTCACATCTCGCGCTCGAGAAGCCCGGCGAGCTCAGCGGCGGTGATGTTCTGCACGTCGGTCGTCACCCAGCCCTGCGCCTGGAGGAACCTCAGGTGGGTGGGATTCTTGACGTGTACCGCACCCTGAAGGGTGACGGCGTACACGGCGTTCTGTCCGGATATGCGAACGAGTTGTGCGGGAATGCCGGCCACGAAATCCTCCTCGGATAGTTCCGTTATGACTGTCCACCAGGTCGTACGCCTGAGGGCGCCGTCCCAACTGAAGCTGAAATGGATGTGGTCGGTGTGCGGATTGCTTCCGGTGTAGGGCAACCAGCCCTCGTCCGGGCGGTAGGAGCGCCACATCTTGCGGTTCCAGATGATGTACATGATCCCGAATCGACGCGCGAAGGCATGGCGGTTGCCGTACTCGTCGGTGCGTAGCAACCAGTACAGGAAGTCGTTCGCGGCCTGCCGACTCCCGACCATCGCCGCGTCGAACAAGACGTCCAGGGCGCGACCTTCCTTGTGCTCGTTGACCCTTGACGAGCAGGGGTGCGTGATGCTCCATGCCCGGCTGCCATACGTGTCGAAGATGATGTTCCTGAGGTCTATCGGACCGCGCTTGTCCGTAAGGTCGCAGGTCGTGCCTCCGTCGTACGGTGCATACGCATCGATGAAGGGGGGATACGACGGGCGTTGCGGCATGACGCGGATCGCGACCCGCGACGACGGCGGTCCCTGCACCTGTGCTGCTGCCGGGCTCGCCGCCGCTGCTGCCGGCCGGAACCACGACCCTGCCAGTGCTCCGGAGACCGCCACCGCCATGATGCTCCGGCGAGCCGGCCGCAAAGGACGTCCTTCTCTCGCGCCTGCCTGATCCATGCCTCCAGCTCACCGCATTGGCTGGGAGTAGGGCTGCCGGCCGAAGGCATGTTTGGGCACGCGGACTGCCCGGCGGACGGCATACCGACGTCTGGTCGCCGAAGGCCAATCGGATTGCATGAACGCGGAAGGCAGCCGGGATTTCGGCATTGCACCGTTTCGGTCTACGCCTGTTCGAAGGCGCATCGAGCGTAGCCCGTTTCGACGTACGCAAATGGCGTGTCAGACCAAACAGCGGTGAGTGCCACGGAGGCCGGGCCGCTGGCCAGCCGAGTCGGGCCAGGCCGCCGTTGCCTTGATGGGGGCGCGTGTCATCGCGGAGCGAACCTGGACCTGACCAGCTGCGGTCGTTCCGCCTTGACTAAGGCGCTCAGAGTTCGATGGGCTGCATCCTCGCCGCGTGTGCCGGCAGAGAGTGGGTGCGGAGGTGGGGGGCCAGTGGTGGCGGCGGTTGTGGGCGTACTGCCGAGCCCATCCGACGACGATCTTCCTGTCTCTGCTCGGCGGTATCGGCGGGACCGTCATTCCCGCGTTCACGCCGCTCGTCGTCCGCCAGGTCGTCGACGAGGTGATCCTGGCCCACCGCTCTCCGCTCGCCCCGTGGCTGATCCTGTTGGTCGCGGCCGGCGTCGCCCGCTTCGGGCTGAGCATGCTGCGCCGCTACTACGCGAGCCAGCTCGCCAACCGGGTCGGCTACGCGCTGCGTACCGACCTCTTCGCGTCCCTGCAAAGGCTGGACGGGCACCAGCAGGACCGGCTGCGGACGGGCCAGGTCGTGAGCCGCAGCACGTCGGACGTGGCGATGATCGAGCGGTCGATCGAGACCGCGCAACAGCTGGTCACCAACCTCGTGTGGTTCGTGATGGCCCTCGTCATCATGCTCGTGCTCGCCCCGACACTGTCGCTCGTGGCGCTGGTGATGCTGCCGGTGCTGTACCTGGTGGCCCGCCGCGGCAACGCCGTGCTGTTCCCGTCGTCGTGGGACTACTCGCACCAGTCCGGCCGGGTGGCAGCCGTGGTCGAGGCGGCGGTGACGGGTGTGCGGGTCGTGAAAGGGTTCGGCCAGGAGGGGCAGGAGCTCGCGAAGCTGGAGGCAGCGGCGAGTGCGCAGTTCAGGTCGGGGATCAGGCGGACACGGTTCACGAGTACGTATGTACCGGCGCTGACCGCGATTCCCGCGGTGGGGCAGGTGGGCGTGCTCGCGCTCGGAGGCTGGCTCACCCTGCGCGGCGACATCACGCTCGGGACGTTCCTCGCGTTCGCGAGCTACCTCGCGCTGATGGTGGCGCCTGTACGGACGTTCGTCGGGCAGTTCGCCCAGTGGAACACCACCAGGGCGGCGGTCGTCCGGGTCCTGGAGATCATCGACGCAAGGCCCACGATCACCGACGCGCCCGATGCCGATATAGCGCCGCAGGGCGCGGTGCCGGTCGAACTCGACGACGTGACGTTCGGATACGACCCCGACCACCCTGTCCTCAGGGGCGTGTCGTTGCGGGTGGAGCCGGGTGAGTCACTTGCCCTGGTGGGAGGCACCGGGTCCGGGAAGTCGACCGTCGCCCTGCTGCTCGCCCGCCTCTACGACCCACAGGGTGGCGCGGTCAGCCTCGACGGTCGCGACATCCGCGCGCTCACGATCGGGTCGCTGCGCGCGCGGATGGGCACCGTGCTGGAGGAGAGCTTCCTGTTCTCCGACACCGTCCGCGCGAACATCGCGTTCGGCCGGCCCGACGCGACCGACGCCGAGGTCCGCGCGGCCGCGCGTGCGGCGGAGGTGGACGGCTTCGTCAACGGCCTCGCCGACGGCTATGACACGGTGGTGGGGGAGCGGGGTCTCACCCTCTCCGGCGGCCAGCGGCAGCGCATCGCCCTGGCCCGCGCGCTCCTGACCGACCCGCGGCTGCTGGTGCTCGACGACGCCACGTCGGCCGTCGACGCGGGGGTCGAGGCCGATATCCACGCCACGCTGCGACGGGTGATGCGGGGACGTACGACCCTGCTCATCGCCCACCGGCACAGCACCCTGCAGCTCGCGGACCGGATCGCGGTCCTGCACCACGGCGAGGTCGTCGACGTGGGGACTCACGCCGAGCTGCTGGCCCGATGCCCGCGGTACCGCCTGCTGCTGTCGGGACACGACGAGGAGATCGGCGGACGCGACGACGAGGAGATCGGCGGACGCGAGGACGACGCCGCCCGCGAGTCCGTCGACCCGTGGTCCACCCCACCGCCCGCCGAGACCGAGGGGCTGTTCGACGGCGCGGCGCTCCCCGCCGACCAGGCGGCCCGGGTCGCCGCCCTCCCGCCGCCGCCGTCGGCCGCCTCGCCGGACCTCGACCTGGAGGAGTGTCGGCGGCTCGACCAGGACCTACGCCTGCGACGGCTGCTCAGGCCGTTCGCCGCGGCCCTTGCGGTCTCGCTGGTCCTTCTGGCCCTGGACACCGCTGCGCAGCTCGCCATTCCGTGGCTGACGCGTGCCGTCATCGACCGCGGTGTCACCCCGGGCCAGGTGCACGTTGTCTTCCTGCTGTCCGGTGTGGCCCTTGGCGTCGTGGTCGCCGACTGGATCGTCCGGACCGGGCAGGAGCGGCTGACAGGACGTACGGGTGAGCGGGTGCTGCTGTGGCTTCGCGTCAAGCTGTACGCCCAGCTGCAGCGGCTCGGTATGGACTTCTACGAACGCGAGCGCGCAGGTCAGCTCATGACCCGGATGACGAGCGACATCGAGGCGGTCAAGACGTTCATCCAGACCGGCCTGGGTCAGGCGGTGGTCGCCGTGATGACGTTCGTGGGGGTGCTGGTCGTCATGGCCACCATCGACGTGGGTCTCACCGCGGCCGTGGCGGCGATGTGCCTGCCGCTCGCGGCGGCGGCGCTGCTCTACCGCAGGTACTCGCGGCGGGAGTACGAGACCGCGCGGCGACGCCTCGGCGAGCTCAACGCGACCTTCCAGGAGAACGTCGCCGGAATCCGCGTGGCGCAGTGCTACGGCCGCGAAGAGGTCACCATCGAACGGTTCGGTACGGTCGCCTCGGACTACCGCGCAGCGCAGCTGCGGGCCCAGATGTGCATCGCGCTCCTGCTGGCGTTCGGGTGGGCGGTGGTGGAGTTCACCACCGCGCTCGTGCTCGGGGTCGGCGCCCACCGGATCGCTGGGGGCACACTCACGGTGGGCGGCATGGCCGCGGTCATGCTCTACGCCACCATGCTGTTCGCTCCGGTCCAGCAGATGTCGGGGATCTTCGACAGCTACCAGCGGGCCCGGGTTGGTCTGCGCCGGGTGGCCGAGGTCCTCGACACACCGGTCTCCACGCCCTCGGCTGCGCACGCCCGCGCGCCAGACAGTCTCGCTGGCGAGGTGTCCCTCGAGAACGTGCGGTTCGGCTACGGAGGTGCCGACGATGCCGTACGCGACGTGACGCTGCGGATCGCCCCGGGCGAGACGGTCGCCCTGGTGGGGGAGACCGGCGCCGGCAAGTCGACGCTGATGAAGCTGGTCGCCCGGTTCTACGACCCGACGGCGGGAAGCGTCCGCGTCGACGGGAACGACCTCACCCAGCTGGACCTGCCGTCGTACCGCCGGCGGCTCGGCGTCGTACCGCAGGAGACGTACCTCTTCTCGGGCACGGTACGAGACGCGATCTCCTACGCCCGACCGGACGCCTCCGATGCAGACGTCGAGGCCGCGGCCCGGGCCGTCGGCGCCCACGAGATGATCTGCGCCCTGCGCTACGGCTACCTCCACCCTGTCGGCGAGGGCGGCGGCGGACTGTCGGCGGGCCAGCGGCAACTGCTCGCCCTCGCTCGGGCCCGGCTCGTCGAACCCGACATCCTGTTGCTCGACGAGGCCACCGCGGCACTGGACCTGGCGAGCGAGGCCGCCGTCAACAACGGCATGGCCCAGCTGGCCACCACACCGACCACGATGGTCATCGCCCACCGTCTCACGACCGCGCAGCGAGCCGACCGGATCGTCGTCATCGACCGCGGCGCGGTCGTCGAGCAAGGGACGCACGACGACCTGGTCGCCGCGGACGGCACCTACGCCAGACTCTGGCGCAGCTTCACCGGCAGCGACTATCCGGCCCATCTCCCTTAGTCGCCTGGTGAGCCGGTGAGGGGAGATCGATGTTCGCGCTGCTGCGTTTCTCGATAGCGGTGACCCCACGGGCTGGTGGGGGGTTGCTGGCGTTGGCGATCCTGAGCGCGCTGACCAGTCTCGCCGTGACCGTGCTGATCGGTCAGGTCGTGGGTGCGACTCCGGCGTTCGTGGCCGGTGGTCCGGGTGGTTCGTCGCCGACGGCCTTCGCGCTGTTGGTGGTCGCGTTGGTCTTCGTGTTCACGGTCGACGGTGTGCTGACCGTGGTGTCGAGCATGGTGACGACGCGACTGACGTACGACGCTGATCTCGTCATCAATCGAGCGATCTCGGCGACGATGACGGCGTCCCCGAGGATCGGCCACCTGGAGTCGACGGTGGTGGCGGATGAGTCTCGGCGGGCTCGGGGAATCGGGAACCGTGCGGTCTGGGTGGGGTTGATCGCGCTGGCGGAGCTTGTTCGTTCGCGGCTGCTGGCGATCGGTGCGGCCGTGGTTGTGGGGGCGTTGTTCTCGTGGCCGGTCGCCGTTCTGCTGTTGTCGACCACTGGCTTGGTCGAGTGGTGGTCGGCGCGGATGTCGGCCTCGGAGGAGTTGACGTGGCGCGGGGGGACCCGGTCCGGTCGGGAAGCCGACTATGCGTACGAGCTGGGGATGGGGACGGCGGCCAAGGAGCTGCGGGTGTTCGGTTTCGCGCCCTGGCTGATGGACCGGTTTGTGCGTGACTGGCGGGCCGGGATGGTGCCACTGTGGCGAGTCCGCCGGACGGCGACGCTGCGGACCATGGCGGTGTATGCGGCTCACCTTGGTGCGTTGGCGGTCGCTGTCTGGGTGCTGGTGCGGGATGTGAACGCGGGGTCGCTGGGGTTTACCGAGGTCGCGACCGTGCTGACCGCGTTGTTGCGGCTTGCGATGTCGGCCAACGGCGCCGGTGCCGCTTCGATGGAGCGGGCGACGTCGGCGTTGCGGGCGCTGTACCGGCTGCCGGGGACGGCGTTGGCGGTGCGGGAGGGCACGTACCGAGCCGGCGGAACCGAGGGAGCGCCGGCAGCGCGGGTGTCCGGGCCTGCCGTGGTGGACCCGCCGCGCCCGCCGTCGGGTCCACCGGAGGTGCGGTTGGAGGACGTGTGGTTCCGGTACCCGGGCTCTGACGTCGATGTGCTGCGCGGACTGGATCTGCGGATCGGCGCCGGCGAGGCGATCGGGCTGGTGGGGTTGAACGGCGCGGGCAAGTCGACGTTGGTGCATCTGTTGGCGGGCGCGTACCAGCCGACCGCAGGGCGGGTCACCGTGGACGGGGTGGATCTGGCCGAGCTGGATGATCACGAGCTGGCGGCATGGCAGCGCCGGCTGGCGCCGGTCACCCAGGAGTTCCTGCGGTTGCCGCTGACCGCGGCGGAGAACGTGACCTTCGCCGAAGCAGCGGCCCGGAAGCAGTTGGCCGCGGTGGCGGCGACCGCGGGAGCCGACGGTGCAGTGGCGAACCTGCCGCGGGGTTGGGACACGATGCTGGACCGTTCGGTCACCGATGGCGGGGAGCTGTCGGGCGGGCAGTGGCAGCGGCTGGCGCTGGCGCGCGCCCTGTACGCGGTGAACGACGGCGCCGGGATGCTGGTGCTCGACGAGCCCGCGGCGGCCCTGGATGTCCGGTCCGAGGCGGAGCTGGTGGACCGCTACCTCAGGCTCGCCACCGGCGTGACCTCGCTCCTGATCTCGCACCGGTTCTCGGTGGTGCGTAACGCCGACCGGATCTGCGTTCTGGAAGCGGGCGTGATCGGCGAGCACGGAACACACGACGAGCTGCTGGACGCGGGCGGTCGTTACGCGGCGATGTTCACGCTGCAGGCGGCGCGGTACGTGGGAGGCGAGCTGTGATGCGTGAGCGGTGGGGCTCGCTGGTGGTCCTGGTGCGCCTCACGGTCGCGGCGTCTCCGCTGTTGGCTGCGACCGAGTTGCTGCTCGTGGTGGCGATGGCCGTCTCGGGGCCGTCGCAGGCCTACGGCGTGGCCCGGGTGGTGAACGCCGTTTCCGGGCACGGCTCGGTAACGGTGGGCGCGGCAATCCTGTTCGGAGCACTCGCGGTCGCGTTCGGTGGTCTGGTCCTTTCCGATGCCGTACGGCATCGGCTCGAGGACGGGATCGAGATCGGGTTACAGCGCGAACTGCTGGACCTGGCCACCACACCGCCCGGGATCGCCCACCACGAGCAGCCCGAGATCGCCGACCGGTTGGGTGCCGCTCGGGATGAGTTCCGCCGCCTGAAAGGGACCGCGGGCACCATCGGCAGCGGGTTGGCGGTCCTGGTCAGTATCGTCACCGTGCTCGTCCTGCTCGCGGGCATCCACCCGCTGCTGTTGACGCTGCCCCTGCTGGGTCTCCTGCGACTGTGGGCGACGGCCCACGGCGCCAGGCAGTTTCGGCATGCGATCACCGCGACCATGGAGTACAACCGGCGCCAGGCCAGCTTGTTGGATATCGTCAGCCACCCCGGGCACGGCCTGGAAGTACGCGCGTTCGGGTTGCGTGGACTGCTCACCGACAAGATCGCGGAGCAGTTCCGCTCGCAGAACGGCCCGCGTTGGCAGGCCATCCGGCAGGGCAAGCTGCTGGAGATCGCCGCTCGCGTACTCTTCGGCCTCGCCTACGGTGGCGCGATCGTGTTCGTCCTGTGGCTCGCACGGGCAGGACGCGCGACGCCCGGAGACGTGGTGATGGTGCTGCTCCTCGCACCGCAGACCGACCAGGCCGCACAACGACTCTCCGACTCCGTACGGGTGTTCATCGGCCTGCTGGACGTCGCCGGACACATCCAATGGCTGCGGCGGTACGGCGACGAGCAGGCCGCGTGGGCCGGATCCGACGAGCCCCCCACCGCTCTGCGGAGCGGAATCGAGCTCCAGAACGTGTCCTTCGCCTATCCGGGAACGGCCCACCCGGTGCTACGCGAACTCAACGTGCATCTCCCAGCGGGCAGCACCGTCGCCCTTGTCGGGGACAACGGCGCAGGGAAGACCACCGTGGTGAAACTGCTGGCCCGGCTCTACGACCCCACGGGCGGCACCATCCTCGTCGACGGCACCGACCTCCGCACGATCGACCACCAGGCGTGGCGCCACCGGATCTCGGCCGGATTCCAGGACTTCGTACGGTACGAATACACAGCCCGCGAAGCCATCGGGCTCGGCGAACCCACTCGACTGGACCGGCCCGACCACCCAGGTCCACCAACGGCACCGCATGTTCGTACGGATGACGATGCTGGCTATGACGTGGCCATCGACGCCGGCGACGCCCGTGCCGTGATCGACCAGCTCCCCGACGGTCTGGACACTCGGCTGGGCGGACGGTTCGGCGGCACCGACCTCTCCGGCGGCCAGTGGCAACGACTTGCACTCGCCCGTGCCTTCCTGCGCGAACGTCCATTGCTGGTGCTGCTCGACGAACCCGCGGCCGCGCTCGACCCCGAATCCGAACACGCCCTTCTGGACCGGTTCAACGCCGCATCCGCTGCCACCCGCGCCTCGGGCGGCATCACCCTCCTGGTGTCACACCGGCTCTCCACCGTACGGATGGCGGACCTCATCCTCGTTTTCGACAACGGCGAACTCACCGAGTCCGGCAGCCACGACGAACTCATGGCCACCGGAGGGCCTTACGCCGAGCTCTTCGCGCTCCAAGCCAGCGCCTACCAATAGAACGACACCGAGCTGTGCCTTCGGCGTCAGTCTCGGTGGGCGGGTGTGTCGGGAACGGGGCGGGGGTCGCCTGACGCCACCTGTCGGTCTCGTCGGGGCCGGACGCGTAGGAGTGTCCGGGCGGCCAGGACGCCGGCGAGCACGGCGATGAGGATCATGACAAACGCTGGAGCGCCGAGTCGCTCCACGCCCGCGGCCAGCCGGTGCTGGACGTAACCGGCGGCATCGATGAGGGGATCGGCCGCTGGGACGCCGCGATAGGTGCGTACCTCGTACCAGCCGTAGTAGGCGACGTAGAGCCCTGCCGTCAGGAGCAGCGCTCCGCCGAGGCGGGGCACCAGCCGGCCCACGCGGCGGATCCGGCCGAGGAGTGATGTCTGGGCGAGGGCAACGGCGACCGCGGCCACACCCACGACCAGCCCCATACCGGCCGCGTACGCGGCGAACAGCGCGAACCCGTCGGCGGTGGATCCGGCGCGGAAGCTGGTCACGACGATCGCCAGGAACGGACCGATCGTGCAACCGAGCGAGGCCACCGCGTACGCGGCGCCGAAGGTCACCATCGACCGGACGCTTCCGGTCACCGCCGCACCCCGCCTCAATCTGGGCGCCGGGAGGTCCCGGCCGGCCAGCAGCCAGCCACCGGCCGCGGCGACCAGCAGACCGAGCACGATGGTGAACCACGGCAGGTGAGCCTGGACGCCTCCCGCGACCGGGGCGACCGCGAGTCCGAACGCACCGAACACCGCGACGAAGCCCACCGACATCGCGGCCGTCAGTCCGAGCGCCCGGACGACCGCCGGCCCTCGTCCCGCTGGGTGGTGACCGAGCACCAGCAGCGACAGGTAGGCCGGCAACAGCGCGAACCCGCACGGATTCACCGCGGCCAGCATGCCGGCCGCCACGGCAACGGCGAGGGGCAGCTCCGTCATGTCAGGCCTGTGGGGTCAGCCGGTGAGTGCGTCGACGCGGGAGGCGAGGTCGGACGGTTCGAGGTAGCCCTTGAAGGCGACCTCGCCGTCTGCGTCGAGGAGGACGAAGGTCGACTGCGCAGTGACGCCGAACCGCTTCCACACGGCGCCCTTCTCGTCGGACAGGTGCCTCATCCCCTGGACACCTGTACGGGTCACGAACTCCTCCATCGCCGCCGCCTGGTCCAGCCCGGCGACCCCGACGAC
Source organism: Actinopolymorpha sp. B11F2 (assembly GCF_040195635.1). Taxonomy (NCBI): domain Bacteria; kingdom Bacillati; phylum Actinomycetota; class Actinomycetes; order Propionibacteriales; family Actinopolymorphaceae; genus Actinopolymorpha; species Actinopolymorpha sp. B11F2. The sequence goes on along the minus strand of NZ_JBEFTX010000018.1, from coordinate 23,163 downwards.
ATTGACCTTCCCGTCGTAGGCCTCGGCAAGCTTCGTGACGGTGGGTGCCTGCCCCACGCAGGTCGGGCACCACGGAGCCCAGAACCACAGCACCGTCGGCCTACCCGCCAGGCTCCGCCCGTCGAACGTGTCACCGTCCAATGTGTGCGCGGTGAATCCCAGCGTGGCTGACGCCTGCGCCGGTGTCGCTTCGGTCCCCGACCTGGCCTTCGCGTCGGCGCCGGCGGCGGTCGGCGTGGCCGTCGACCGGGTGGGCGCGGCGTCGACGCGCGGGCTCTGGGTTCCGCAGGCGGTGACGACTGCGCCGACAACGACGAGGACGAGCAGAGCTGCCCGGGTGCGCATCACTAACCTCCATGAACTGGCCCAAGCCCTGTCGAGAGCGACATGCATCGACCTGGCAGTTCCTCCACGGCCCGTGACAACCTGGCATGCCCGCTGACTTCCGCACTGTAACCGTGCTCACCGTTCGAGGGCAGGCTGCCGCGTCCACCGCTGTCTCGTACCTGCTGCCCGATGAAGGGACTCCTGGTGGGCGATGATGGTGGCATGCCTGTCGATGTCACCACCGAGATCGTGATCGAGCGCCCGTGTGAGCAGGTCGCCGCCTACGCCGGCGACCCGTCCCACGCACCCGCGTGGTACGCCAACATCAACTCGGTGCGCTGGCAGACGCCACCGCCGGTTGGTGTGGGCTCGCGGATGGATTTCGTGGCCCGGTTCCTCGGCCGAACGCTCGCCTACACCTACGAAGTCGTCGACTACGGCCCGGACCGGCTGGTCATGCGTACCGCGCAGGGACCGTTCCCGATGGAGACCACCTACACCTGGCACTCCGCGGGCGCCGCCTCCACCCTTATGACGTTGCGGAACCGCGGTGAGCCGGCCGGGTTCGCCAAGGTCGCCGCACCGATGATGGCGGCGGCGATCCGGCGCGCCAACCAGAAGGACCTGGCCACGCTCAAACAGATCCTGGAGTCGTCATAGAACGGCAGCTCCGCTCAGGTACTGGGACCGTAGAACGCGGCGATGTCCTGGGAGGTGGCCCATCGGCTGTAGGTGGATGACTGCGGCCAGCCTTCGGGGGAGTCCTGCCACTCCTCCTGCCGGCCGTACGGCAGGATGTCGATCAGTGGGAAGCTGTGGCTGAGCTGCTCGGTGCCACGGCCGTTGGTGTGCCAGGTGCGATAAACGGTGTCGCCGTCGCGCAGGAACACGTTGACGGCGAATCCGCCGCCGGGCGGCGCGCCGACGTCAGTGCCGAAGGGACTGTTCGCCGTGGAGTACCACGTCATCGTGTTCCCGACTCGTCGTTTGTAGGCGAGTGCCTCGTTGATCGGACCCTGCGTGACGATGACGAACCGGGCGTCGTAGTTGTCCAGGAACTCGAGCCGGGTGAACTGTGAGGTGTACCCGGTGCAGCCGCCGCACTGCCACTGCTCGCCGGGGAACCACATGTGGTTGTAGACGATCAGCTGTGACCTACCGTCGAAGATGTCCACGAGCCGGACCGGTCCCTGCTCGCCCTCGAGGGTGTAGTCGGGCATCTTGACCATCGGCATTCGGCGACGTTGCGCGGCGATCGCGTCGAGCTCCCGGGTCGCGGCCTTCTCCCGGTCACGCAGTGCATCGAGTTGGTGTTGCCAGGTGTCGGCGTCGACGATCTGCGGCAGTGCGTTGGCAGTCATGAGGCTCCTCGAAATGATCATCAGTGTCCACGGAAGGTGGCTCACAGGTAGAGAGACCGTGCCCGGTCGCGGAACTCATCGGTGCCAGGGCAAAAGGTGTGCTCGACGCCTGGAGTCGGCCTCGCTCGGACTGCACCAGTGGGGCCGGCGGACCAGCCGAGGAAAGGGCCGCCACAAGAGGACTCTAATCCGCGGACGAGGTTTCGATTTGCGGAGCTTCTGGCATGTGGTGGGGGACTGTTGCGAGTTGCCCCGCTCTGCCCGACGTTCCGCCGGAACGGTCCCGGGCTGCTGGGGGCGACCTCACGAAACGAGGATGACCATGGCTCGCCCCTGGATGACGTTGCTGGCGGGTCTCGCAGGCACGCTCGTCGTCGCCGGCGTCTCCGGCGTCTCCGGCGCCGCCGCCGACCCCGTCGCTTCGTCCCACCACACCACAGGAACCCACGAGGTCGCCGGTGCCGCATCCGGCAGGCCCACAGTCTCGATGGTCACCCTTGTCACCGGCGACCGGGTACGGATCACCACCCAGGCTGACGGGTCGCGGACTGTGGTCCCCACGCCGCTGCCGGGCCGCGTGGCGCGGCCGTACAGCATCCGCTACCAGGGCACCGCGATCGAGGTCGTCCCCTCCGACGCGCGGCCGCTGCTGCGGTCGGGGCGGCTTGACCCGCGCCTGTTCGACGTCGCGGGCTTGATCGCCGCCGGCTACGACGACGCGTCGACGAAGGTGCTCCCGGTCGCCGCCCGACACGCACCCGGCCGGGGCGCGGTGGCGGGTCACGCCGACGGAGCCACCCTGGCGGGGCAGGAGACCACGGGGAACTCGACGCCGCTCGCTGTCCGCAAGAAGGATGCGGCGGCGTTCTGGCGTTGGCTCACCGGACCGAAGCCGGCCGAGGTGGGTACGCCCCGCCCTGTCGGCGGAGCGCTCACGGCCGGTGTCGAGAATCTGTCCCTGCGCCTCCGACCGTCGGCAGTCCGCCCGGCGACCCAGCCATCTGGCGCGACCACGGACGCCGGTGCACCGGCGCGTGGCAGCGGGGCGCACCCGCACGCCCGAACGGCAGCCGGTCCCCAGGCGGCGACGTACAGCGTCCTGCTGCGGATCATCGACCGCAACGGGCATCTGCTCACCAGCCTCGACGAGGGCTTCATCACCCAGCCGGTGGTCCTCAACCTCGACACCGAGGACATCTACAACCTGGAGCCCCGAAAGACCGGCGTGGGCGCCCAGGTGCCCCCCGGCAGGTACAGCTTCGGCGAGATCATCGTGACCGCACACGGATTCAAGCCGACGAGCTACACCGACCTGGCACGCCCCAACTTCACGGTGAACGGCAACCTCACGATGACCCTCGACGCCCGGAACGCGCACGAGGTCACCGCGAGGATCCAGGCGCCGAGCCCGAAGCCGATCGTCACGACGTTCGGGACCGTCGAGCTCTTCGCCGGGCGGCCGTGGACCACGCTGGTCACCATCCCGGCAGGTACGAACTTCCGCGCTTTCGCGAGCACCACGTCCGAGGTGACCGACCGGGCGTACAACTTCGCGATGTTCCAGTCGCTGAGCACCAGTTGGGGCATGTACGACCTGCTCGTCGGCGCACCGCAGCGGATCCCCGCGACCACGTCCTACCAGATCCGCAACGCCGACCTCGCCAAGATCAGGTCCACCTTCTATTCCCCCGGCACCGGCCTCGACCTCGACGGCGTGTACTTCCGCGAGTCCCAGCTGCCGGGTGACGTACAGGTCGGGCTCGGCGGCTTCTACGACACCAGGCTGCCGTCCAAGCAGGTGCACTTCACCAGCCCCACGTTCGGTTCGGAGCCACTGCCGTGGTCGGCGTCCCTGGACGTCGGGCCGAGTCCCCTGGCCCTGAGGTACTCGGAGCTCCGTACGCCGGTGCTCCTGCCCGCTGGGGAGAGCGTCGAGCAGCCGTGGAGTCCGGCCGCCTACCGGCCCGAGGCCAGCGGCGAGCGCAAAGGCGACCAGACGATGAACATCACCTTCGAACCGTTCTCGCCGTCGGTCGACAACAACCGGATCATCTGGTGGGACACGACCGGAATCACCGGCGGAGCCACGCTGAAGGGCACCGGGGTGCCCGCCGACACGGTTGACGCTCCGTTCCTGCTAGAGACCGGTCCGCAGGCCCTGCCGTCGGCGTGGTACACCCTCGACCTCCTGGCGCGGCACACACCTACCTGGTCGAAGTACGCCACCAGCGTGCACGCGTTCTGGAAGTACCAGTGCCACACGCCGAACGTTGTCCACCCGATGAGGCTCCTGAACATCCGGGTCTCCGGCGCGTTCGACGTGTACGGCCGGGCGCCTGCCGATAAGCCGTTCCGGCTCGACCTCACCGTCGACCCGCCCCGGGAAACGGGAACGCCACAGACGGTCGCCCTGTCGGTGTCGTTCGACGACGGGAAGACGTGGAAGGACGTGCCGACCACCCGGGACTCCACCCTCGGCTGGCACGGCATCGTGAACCACCCGAACAAGCCGAACGGATTCGTCTCGGTCCGGGCCAAGACGGTCACCGACCGGTCGTATGTCTTCAGCATGACCACGATCCGGGCGTACGGGCTCGTCGCAGCGACGTCCTGAGAGCCGGGGGGTGGGCGGGTGGCCGACGGGCGCAGTGCCTTTGGTGTAGTACGTCGATCCCGACAGGCCGACACCGGAACAGAGGTCACCCCACGCGATTCCCGGTACGCCACCGGTCGTTCCGGCAGCAACCAATCCCCCCGTCAGGCCCGCGACCGCCAGCAAGGCGGCCCCACACCCGACGTGATCTCACGTTGAGTCCTCTATTCCTTTAAGAAATGTCCGATTTGAATGGAAAAGGACAGAGGTAGGGACTTTCTGGCCCTTTCTTATCGGTTCGCTCCAGTCCTCGATGTTCAAATGTGGCGGAGGGATTTGGGCAAAAGCGGCAAAAGCAGCGGCCCTGCGTAGCTGTCCGGAAGAGACCGAAGGTCGTCGAAGGGGCGGATCTGCGAGGTTCCGGCGCAGGGCCGTCGGGCGTGGTGTAGAAATACGCCCAGTTTGAGCTGACGGGGGAATCGTCATCATTGGGGTGGGGAGTCTTCCATGTCTGCTCGGTGCCGGCCTGTCGAAACTGCAGTGTGCTTGAAGCCGACGACGTGTCGCAGCCTCTACCGTCGTAGGTTCTCCGACGGGCTGCGCGACCGCGTGCCGATCGCCGGTGCCGGATCCACCGTTTCGGCTGAGGCGGTGGTGGCGTGTGAGGGCGCCGTGTGAGCTGGACACCGGATCGGGCTCGAACCGGTCGGGGTTGTCGAGGCGGGCGGTGTTGTCGGCTGGTCTGCTGGTTGCCGGGTGTGGCCAGGTGCCGCGGCCGACCATCCGGACGATCAGCCGCGAGGTCGGCGGCGATCCCGTGGTTCGGGAGTTTCGGGAGATCCTCGACCGTCGGGTGAAGGCTCTCCGAAACGATGACGAGAGGACGTTCCTGGCCGACCTTGACGAACGGAACGACCGGCTTGTCAGGAGCCAGAAGTTGCTCTTCGCCAACCTGCGGCAGTTCGAGTTCACCAGGTTCGACTACGTGACGGAGCAGACCACCCATGTGCAGGACGGTGCGCTCATACGTTTCGTCCCGGTCCTGCAGATCACCCAGCTCACCACCGACGCCGGACCTGGTGGGGTCGCACCCGCGGAGACGTTCCAGTACACACTGGTCCCGCGGTACGACAAGCTGTTCATCACAGAGATCGACGGCGTGACCACGGATGCGGAACAGATAGCCCATGGTCCGAAGGCAAATGCGCCGTGGAACTTCACCCGCCTGCAGGTGATTCGAGCGGGGAAGGTCTGGCTCGCCGGCGATTCGAGCGTCACCGATCTCGACCGCTACGCTTCCGTGGCGAAGGCCCACCTCCATGACGTTGAGGCCCTGTGGGGAGATCGGATCAGGTTTCCCGGCCATCTGCTGTTCTTCACGCGGAACACCAAGAACATGAAGAAGTGGTTCGGCCTCGGCTCGTTCGCCGGCTTCAGCTCCGCGCTCGAGGGCGTCGAGATTCCGTTACAGGGCGTACGGCGGAACGGGCAGGTCTACAGCGGCCAATACGCGGGCTCGCGGATCGTGGTCAACCTTCGAGTCGCGGAGGCGTGGAACGACGATCCGGAACTGGTGATGCGGCACGAGTTGGCACACGCGGTTTCCGCCCGGGCGACAAGTGTCGCAGGCAGTTCCGGCAACCTGGTGGTGTCCGCGCCTCGGTGGGCGATGGAGGGCTTCGCCCGATGGGTGGAGACCGTCGACAATCCAAGCCGGATGGACTATCTGCGCTACGTCGTACGGGTCGCGGTAGCCGCCGGAAAGTTCTCCGGAAAGCCACCGCGCCTGGAGGACTTCTTCTCAGAGGACGTCGTCTTCAGCTATGACATCGGCGCCTCGGTCTTCGTCTACGTCGAGCAGATGAAAGGGCGGGAGGCCGTGGTCGAGTTCTACGCCAGCCTGATCGCGCACAGCGAGCCTGCGGACGCACCGTTGGTCGACGAACCTGCCTTCGACCGAATCTGCCAGCAGTTGATGGGCATCAGAGGACCTGCGTTCCTCCAGCAGTGGGCCGACTTCGTTCGTAGGGGGGCGATATGACGGAAACCCCGCGGGCCCACACCAGCCAACGCGGACACCCTGGATCGGACGGACATGGCCTGCCGCACGGGCAGCCAGCGTCGCACGGAGATTCGGGGCCGTACGGACACCCTGGGCCGTACGGACGCCCTGGGCCGTACGGAGGTCAGTGGCAGCCGCTTCAGGGCCAGTGGCCGGGGCCGGGCGGGCAGTGGCCGCATCCATCCGTTGCGCGCGTCGTACCTGATGCTGTCCCCGCCCGTCGACCGCTCCGCCGCCGAACGGGCCGCATCGTCGCCACCACCATCCTGGCTGGCCTGTTCGCCTTCACCGCGGGCGGGATTGGTGGGTACGTCGCCGCGAGCAGGCTGACACCTCAGTTCGGGCCCACACACTGTGTCGGTTCTGCCAAGGCCTGCATACCGGAACTCGACGCCGCGAGTGTCATCGGCACGTTGAAGGCGCAGGGCCACACGTGCACGACGTCCGCCGACAACCGAAACTGCGTGCTGCAGATCGGCCTCACGCAGTACGCCTTCACCCTGGAGATGGTCGGCGGTCAGATCCACACGTACTCGGCACAAGTCAGCACGGTGATCGACGGTGCGCCCAGCAGCGAAACGACCCAGCCCGGCAAGGCGGCCATCTCCTACCTGGAGTGGTCAGCCCACCTCCCCTATGCACATGAGCCGGAGTTCGAAGCACAGATCAACACGTGGCTACACCGGCAGGTAAAGTCCCGCGCCACGGCAGTGGCCGACGTCGGAGGTTACAGGTACGAGATCGATGCCACAGCAGGGAACATCGTCGACCTCGACGTGGACGCGGTGATTCGACGATGACCACGCCAGCCTCCCCGCAGTGGCGGCCGCGACCACACCGCACGACGCCGGCACGGCCACCGCATCGGGAGCCGCCGCCACCGCCACCGCAGCTCGCAGGGCGGCACGAGCCGCAATGGGCGCCGCAGCCACCGCGGGAGCCGCCACCGCGGACGTGGGAATATCAGCCGCAATGGGGAATGCAGCCTCCGCTGTCGCCCAGCCCGCAGCCGCATCGTTCGTACCCGCCCGCACAAGGCTTCCCGCGGCGGCGCCGGCGACCGGCGATGGTGGTTGCGCTCGTGTTCATGGTGCTCGTGGCCGGGGGAACAGGGGCTGCGATCGGGGTTTTCGCAGGTACCGGTCCGAAGGGTCCGACCGACCCGCCAACCGTCGATGCCCACTTTCCGCATGGGACGCAACGCTACATTCGCGGAGCGACGGTGTCGGCAATTGCCAGGGACTGGCTTGCCCAGAAGGAATGGACCTGCGAGTTCCACTCCCGCATCAACAGTCGATCACCCAGACGCGCGGAGTGCAGTCCTCGAGGTAATACCGCGAGCGAGCTCGAGGTCACCATTGCCTACGACTCCGAGAATCGTGTACGAGAGGCAGACCTGATGTGTGCCTACGGACCGGGCAACCCGACCTGCAAGGAACTGTTCACCGAACTGGCCGGCATCGTGCTCGCACGAGACGAGAGACTGCGCAGGCAGGCTGTCCAGTGGGCCGGCGCGAACGTCGACAACGACGCCTCCACAGTCATCGGTGAGCTACGCCTGGTCGCCACACTCTCGCCTCACACCCTCGACTGCACACCAGCGAGCTGACCGCCCAGCGCCGCAAGGGGCGGGCATCTGTCCGGACGTCACAAGCTGGGGTGCGCGGTAGTCGCGCACACCGCCGTCCTGCTCAGGACAGCACGCGGTAGGTCACGTGCGTCACCGTCTTCGCTACTCGCGATTCCACCTGCTCGAGTTTCAGCGGCGGGACACCCTCGAACAGCCGCGCGCCGGCGCCGAGCGTGAGTGGCGCAATGTGCAGCCGTAGCTCGTCGACCAGGCCGGCGGCGAGGTACTGGTTGATGGTGGCCGCGCCTCCCTGGAGAGAGACATCGCCGTCGCCGGCCGCCGCGCGTGCCTGTGCCAGTGCCGACTCGATTCCGTCGGTGACGAAGTAGTACGTGGTTCCGCCGTCCATCGGCTGCGGATCGCGCGCGTGATGGGTGAGCACGAAGACCGGGGCGTGGAACGGCGGATCGTCGCCCCACCAGCCGTTCCACTGCCGGTCCCACTCGCCACGCACGGGGCCGAACATGTTGCGGCCAATCACGAACGCCCCAGGCGCTGTCGGCTGCTCGACCTCGGCCGGGTTCTCCTCGGAGCCGTCGAACATCCAGGCGTGCAGCTTGTCGCCCCAGCCGTCGCCGCCGTCCTCACCGAACGGGCGTTCCTCGCTCTGGTTGGGCCCGGCCACGTACCCGTCGGCCGAGATCGTGATCTCGGCGATCACCTTGCCCATACGTGTGGTCATTGCACTGTCCTCCTCGTGGCGACCCGCCGTCGCCTTCCCGGTGAGCTTCCTGTCAAAGCATCCAACGCGACGTGGCCAACACTGCGTCTGCCAGACACTGTGTATCGTAGACACAGTTAGTCGGTCCGGCAAGCCGACATTTCGCGTCCGGATCGCGGACGCCGAAGGGCTAGTCGCGATCTCCCGGCAGCGAGTCGCGAGCGAGTTCAACTTCACCAAGGTGTCGCCTACCGGTGGCGCGGTCCGGCCGACGTCGGGGAGCCGGCCATGGGACCAGGCGAGTCAGCCCGGTGTCCTGCTTCGGTCCGGGAGTGGTCCGGGACTGCGGCGGCCCGTAGCCTGTCTCGGCGCCCTCACGTGGGTGTGAACCCGGCAGGGCGATCCCCGCTCGTACACGACCAAGACCAGCGGCAAGGATGATCTACATGAAGATCGGCGTCATCGGTACCGGGCAGTTCGCCCGCAGTTTCATCTCGTTGTGGCAGATGCATCCCGACGTCGAGGCGGTCTACGCCTGTGACCTCGTTCCCGAACGGGCCAAGGAGCACCAGGAGAAGTACGACCTGGCCGGCACGTTCGCCGACGCCGAGGAAATGCTGGCCTCCGACGTGGACTCGGTGGCGGTGATGACCCAGCGCTGGACGCACGGCTCGCTGGTGCTGCAGGCCCTGGAGGCCGGAAAGAACGTCTACTCCGCGGTGCCGATGGCGATCACCGTCGAGGAGATCAAGGCGATCGTCGACAAGGTCACCGAGACCGGGCTGATCTACATGATGGGCGAGACCAGCTACTACAACCCGGCCGTGGTCTGGGCCCGCGACAAGGTCGCCGAGGGCGCGTTCGGACGGGTGTTCTACGCCGAGGGCGACTACGTCCACGACATGGACAACGGCTTCTACGCCGCCTACAAGTACAGCGGCGGCGAGGACTGGAAGAAGACCGCCAGCTACCCGCCCATGCTCTACCCGACGCACGCGATCGGAGGCGTCCTCGGCGCGCTGCCGACCTACGCCACCAGCGTCAGCTGCATCGGCATCGTCGACGATCGCGGAGACGGCGTCTTCGACAAGGACGTGTCGCTGTGGGGCAACGACTTCTCCAACATGAGCGGGCTGTTTCATCTCGCCGACGGCGGCGCGATGCGCACCAACGAGTTCCGCCGGGTCGGCTACTGGCAGGGGCATGAGTCCAGGTTCCGGTTCTACGGCACCGATTCGGTGATGGAGCAGACCGGTCACGGCGCCACCTGGAGCATCAAGACCGAGGGTGAGGACTACCGCAAGGGCGACACCCTCGACATCAGCGATCTCTTCTACACCCGCGAACGTCAGATGCCGGAGGGATTCGGCGACGTCGACCCGGCACTGATGCAGAGCTTCGCCTCCGGCACCGCCAAGGTGCAGGACCGCAGCCGGCTGCCCAAGGAGTTCGAGGGCGCGCACAACGGGCACGAGGGCTCCCACCACTTCCTGGCCGACGATTTCGTCCGGGCGGTGACAACCAAGACGCAGCCGCCGGTGAACGCCTGGAAGGCGGCCCGGTTCACGCTGCCGGGTGTGATCGCGTTCGAGTCGGCCCGCCAGGGTGGTGCCCGGTTGCCGATCCCGGACTTCGGGGACGGCCCGGAGAATCCTGCCTGGTGAACCTGGCAGCCGCCGGACGCGAGCCGGGGTATTGCCCCGCTAGTAGCGCCGCCGCCCCCGTCTGTAGGGCGTGAAGGCGGCGGGTTCTTCGTTGCCGATCCAGTCGCCGTCGGCGAGCCGGCGGAGGCTGCACTCGAGGTCGAACGTCAGCCAGCGGGACAGCTGCGGGTGGGCGTGGTGCTGCCAAAGGCCATACGGCCCTCGCAACGTCTCGAGGTAGGCGACGAGCTCTCGCACTCGTCGGTCCTGCGGTGAGACGCCGCATCGGGACGCGAGGTCGAGGAGAAAGGCGAGATCGAAGGTGACGTAGAAGGTGACCTGTCCCATGGCCCGTTCGAGCCCGACGAGGCGGGAGACCTCCCAGCCGAGCGTCGATTCGTCTCGGGTCTCTCGGGCGAGGAGATGGTCGACGCCGATGCGGGCGGCGTCCGATCGTCTCCGCTCGGGGTGCAGCGCGAAGCAGGCGACGGCGCCGGTCGTCGACGATCGGCACCCAGCGCCTCGGGTGAGTCGCCGGTAGTCCTTCTCCGGCTGTGAGGGGCGTCCGGGACCGCCGAGATCGGCTTTGGGTCCGGACGGCCAGGACCCGTCGGGGAGGCGTACGCCCAGGAGCCATTCGTAGGCGCGCTCGGCACGAGGGTCGGTGGCAAAGCCCGCAGCGGCGATGCCGCGCAACGGCACGACGGTCTGCATGGGGACGAACCGCGGTCCATCGGATGGGGCCAACTGTGGCTGTGCTTTCCGGGTGGGATTGGGTGCGGGCTGATCGTTGTCGTCGTCGAGCCACACTCGCCACGACCCGTCCTCCTGCTGGCGGGCGAAAATGGCGTCGACCGCGTCGCCCAACTCGGGCCCGGTGTACCCGAGGTACGCGAGCTGACAGAGCAGGTAGCCCGCAGCGTTGGGTCGGTGGCGCGCGGCTTCGAGCCGAGCGAGGAGCGACCGGACCACAGCGCTCTCGCGGATCTCGGCGCGCGACTCCTGCACGTCGTCGTTGTCAGCGGTGATTCCCTCGAGCTCGACCGCCGCGCGCCACTGGAGCGACGGGGACGGATCTCCGAGCAGGAGCGATGTCATCTTCATGTGAGGGCCTCGAGGATGTACGGCGCGGTGGCTGTGTCGGTCTTGGCGAGTTCTTCGGGTGGGCCCTCGAAAACGATCTCGCCACCGTCGGGTCCGGCACCGGGACCGAGTTCGATGAGCCAGTCGCAGGTGGCGAGGAGGACGGGATCGTGCTCGACCACCAGGACGGTGTTGCCGGCGTCGACGATCGTGTCGAGGGCGCGAGCAAGCACGGCGACGTCGGTGACCTGCAGACCGACGGTGGGCTCGTCGAGGACGTAGAGGCTGCCCTCCTTGGCGGGGCGGGCGAGCTGTTTGGCGAGCTTGAGTCGCTGCGCTTCGCCGCCCGAGAGGCTCCAACCGGGCTGGCGGACGATGAGGTAGCCGAGGCCGAGCGCGAGAGCGGCGTCGCCGACGCGGTGCACGGCGTCGATGTCGCCCCACTCCTCGACGAGTTCGCCGATGGTGAGGGCTTCGATGTCGGCGAGGGTTCGGCCCCGCTCGACCAGGGCGGCGACCTCGCGGCGGTAGCCGGAACCGCCGCACGCCTCGCAGATCTGGGTCACCGACGGCAGGAACGACATGCCCTCCTGCCACGTCCCCTTGCCGCCGCAGGCGTCGCAGCCGTAGGCGAGGTCCTTGATCGTGATGCCCTGCTCGCGGGCCGCTTCGCTTGCGGCGAACGACTTGCGGACCGCGTTGATGAACCCGAGGAACATGCCGGGTGAGGTGATCTCGGCGCAGGCCTGGTCGGCGACGATGGTGCGGCCGGGCGCTCCCGAAATGGCGTCGTGAACGCCGGGCTGGACGCGGATGACGCCGACGCCGGTGATGTTGGTTTTCGGTCGCGCCAGTCCCAGCGCGATCGTGTCGACGACGAGCGAGGACTTTCCCGACCCGGACACACCGCACACGCCGACCTGCACGCCGAGCGGGATGCGGACGTCGAGGCCGCGCAGGTTGTTCTCACGTACGCCCGTGACGTGCATCCACCCAGCCGGCACCCGTCGGTCGCGGCGAGGGACCGAGGTTCCTCCGTCGCGCGCCGCCCGGGTGACCGACTGGTCGCTGGTGAGATCGATGAGGCGGCCGCCGGCACGTCCGGGACCGGGGCCGATCTCGAGGACATCGTCGGCGGCGCGGATGAGGGTGGGGTCGTGTTCGACGGCGATCACGGTGTTGCCGGCGTCGCGCAACTCGCTCAGGGCGCCGGCGAGCGCGGCTACTTCTGAGGGATGCAGCCCTCGGGACGGTTCGTCGAGCAGAACGGTCATGCCGACGAGGCCGCCGCCGAGCACCGACGCCAGCTTGATCCGCTGCGCCTCGCCCGCAGACAACGTCCAGGTCATGCGGTTCAGGTGGAGGTAGCCGAGCCCGACGGAGCGGAGGAAGCCGATGCGGTGCAACGCCAGCCTGCGGGCGTCGGCCGCGTGGGTGTCGAGTGGCGCCTCCATCGAGGTCAGGACCTGTTCGATCTCCGCACATGACGACGAGAACAGGTCGTTGCGGTCGTGGTGCCCGATGCGGATGGCCAGGTAGGGAGCGCGCAGACGGTTGCCATCGCACGCACGGCAGGTGAACACCCTTGTGTGCATGCCGCCGAGATCTTGCTGCGCCCAGTAGTTCAGGCCGACCCAACCCTCGACGCCGAACAAGATCGCGTGCCGGGCCTCGTCTGACATCTCGGACCATGGCGTGGTGGTCGGGTCGAAGTCGTAGCGCCTGATGAGCGCCTGCAGGAACCGGTCCGCGGAGGTCACGTGCACCCACGCGAGCGGTCCGCCGAAGATTCCCGAGCCGAACGGTGCGTCCGGCTTCACGATCACCTTGTCGAAGTCGAACTCCCGCTCGACGCCGAGACCGAGGCACTGCGGGCAGATGGACACGGGCGATCCCATGAGGTGCCGCGGCTCGATCGGCACCGCGGCCGCCCCGCAGGTGCCGCAGGCCCACGCCGCCTCCGGTGTTGGCGAGCCACGCCGGACGCTGTCACTACCGCACGCGAGGCAGGTCCTCACACCGGTGCGCGCCAGGACGAGCGTGATGAGGCGGTCGAGGTCGCTGGAGCGGCCGACGGTCGTCCGGGCCGCATGCTCGGCGGCAGGCCCACCCGGACCGAGGTTCGTCCCGCCCGCGTCGATGATGGTCGTCGGGCCCAGCCCGGTGAGCGAGTCGACCGGGGCTTCCGGTCCTTCGCGTACCGACTGGCGCTCGTAGACCGACAGGCACTCGAGCAGCCGCCTGTTGGCCTCCGCCGCGACGACGTCGTGGACCAACGACGATTTCCCGGATCCCGACACGCCCGTCACCACGGTGAATCGGCCCTTGGCGAACTGGACGTCGACACCCTGCAGGTTGTGGGCGCGGGCGCCCCGCACCTGGATGGCGTCGCTCGACCGTCGGCCGCGGCGCGACTTGGCGCGGGGCGTCACCCGCGGCTGCTTCTCGTTCACGGGCGGGCCGCAGTTCTGGAGGCGTCCGCCGTCGGGACCACCGCCCGGGCCGAGATCGATCCGCCAGTCGGCGGAGGCGATCACGTCGGCCTGGTGTTCGACGACGACCACGGTGCAGCCGTTGACCGTCAGCTTGTCGAGCACGGTGAGGAGTCGGTCCAGGTCGCCAGGGTGAAGGCCGGTCGTGGGCTCGTCGAGCAGCACGAGGTCGCCGGACTTGGCCTTGGTCACCTCGCGAGCGAGGCGGACTCGTTGCGCTTCGCCGCCCGAGAGGCTGGGCGAGGGTTGCCCGAGGGTCACATAGCCGAGCCCAACCTCCTGCAAGGTCTCGAGGATGCGCGTGACCGACCGGTGCTCGACGAAAAGCGCGTGGGCCTCGTCGACGCCCAAGTCCAACACATCAGCGATCGACAGCCCCGCCCATGTTGCCTCGAGGACCTCGGGCCGATAACGGCGGCCGTCGCAGGCCTCGCACGGCATCCAGATGGGCGCCAGGTCGCTCAGGCTGATGGCGACCGCGCCCATCCCCTCGCACTCCGGGCACGCCCCTTCGGCTCGGTTGAACGTGAACTCCGACGCGGATCGCCCGGTCTCGTTCGCGAACACGTCGCGGATTCGGTCGAACACCTTCGTATAGGTTGCCGGATTCGAACGCGGGTTGTTGCCCAGCGGTTTCTGATCGACGGCGATTGCGCGTACGGCTGGAGCGTCGAAGGTCGCGCAACCGATCGGCGCGTTGGCTCGGATCGAGGCCAGCAACACGTCGCGGGCGAGCGTGGTCTTGCCTGCTCCCGACGGGCCCGTGATGACGGTGAGCGCTCCGAGCGGGATCTCGCAGTCGAGGTCGCGCAGGTTGCGCAGGTGGGCGCCAGTGATGCCGATCCGCCCCTCCGCGAGCGGGCGGCGCGCACGACGCGTGCGCGTCGTCGCCGAGAAGCCGCGACCGGACGCCGTGCCGGCGCGCCACAGTTCGGCGGGCGTCCCTTGGAAGACCAGTTGGCCGCCGCCGCGGCCTCCGGCCGGGCCGATCTCGACGACATCGTCGGCCATGGCGATCGCGGCCCGGTCGTGTTCGACCATCAGGACGGGCCCCGGCAACGACGCGATGGCATCCAGCAGGCGTTTGAGATCGGTGTGGTGCAGCCCGATGGTCGGCTCGTCGAGGACATGCAGGAGGTCTTCGAGCCGGCCGCCGAGCACGACCGCGAGTCGGGTCCGTTGCGCCTCTCCGCGCGACAGCGTCGGCATCGACCGGTCGAGGCTGAGGTGGCCGAGTCCCAACGTGACCAGGGGCCTCAGTCGCCGCAGCAGCTCATCCTGAATTCGTGCAGCACGCAGGCCGACTGGCAGGTGGTCGACGAACTCGAGAACCTCGCTCACCGAGCAGGCCAGCAACTCGGTCAGGGTGACGCCGGCGATGCGATGCGACGACGTGTCCAGCGGGGGTGTGGGGATCGTCTCCCCACAAGGCAGCGGAGGTGTGGGGATCGTCTCCCCACGAGGAACCGCCGCGTCGCGAAACGCGGACGGCTCCAGCGGCCGGACCCACGCCGAGCAGCTCGGACAGATCGGCGCCCGCAGCACCGGAGTACCGCCGAGACGGACCTCCGGTGAGCCCAACGCGTCGGCACGCTCGAGCGTGGCGCGAACGTCTGCCGCCGACGCTCCCGCGTGCAGCGTGGCGACGCGTACGACCACGTCGTGCGGGACCGTCGGGTCGAGCCGCGGCACGCGGCTGGAGTTGCTCGCCGCCCACGGACGCCCGTCGATCGTGACCGCATCGAACTGGCCGCGCAGCCCGGCAAGCAGGCGCGCGTGGCTGCGCCGAAGGCTCCGCACCACCGCCACCTCGACCTCGACAGTGCCCGCGGAGGCGAGCATGTCCAGGGCGATGGCGAGCCGCTCTTCGCGCGACACCGCCCGTACCGGCACCTCGCAACGCGGGCAGGAGACGTCGGCGAATCGGGCGTAGAGAATACGCAGGAACGGGTGCAGGCCAACCGACGTCGCCACCGTCGAAGCCGGATTGACGTTCAGCACGTTCTGGGCAATCGCGACCGCCGGCCCCAACCCCTCGATGCTGCGTACCTGCGCGGCCGGCACGCGTCCGCCTCGACGGCCGAGTGCGAGCGTCTCGATGAACCGGCGCCGCGCCTCGGTGTAGATCACGTCGAACGCGAGCGACGACTTCCCCGAGCCGGACACGCCGACGACGGCAGTCACGCCGGGCCCGAACGTGACGTCGACGTCACGCAGGTTGTGCTCGGCCGCGCCGAGAACCCTCAGCTTCCCCACCATTTCGCGAACGCTACCTATCTGCGGAACGCGGCTCTGGTCGCGGCCGCAGCTGCGTGGATGTACTCGGGGTTGAACCACTTCCAGTCGACTTCGGCGCCGCCGTCGTGGTGCCTCTCGACGTGACGCCGGTACGTGTAGGCCATGAGGTACAGCGGCCGCATGCGCATCACCGCCTCGAGTCGGTCGAGTTCCTCGTCGGTCAGCTCGACGTGCCGGCGGTAGGCGTTGACGCCCGCGTCGATCTCTTCCTCATTGAGCCAGGTGCCCCACATCAGGTAGGCGAAGTCGGCGAGGCGCGGACCACGCCCAGATCCCATCCAATGGATTGCGGCCGGCCCTTGCCCGGTCACGACCACGTGATCGGGAGAGGCGAGGAGGCAGCCGTGGAGCAGCGCCTCGGGAAGACCGTGACCGTCGTCAGCCGCGCGCACCTGGTCCCGGAGCTGCTCGAATCGCTGGCGATGGGCCGCCGAGACCTTCGTGTCCACCGCGTCGAGAAACGACAGGGCGGCCAGCAGGTCCTGACGCGGAGCGCCTTCCCGGCTGGGGTCATCACCAACGGCTCCACCGGGGCGGCTGGCCGATTCGTCGTACGGCAGCGCGTGCAGCCGTCCGAGCAGGTCACCCATGAGGGCGATCTCGCTGCCCTTGGGGAGGGGCTCGCCTTCGACGAATCGGGTGACGAGGACGGAGCTTCCGTCGAAGTCGGACACCGCGTCGTCGACCGCGAGACGTTCCGCGGGGTAGTCGTGCCGCTCCAGGAATCGCAAAATCGCGGCGTCGCCCTCGGCGCCGGCCCTCGGACGGGCGGGGTGAAACGCACGGGCGATCCACGGGTCGCCGTCATTCCTGTCGATGCGGAAGACGTACGTGGCGTGCGGACTCAGCTTCGTCGCCGCCGTCGCGTCGATTTCGTACCGATCCCGTAGATGCGCGAGCAGCCGGTCAGCGGCGGGCATGTGGTCCATGCGCGCACCGAGGCCCTCGAGATCGGTCAACGCCTCGGTGTAGCGCTGCCCGGTCTGCTCGGCGTGGCGCCGGACGACCTTCTTGAAGCTGGCGTGCCTGGTCATGACAAGCCTCCTCTGAACACCTTCGTCCCCCAGCGACGCGGTGTTGGAGAGAACGGCTTGTGATATCGACGACCGAGAGGGCGAACTCCCCTTCGCCAATGGAACCCCGACTGGGGCGAGATGTTCCACAGCTCGGCGACCGGTCACCGCCGTGGCGGCACAATCCCCGACCGACGCAGCACTTGTCAAGCGCTCGACTGCGGGTCGAGACGCCCCTCGAAAGTGCTGCGATCGGCGGTGCCGGTGCCGGCATGTCCGTTCGTCTGAACGGAACAGACGCACGCGTACGACCTTCCGCGCCCGCGTGCCGCCCTGTTCGGCGTCAGTCCCACCGGGTCCCGGCCGGCACCCGGAGAGTTGTGTTGATGCGGTTGAAGAAGTTGGTGACCGCCACCATCAGTACCAGGGCATGGAGCTGCCCCTCGTCGTAGTGTCTGGCGGCCTCCGCCCAGATCTCGTCGGTGACCGCGCCGGGTCGGTCCGAGAGCCGGGTCGCGGCCTCGGTGAGGGCGAGCGCCGCCCGCTCCGCGTCGTCGAAGAGCGGGTTTTCGTACCACGCGGCGAGGGCCAGTAGCTTCTCAGGTCCGATACCGGCCTTCCTCGAGGTCTCGGCGCCGGTGTCGACGCAGGCGCTGCAGCCGTTGATCTGGCTCGCGCGCAGATGCACCAGCTCCAGCGTCTGACGGGGTGCGCCCCCGGCGTAGATGGCCTTGAAGAGGTGTTGGACGCCGGTGGTGACGTCGGGCTGAACCCCCGCGTTCTGGATTCGTGCTTTCACCGTTCCTCCGTGGAGCAGATCGTGGATCTCTGGACGGCACCACGACGTATGGCGGCGGCTGGAGGTAACGCCGGCCGCGGCCTGAAGTAACACCGGTTCGGGCGTTACCTCACGGGCTCGCGATGCGTCCTGATAGGTGACACAGCCGCCCACGCGGGGGGAAGACCGTGACTGAGCAAGAACAGATCGCCGCCGAGTTCGAGAGCCATCGTTCCTATCTGCACGCGATCGCGTTCCGCATCCTCGGTTCGCACGCCGACGCCGACGATGCCGTGCAGGAGGCATGGCTGCGCCTCGCCCGCACCGGCGGAGGGCGTATCGAGGACCTGCGCGGCTGGCTCACCACCGTGACCGGGCGGATCTGCCTCGACATGCTCCGCAGGCGCGGGGTCCGGGGCGAGCAGCCGCTCGAGCTGAGCGTCGGGGTGCTCGGGCGGGAGGACGCCGGGGGCTCGCGGGCGGATCCCGAGGAGGAAGTCCTGCTCGCGGACTCCGTCGGCCTCGCGCTGTACGTCGTCATGGACGCCCTCACCCCGGCCGAGCGGGTGTCCTTCGTCCTCCACGACGTGTTCGAGATCCCGTTCGACGGCATCGCCGCGATCCTCGGCCGCAGCACCGCCGCCACGAAGATGCTGGCCAGCCGGGCACGCGGGCGGATCCGCCTGGGGAAGCCGGCGGCGGCAGCGGACGCGGCGGAGCAGGAGGTCGTCGACGCGTTCCTCGCGGCAGCCGGCCGGGGTGACATTGCGGGACTGCTCGCCGTGCTCGCCCCCGATGTCGAGCTCCGGCAAACCAGCCCCGTAGGGACCCGTGTCGTCCGCGGCGCGAACGAGGTGGCGGCTCAGGCGACGCTGGGCGCACGCTCGGGTGCACTGGGTCATCCGGCGGTCGTCGACGGTGTTCCGGGCGTCCTCGTCACGGTGGATGGGCGGCCGGTTTCGGTCATGGCCTTCACGGTCACTGGCGGCGCCGTCACAGTGATCCGCCTGCTGTCCGACCCGGACCGGTTGGCCCAGGTCGTCCCGTCCTGGGTCGCGTGAGACAGCGCGTGAGACAGCGCGTGTGGGGCTGACCAGTTGGCCGTGGTTGGATCCCGCGACTGGTTGCCTGTGTGACGTCGTTGTGGAACCATGCGGCGGTGAATATATTCGTCCTCTGCACCGGTCGGTGTGGATCGGTTACATTCTCTCGGGCATGCGGGCACCTGACGAACTACACTTCCGGTCACGAGTCTCGAGCCCGGCTTGTCGGCCCGGAGCGGTTTGACTTTCCGCCGGACCACGTCGAGGTCGACAACCGGCTTAGCTGGCACCTCGGGGCTCTCGGCGCTCGATACAGCGACGGCCCGGTTCTGTACGTCCACCTCCGCCGAGATCCTGACGCCGTTGCCCGTAGCTTTCTCAAGCGCTGGAACTCTGCGTACCGCGCATCGATGATTCGCGCTTTCGGACACGGAATCGTCAAGCGTGTCAAGGATTGGCCAGAGGAGCGGCGCCTCGAGGTTTGTCGCCACTATGTCGACACCGTGACGGCCAACATAGAGACCTTCCTTCATGGCCGGAGCGCCATGACGATGTGGCTCGAATCGGCCGAAACGGACTTTCCAGCCTTTCTTGACCGCATCAATGCGAAAGGGGACCTCGAGGCAGCTTTAGCCGAGTGGAGTGTCAAGCACAACGCCTCGAAGAAGCCTGCCTTGTCGTCAAGTTAGCCTCAACCAATTCCGATCTATTAGTAGGCATTACCTGCAATTCGGACTCGACCGATTCCTTGTTGTGAGTGGAAGCCAGCTCGCGGCCGGGCCTTGGAGACCCACGAGCTGGCTTCAATGTGAAGCCCGCTCTCCGCAGCAAGTTGATCCTGCAGGTCAACAGGCTGCTCATCATGGCGACGATCCAGGGGAGGACCGTATGCGTGTGCCTGACGTCAGCGTCATCATTCCGGCGCACAACGCGATGCCGTATTTCACCAAATGCCTTGATTCCGTGCTTACGCAGTCGCTCGGGACCGAGCGTATGGAGCTCATCGTGGTCGATGACGGCTCGACTGACGGCACCGGAGAGGAGCTGGACAGGTGGGCGGCGTTGCACCCGGATGTGATCCGGCCAGTTCACCAGGAGGCGTCTGGAGGTCCGGCAGCCCCACGCAACAAGGGCCTCGATCTCGCCCGGGGTCGTTATGTCTACTTCGTCGATGCAGACGACTATCTCGGTCGCGAGGCGTTGGAGCGGCTGCTCCGGACCGCCGAGACAAACGCCGCTGACATCGTGCTGGGTAAGATGAAGGGAGTCGGCGGACGCGGCGTGCCGGAATCGATGTTCCGTAGCAACCAGCCCGATGCCGATCTCTTCAGCTCCAGGGTCTATTGGACGTTGTGCTGCTTGAAGCTGTTCCGTCGAGACCTGCTCGAGGAGCACTCGATACGTTTCCCCACCGATCTGACGAACTGTTCGGACCAGCCCTTCAGCGCGTTGGCATACCTTCGGGCACGCCGGATCTCGGTCGTGGCCGACTATGACTGCTACTTCGCCATCCGCCGCGACGACGGCAAGCACGTCACCAGGTCGGGCGGCACCGAGTCCCGGCTCACCGTCCTGGAACGCATGTGCGCACTGTTGGCCAGTGAAGTTCCCGCAGCGGACAAGCGCGAGCACCTGCTGCGGCGACACTTCGAGTTGGAGCTGCGGCACGTGATGAGCCACCTCTCCAGAGAAAAGAATCGGGCCAAGAAGGAAGCGTTGTTCGCGCGGATCGTCGCACTTGTCCGAACCCATCTCACGCCAGAACTTGCACAGCGGCTGCACCCATGGTCGCTCCGGCTCCGGTATCACCTGGTCGAACGCGAGCTCCTTGACGTCCTGATGGAGGTCCATCTCTTCGAGCGGAGCTACCGGCCTTTCAACCTCACAGTCGAGGGTGATCGCTGTTTCGCCAATCTGCCGTACTTCCGCGATCCCGACGTGTCGATCGCCGACAGGTACTTCGAGGTCACCGACTACCTCACGGTCAGCCACCAACTGATGACGTACTCCCTCACAGGATCCGAGCTGCACCTTACCGGCACTGCTGGGCTCGATCGGGTGCTCGCTCCAGAGGACTCCACGATTGAGATCGCTGTCCGTGAGAGGGACACAGAGTCCCCGGAGTACTCCGTGACTGCGTCCCACACTGACGAAAGAGGATTCGAGGCACGCCTGAACATCCTTGACGTGGCCGACGGCCGGCCACTTCCCGACGGTATCTGGGATCTCTATATCAGAGTCAGGCGTGGTGGCTTCACCAGGACAGCCCGGCTGGGAAGCCAGCGGACGTCTGAGCTTCGCACCACCACAGCCCTGCACCTCGCCGATGACGGCAACGGTGGCCTGCAGGCGGTAGCGACCTACTTCAC
The DNA here is from genome assembly GCF_040195635.1 of Actinopolymorpha sp. B11F2. NCBI lineage: Bacteria > Bacillati > Actinomycetota > Actinomycetes > Propionibacteriales > Actinopolymorphaceae > Actinopolymorpha > Actinopolymorpha sp. B11F2. The sequence continues at coordinate 1,810 of NZ_JBEFTX010000018.1, read as the reverse complement.
CGTTCCGTACGGAAACCTCAGCGTCGACATAGGCGAGAGCAAACATAGTTTGAGCGACGCGGTACGGCTTGACCGCGCGGTCTGGGACGGCACCTCGCTTGCTGTTGATGGACAGTTCGATCTCGTCGACCACAACCCTGTCGCGGTCGCGCTCCACGCCGAGGACGGCATCATCCGGACCATGCCCATCGTGTCCGACAGCGGGAGGTTCACCGCGCGGTTTGATGTGGGCGATCTCCCCGAAGGAGAGTGGACGGTGCACATTCGCGTGGGGACGACCGACACCTACCGCGACATCCCCGTCCCGTCTCAGCACAGCCTTACTGGCGGCGTCCGGTGGGGAAAGCCGTTCCAGTGGCCGAGGTATGCGCGGCAGGTGCCGGGCTCCGCGAGCCTTGCCATCCGCGTTGGGCGGATCAACCTTGTATGGCGGGCACGGCGTGCCGGATCGCGGGTTCTACAGCGACTCAGCGGCGTGTAAGTAGCGCTGCGCCCTTCTCCAGCGAGATGTTCTCGACCACGAGGCTCGGGTAGTCATTACGCCACCGTTCGACAACGGCCTTCTCCTTCGTGCGCGCGTAGTCGTCGAGAACGATGTGCGCACTGGCGGCCAGTCGGTCGTACAGCAACGGAATCGACGGGTAACGCGCGTTCCGCGACAGCTTGCTTGGTGGCCCGTCCACGAAAAGCAGATCGATACCGTCGAGGTCCTTCCAAGCAACTTCCGCGTACCAGTCGATCGATGAGCCGTCGAACGCGAACGGCTCCAGGGGTGCGCGACGAACCTCGGCGAGGTTGCCTACTTCGTGCCTGCGGAGAAGCTCTTCGGACTGTTCGGCGTATTCGGCAAGGTGCTCCAGTGCCACGACCTTGCCGTCGATACCGAAGCGGCGCATGGCAAGCGCGAGGCAAAGGGTGGACAGGCCGCTCCCACACTCGACGATCATTCGTGGCCGGTGGCGGTCTACCAGATCGACCAGGAACAGCAACAGATCAGGTGAGGCGGGGAAGCCTCTGGATGCAGGGAGCGCGTGCTGAATGTCGAGGATCGCGTAGAGGTTCTGCATCGCTTCGACCTGCCGGAAGGTCTTGCGAAGGTCCCGGCGAACAAGGTTTCCGGTCGCGTTGAGATCTGCATCGAACTTCGACGTATCGAGTCGCGATACGCCTGCTAGAACCCTCTGGAGCAACCGGTGAGTGGTGACGATGGTGGCGAGGGTGCCAAGCACCAGGAGGCCGAGGACGGCAAACAATACTGCTGTAGCAAGTCCGATGGCCGAACCGGCTGCTGCGAGTGTCACGATCGCCAGCCATGCAACGCCACCGATGGCCGCATACCCACGCATTCTCACTGGCCGGTCCGTCCAATCGTCGTAGTCCGCTCGTGCGCTCCACACTCGCGGGCGGGTCTCCTACGTCTCCGTGGGCCGAGTCGCGCGGTGCCCATCGGGCGATGGTAGGGCACGGCACGGCCCCATTGCCACGTGGGCGGCCAACCAGGTCGCAGCGCTCTCGCCCGGGATTCAGCCATGATCTGGGCACGTCCCGTCAGCGGCGCCTTGATCCGAAAGAGGACTACTCCGGATCCGCTCGGTGGGAGCCTGGATGCCGTCAGGTGCCCCACTTCGTGGTCGAGTGATGACGTCATGGTCGGCGGTGTACTCGGGGGGTGAGAGCACGATGGTCAGAGCACCTCGGCTGTCCCGTCGCTGACGCCGCGGGTGTCGAAGAGTAGGCGGGCCGCTCGGAGTGTGTGGGGGTTGTAGGCGGTGTGGGCTTGGAGGAGGAGGGTGAGGTCGGCGGTGTGGAG